>JAFQCL010000005.1 GCA_017416425.1 Clostridia bacterium
CTGCTCGTCCCAAGCCTCCGAGGGAGGGAGCGGGCCTTGACCCTTTCCGCAGGGGCTCCACCCCCCGCACCCCTGCTGGACACTGCTCGTCCCCAGACTCCGAGGCAGGGAGCTGCCCTTGAGCCTTTCCGCAGGGGCTCCACCTCCCGCACCCCTGCTGGGGACTGCTCGTCCCCGGCCCCGAGGCAGGGAGCTGGCCTTGACCCTTTCCGCAGGGGCTCCACCCCCCGCACCCATGCTGGAAACTGCTCGTCCCCGGCCCCGAGGCAGGGAGCTGCCCTTGAGCCTTTCCGCAGGGGCTCTGCCCTCGCACCCCTGCTGGGGACTGCTCGTTCCCGGATCCCGAGGCAGGGAGCTGGCCTTGACCCTTTCCGCAGGGGCTCCACCTCCCGCACCCCTGCTGGGGACTATGCGCATGATGCCTTATAAGAAGATGTGACCTGCGGGATGAACGCTGCAAGGCTGCGGAGCTTAAGTAGTATAAAACCACTTGTAAATAATGGAATTATATGATATCCTGCTCTTGCGGACAGCGATGTATCCATCGTGGGCATTTTTAAGAAATCATCGATAATCGAAAGGAGAATACGCTATGAATGCAAGAAAGAAAGTAATTATATTCAGTTGTTTCAGTGTTGTTTATCGTTTCTGTGGCTGCTCTTGCCTTGTCCATGCTTACACCTGCTGCCAGCGCTGCCGAGTACATGAATTTGAGCGCTGAGGAAAGGGTCAGCCATGCTCAGAATCGGTATGCCGAGTTTTCCCATAAAGCTGATAAAGAATTCTAGGTCTTGATCACATTTGATAGCTCAAATGCCGATGATGTGGCCGAATTGCTTAAGGGGGAGGACGAAATCATAGCGGCATTTCATTATTTTACCGCTAATGGTGAAATTACATCATGCGGCTATACGGAATGCAGCGGAAAACCATAGAAATCATTTTAGATGATTATTATGAAAGCATCTATAATATGGTAGTCGGTCAGATCGACAGCCATGACGACTATGTGGCCGGATTGGATCAGATGGATAAAGACGCGCTGAAAGAAGCGGAGCGGCGCTTAACGCAGCTGATCCTTCAAAAGGAAGCAATGGAAAACGGCGATTTTATGATCTCCGGTATCCGCCTTAAAGCGACCGGCGAAAACATTTCAAAATTGCTTGGATATGAAAAGATAGCCCTTATTGAAATATTGGAGTTTGATAACAATAGCCTCATCTCACCCATGCTTGTATTAACGAAATAAGGGGTAAGAAAAATGAAAAAGTTTTAAGCATTTTTGTCCTTTGTGTAATACTGTTTGGGATGTTTCAAACTACGGCATATGCGGCTGCTAATTTTTCTACCTATGTTCCGTATTACGGGCGTACGTTTTTATACTTCTGGTAGTGAAAGATACGCTCGCATAGAAGTGAAATGGAGCAGTGAAGGAATTAGTGAGTTTAATGCTTCAAATGATACATATGAACAAGAACTTGTGTTTTATAATTACGACAATAAAGCATATACAACGTATTGTTCAGCGTACCAGACAAATATACCAGACCCTTACCTTGATACACAGATTCAAGATACTCCAGAAGAGGCCAATCTTGCAATAGGCACAACGGCTGCAAACGAAATACAGCATAATACGACTTATTACTTTGTATACAATCTTAAGGGGTCTAATGCTATCGGCTCAATGTATAAAGTCGGCTGTCAAGAGGGCTACTACGTTGTCCTCCCCAGCACATATATAACCTTTGCAGAATCAACCACACACGTCATTCCATTTAAAAGTGGATATACTGCCCCGGAAACCAGAAATTGGTATACGGAGGTTGAGCCAAATGGGACAATGAATTTTGCGGATACACGTTACTCAGATGCCTGGCTTTCCGTCACATTAAGCAGCACGAGTGATGTGGATTATGAAAGAATGCAGCTAAGCGGTACAAAGTCTATTCGCTTTATTTCGCCATCGGGGGGTTAACTATGATGTTAGAATTTATAACAGCTCCGGGACACTGCTCACAGGTCTATATTCAACATCAAGCGAGCAAAAAATAACATATACGTTTTCATCAGGATACTACTACTTTGAAATATTTTCAAAAAGCGGAAGCAGCACAACCGGTTTATGGCGTTTGATAGTAGAGTAAATGTGTAACATTCTTTTTTCGCATTAGACAGTATCTAAACACCGTAATTTACTTCGCTGATCCGCGTTTTTCAAGCATGTAAGGCGGAGGAAAATAAACTTGAGGCAAAGCTCTGCAAAATGGCTACAGGGCTTTTCTTTTGCAGGGTCCGGGGCATTGAGCACCAAGCTTTTAAAGAAAAAATCTTACAAAGAAGCCCCCCCCTGAAAGAGCTTTCAGGGGGGCAAATACAAAAAAATGACCGCAAAGGGATATATGTGGAAAATCAGACAGTTGTGTTACAATAAATTTAAGGAGAACTTCAATAACATGTTGCGAATTTGAGTTTTAACCCGGACTCTACTTCAATCAACCCGGGTGTATTTGATGACGGTATCTGCGTTCTGTCGAACACGATAAGACATGCGGCATCCGATTTTGCCGGCTGCGACACCTAAAGGATCAAGTCCCCGTGAGGTATAAGACCATCCCGACACCCTTAGCGAAAAGGGCTTTGCGCTTGAAAGAGGTCGAATTGCCCGGTTGCTCAAGTCGTTTACTTTAAGTTTGCAAAAGTTATAAATAAGTTCCTATTTGTAGGGAAATTCCTTTAATAGGTTGCTTTGATACATGGCTATTGACATGGCAAAAAACTGCTTTTACGTATCTTGGATATTTACTTGTATGATGGATGCAGAGTTTTAAATTTGGTTAGGCTCCGTGTAAAAAGTCTTTAAAAAGTACTCTCAGCGTTTGGTGGGTGTCCGTAAAACGGTTAAACAGATCTGTGAAACCATCACAGGTCACTTTTTTGCAATATGTAGCAGTTTGAAAAGGCTACCTTGTGTAAAGGGAGATGTCAGCGAAGCTGACTGAAGGCTGAGAACCCCTCCGCTTTACTTTCGCTCAGCACCTCTCCTTATACAGAGGAGGCTTAATGCGGTACAAAGCTGCACATCGCACGATACGCCCGACAGGAGCGTATAGAAGTGCGCCCTTAAATCAGATCGACAAATTGGAATTTGAAAAAATCATTCCTTATCTTTTATTTCACATTTCTTTCTTCGCTGTTCACGGTTGTTTTTTCAGACTCAAACAATGCAACCACCGCACCAGTTAACTCATCAGGCCAGACCGGTCCGCTTTTCATAACATTGGCCCAGGGACACAGTTTTTCATAGTCATCATCGAAAACTATAGTATACGGGGGCCCGCAACGGTCATCGACCGCCATATACATATGCCTCCCTTCGTACATAATGCTACCCGCATCACTCTCAGTCATTTTTTCATCGAGCTGATCGAATATTTCTTTTGTTATCTCGAACAGATGATATGACTGTATCCCACCATATTCGCCAAAATATCGTCCGTTATTGTCATCAAAACAAGCTTTCTAGCCGGAACCATTTTTAAAAAGCATGATTTTATCCTCTCATTTTGATTTGTTTTATAAATTCTTATTTACCTGACAGTATTGTACCAAATAAGCATAAAAAATTCTACATATCAACTGTTCGACCTATTCCAATTTGTTGATTTCTTTGCTTACATACTATCACAATAAAATAGGATATACAAGCACAGGTATAGCAAACGAAACTGCTGTAGCTGTTAACTGTCTTATGAACATTGCTCATTAGGTAAAGGCCTTATAAAGTATAAAATTTAAAAAATGCTTCCGCCCGGAAGATGAAAGCCTACTTTTGCACTCTCTTCACCTCAATAAATGTGGGTGTTTAGCCTCTTTGTTTTTTGGCATGACTGATTTTTGAAAAAATTTATGGTTAAAGATTAAATCGACGCAACCTTTTAAGGTGCGCTTCCGTATTATTAGCAGATGGTAAAACATCATTACATTTGGACATGGCGCAGCTTTAACGGTGTGCGGCATTTAAAATATAGAAGTCTCAATGTTAATGCTTTATAATTATCTCCTTTTTTGTACCGGGCGGGTTTTACACCCGCTTTTGGTATTTTATTAATAAAGTATTTTACTTTAAAAAAGATACTCAGTAATATAGCAAAAAAAGTATTGACAAAACATCAGGGTAAAGCTAAAATTAATTCGCACAATGTGTTTTATGATGCACCATTAGCTCAGCAGGATAGAGCGTCCGCCTCCTAAGGTGGCGTTACAACGGTCGCCTACTGAAAACTTCATATAGGATTCAAGTTCGAGTTTCTTCGGGCTTAATCATAAATTTAGCCATGTCGCAATAGCTCAGTTGGATAGAGCACACGCCTCCTAAGCGTGGGGTCGGGGGTTCAAGTCCCTTTTGCGACGCCAGCTAA
>JAFQCL010000006.1 GCA_017416425.1 Clostridia bacterium
GCTTAATGGCTACGGTATAGATGGACTTCACAGCACGGCGCAGGGCGGTATGCAGCAGGGGACAGGCCGGAATCATGGGCTTAATGGCAACGGTATAGATGGACTTCATAGCACGGCGCAGGGCGGCATGCAGCAGGGGACAGGCCAGAATCATGGGCTTAATGGCAACGGCATAGATGGACTTCACAGCACGGCGCAGGGCGGCATGCAGCAGGGGACAGGCCAGAATCATGGGCTTAATGGCAACGGCATAGATGGACTTCACAGCATATCTGAGGAAAATTCCGAAGAGCCACTGGCCGAAGCTGAAAACCCGCTCAGCGGCACCGATTATGAGCAATACTATGATGTATATCAGGCTCTTTTAAACACGCTTAGTCTTCCTCAAATCTCAAATCAGGAATTTGACGCGCAGGGGCTTTACGAGCTTTTGACTACCATATTAAGACCCGCCATAGATCAGGCGATAGCAGGACGTATCGGACAGTCGGAGGCAAATATCGCCGAACTTGAGGCGGATGCATTTTCAAGGGGCATGGGAGGCTCTACCTACCTTTCCTCCATGCATCAAAGGGAGCTCATGGCGGCGCAGTCGGATATATCTGAGCTTGAGTCGCAGTATGCGTCCGCGATAGCACAGCAGCTTTATAACGCCATGCAGGAGCATTACGACAGGCAGCTTGAAATAGAGATGTTCAACATAGAGCAGCAGGCTCAGGCAAATGAGGACGCGCTTGATTATTGGTGGGATTATGTGCAGCAGCAGGAGGAGAATAACCAGGGCAGCGGAGGCGGCGGTGGCAGAAGCTTAGGCGGAGGCGCAAAAGATGCTGAGGATGAAGAGGCATCCACGCGCTTTGACGAATACATAGAGGCATTAAGCGGTTTTTCCTCAAATGTGATAAACAATATATTCACCGATGAATCCTCCACATGGCAGGACCTTAGGGATAGCATGATAGCTGAAATAGGACTTAATGGCTACTTTGCGCTTTATGAGCATTTTGTTGGCAGGCCGCATAGCCAGGCGGGAGGTTTAGGCTCAAGGCTTGGGGGTGTTTCGCATTGGCTGAACTGACAAAGGAATTTGAATTTACCGTAGACTTAAAGCGTCAGAGCATTATAAAGCCATTTGAGATAGTTGAGGGCGATACGGGAAATGTACTTAATATAGCCGTTACCGATGACGGTGAACCCGCATCCCTTTCAGGCGTTCGCGTGCTGGCTGTATTTTCATCACCGCTTGGCGTAGCGTATCAGGATTCGGATGAGGGCGGAGTTACAATATCCGAAAATAAGCTGACTATCCCCATAAATGCGGGTTCGGTTTCTGCGGGACCTGTGCGCTGCGAGCTGCAATTCTATTCGGGTGAGGACAATCTTTCACTTATAACCTCAACGGTGTTCGGCTTTACGGCAAGACGTGCGCTTTTAAACGAAAATGCCATTATGAGCCTGCCCCAGTACCCAATAATAGTTGCGCTTGAGCTTTTAAACGATGAGCTTTTAAGAGCCGAGGAGGACAGGCAAGCAGCTTTTGAGGAAATGATGCGGGAGCTTTCTGGCGGTTCACGCTATGTACATATAAAGTACAGCAAAACCGAACCGCAGTCGGATGCTGATATTACGGATGAATCCTCCGCCTGGATGGGCATATATACGGGAGAGGAAAAGGAGGCCCCCTCAAGCTACAGCGCCTACACATGGCACTATATAGGCACAAAGGATGGGGTGCTTGCAAGGAGCATAACCATACCGCAAACCGCTTGGCAAAGTATAGCGCTGCCGCCATCCGTAAATATAGCTGTTCCCGGCGCGTCGGGGGATAAGGTCATATTTGTAAGCGCGGACAGAAGTTCATACAAGTATTACACGGATGCCGGGGTATACTGCAAGAGCGCATCGGAGGGATATCTTACATTTGCCTGCGAAAGCATCCCTGCGGGCGATGTTACGGTGAATATTGTCATGCTCGAGATGTGCGTATAAAGAGGGCGTAATAAGGTTTTAGCTTCGTGGCTTTGTTTTAAAACGACCCAAAAACCAAATGCACACCATTTCGATCTATGCTATAATAAACGCATGGAAAAGACACCGGTCAAAGTGAATATAAAGCTTTTTGGAGTGATAGCTGTAATACTCTCCTCCATGTGCTACGGTATTACGCCTTCATTGACGAGCATAATACAAGGCGGTGGGATAGAAAAAAATGTGCTTATGGGAATATTTGGCGAAAGCTATCCCCGCTTTTTGGAAGCTGACGCAAAAAATGCTCTTAGCAGCACGACTGCCGTTACATATACCATGCTATTTGGTCTTATATCGGCCTTTTTGATACTACTCTTTAAAAAAAAGGCTCCAAAGCTCAAGGTAAGACCCAAAAAGCTTGTATCCATCGGATTTTTAGGAGGGGGAGCATATTTTTTAACGCTGCTTTTCATGTCCTTTTCATATCTTAGCATGGATAATGGGGCTGCGGTCGTGCTGCATTCTACGCACATGGTACTTGCTGTTCTTTTTGGCGCTTTAATATTTAGGGAGGGCTTTAGTATTCAAAAGCTTATAGCGTTGGTGTTAAGCTTTTTTGGAATATACCTTGTAAGCAGCTTTGGAGGGGTGGATAGCTTTCTTGGACCCCTGTTTGCGCTTCTTTCAGCTGTGACATACGCTACATATTTTCTTGCCGGCAAATACGCCTATTCCGATATAGATTCTTTTGCGGTTACATTTTACATCAATGCCTCTGCCTTTATCATAGGGGCTATAACTGCTCTGATTGAGGGCGCTTTAAAGTTTCCGGGGAGCTTTGTGGTATTTATTGCCGTTGCTCTTAAGGGGCTCATTGGCGGGCTTTTTGGCGTGCTTCTCATGCAATATGGCATAAGGGCGCTTGGGGCAGGTACTTCGAGTATGCTGAGTATGCTTGAGCCTGTTATCGCAACGCTTGTCGGGGTGTTCATATGGAATGAACGTGTAAGCCTAAACGCAGTGATGGGCTGTGTACTTATCATCCTTTCATCACTGCTTTTAATATTTTTTACGATCAGTATCCATTCATCACACGAAAACGATGCACAAAAGGCCGACCCCGATGATGTAACAATAGACCGGATGTAAGCCCCCCCGCTGATGCGCGGGGCTTTTTTATGAGCTTTTTTCAGGGGTGGAAGTATCATTTGGGGCTTTTATCCCAATCCCCTTTTAAGAAGGTGCAGACCATGCCGGACGCTGCTTGTCCCCCCGATTTCTTGGCAGGGCGCTACCCTGCATCATGAGTTTTGGGGCTTTTTTTTAAAGCAAAGCTTGGAATGAAAAGCGAAAGCTTCAACTTTGCATCAAGCCCTGCCAAGAAAGCGGGTCAAGGGTGAACGCCTTTGTGTGGAGCTGAACCTTCTGACGAAGGAATTGGGGCGCATAGCCCCCAAAAATAGCAGCTCCCGGGCGAAGCCCTTTAAAAAAGCAAAACCCTTATTTTAAAAAACAAAACACTTATAATTTCACAGAAAGGTAGATTATGAAGGAAACCAAACAGTCAGAAAAAGTTACGATAGTGATAAAGCCTGCGGCAAACGGAGACATGTCCCCTTGGGAGGGCGGTATAAACGGCGTATTCTTTAGAGTACCGCGCTGTGTTGCGGTAGAGGTTCCGGTGGAGCTTTATAGACTTATAGAGGAAAGCGCCGCTACCGAGAAGAAAATAACGGAGGATTTTTCAGAGTATACGGCAATAGCCGGAAAAAAACTTTTTGATTGAGGAGGAAAATTCTATGACGTCACATGAGATAATTACCGCCGCGCTGCTTCAGCTTGATAGAAGCGCCGATGCCATTTTTGAGTGGCGGGATAAATTTTTATGCCATATAAACGATGCCGCGGAGGACATAGCAAGAAGCGTAAGGCTTGCCTATCCGGAAAAGGTGAGGCTTATTGAAAGGCGTTTTGACCCTTCGTCATTAAAAAGGCCATGCATCAGGATATATAGCGTAAAAAACGGAGCTGATGAGCTTAAGTTCAGTTTCACATCCCCCGATCTGCCGGTATATGTAAAGGCAAAGGCGGATATGGAGGTGTGGGTAACATATCGAGCTATGCCGAGAATGGTGGTAAGCGAAAGCGATGAGCCCGATGTTCCCGCTGTTTTTCATCCGCTCATAGTGAGCTATGTTGTGGCAAGGGAGCGCATGAGCGGCGATGTATCAACGCAGTATGGCGCGAGCGCTTATCTTGAGATGTATGAGGCGGGAAAAAGAAGGCTTGCCCGCGAGATGAAGGATCCCTCCTGCTTTAGCATCTACAACAGGTTTTAGGAGGATATATGGCGATAGACGTATATAGTTTGCAGAGCTTTTTAGGCGTAGATATGACAAGCGATGAAAGCCTTCTTAGCTTTTCGGCGCCTTATGCAAGAAATATAGACACTAAAACAGGCCGTATAATGCTGGCAAAGGGCTTTACAAAGCACATACTTAACCAGGAACCCGTACCCGGCGAGGATGAAATAGATAAGCTTTATGTATTTCACGCAAATGGGAAAACATATTACCTGGTGATGGCAGGGGCAAATATCTACTGCCAAGATGCGGGAAGCTGGAATCTTATACATACTTTTTCCGGCAGCGCACTTGGCTTTATGTATTTCTGCCTTGAAGCGCAGATAGATGGAAAAGACTACCTTATAATAGGAAACGGCATTACGCAGATGATAAAATTTGACGGAGAAAGCGTCACGCCATTTGGAGCTACGGAGCTTCTTTCGGATATCCCGGCAGGCTGTGCGGCAATGTATGAGAATCGCCTTTTTTTGGCAGGCGATAATTCCCATAAAAACAGACTGTATTGGTCAAAATTGCCCGGCAGTGGACGGACTATAGAGGATTTTGGGGCAGAAAGCGCCTCAGAAAACGTATCGGGAGGGCATGTAGAGGTAGGAAACAGCGCGGGCGATCCAATTTCAGCCATCATTGCGCTTCAAAATCAGCTTCTTATATTTAAACAGCGCAGCATATATCGACTTACCGGCGATAGACCGTCCAATTTTACAATAGAAAAGGTATGTGAGCATGGCGATTTTGTGTATAGGCAGGCTTTTGTGCGCATGTTTGGCATGGGATATTACATGACAAAGCATGGCCTTCATAGCTATAATGGTATAAATGCCCACAGGATGAGCGATGCGGACGCCATAAAGCCGCTTTTAAGCACGTTTAGCCCTCTTCGCTGTAAGGGCGCTTTCGTGGGGGATATGCTCTATTTTGCCATAGGCAAGGGAACAGACGCCATAATAGTGGAATATGATACCACAAGGAGCTGCTACATGATAAGGGATGGCTTTAACGGGGTGCGCGATCTTATAAGCGATGGCGATGATCTGCTTATGATAAACGATAAGCGCTACATATACCGCATGAACAGCGGTTATACCTATGATGGAGAGCCCATACATGCAAGCTTTAGGACGCCAAGGATAAGCCTGAATGGGTTTTACACCATAAAGCAGCCAAGGCGTCTTTTTATGTGCGCGGGTATGCAGAAGGATGAGACAGGCGAACCTGTTGTGCCCTTTCCTACCCGTGAATTTGACGGCGGCATGTGCGGAGAGATATCAGTTATAGTGCATATGGATGAAAAGACGCTTAAAAGAACAGTGCTCATATCCGATGACACGCAGGATAAGGTGACGGAAGTACCGCTTTTTGGCTCCGGCAGGCTTATGTGCCTTGAGATTTTTAATGAGGCAGGCAGCGCTTTTTCGCTAAGCGGAGGTATTCAGCTTGAATTTTTAAAATCGTGGAGGACGGAATAATGGATATAAAAGCGCCGTATAGCATAATGGAGACGGAGCCTTGGCCTACAAGTGAAAGAGTAGAAAATATTGAACGTATAAATAGAAATTTTCGTATGCTCTATGATGCCTTAATTGAGCTTATTGCAAAGGTCGAAAAGCTTGAGGAGGAAAGTGAGTAAATTCTTTTAATTCCACTGGCAGTCAAAATTGCTTTACTTTAAAACAACCACTCAAAACCTATATACAGATATAACAGCCGCAGTTTTTGATGCGTTGTTTCGCTACATAAAGTATATTTATTTATGTATATTTTATTTTAGATAGGTTTGTGCTATAATGCTTTTTATGAGTGGATATCGTGCAAAACGCCATGTTCCGCTTTGAATACTTAGCGAAAGGCTATAGCTTATGCGAATTGAAAATCATCCTGTGCTTGACTTTAAAAGGGGCAAGCAAATAAGCTTCATCTTTAATGGTAAAGCAATCGATGCCTTTGAAGGCGAGACTATTCAGGCGGCGCTTCATGCCGCAGGCGTGCGAGTGTTGGGACACAGCCTTACGCTTCATAGACCCAGAGGCTTTTATTGCGCTATCGGAAATTGCTCATCCTGCATGATGGTAGTAGATGGCGTACCCAATGTGCGTACCTGCGTAACTCCCGTCCGTGAGGGCATGGTAGTGGAGCTTCAAGAGGGAAAGGGGATCATAGAATGATAACTTGCGAACTTTTGGTAATCGGCGCGGGCCCCGCGGGTCTTTGCTCCGCGATAACAGCCGCAAAGTCAGGTGCAAGCGTAGTTGTGCTTGAGCGCAGCCCCGATATAGGCGGACAGCTTATAAAGCAGACCCACATGTTCTTTGGCTCAAAGGAGCAGCATGCGTCCACAAGAGGGGTGGACATAGCGGAAATATTAAGAGAAGAGATAGCCCGCTATGATATAAAGCTTATGCTTGATACCACAGCGCTTGGCATATATGAGGATGGCATGGTGACCGCCCTTTATAAGGAAGAGGAATACATGAAATTTAAGCCGGGCGCCATAATAGTCGCGACCGGAGCTTGCGAGCGCTTTTTGGCCTTCCCGAACAATGACCTTCCCGGCGTATGCGGCGCAGGCGCTGTTCAAACGCTTATGAACGTATACGGTATTATGCCTGCAAAGGATGTTGTAATGCTTGGAGCCGGAAATATAGGCCTTATCGTAAGTTATCAGCTCATGCAGGCG
Source organism: Clostridia bacterium (assembly GCA_017416425.1). Classification (GTDB taxonomy): domain Bacteria; phylum Bacillota; class Clostridia; order Christensenellales; family CAG-138; genus RGIG1693. The sequence continues at coordinate 7,012 of JAFQCL010000006.1, forward strand.
GGCGTAAATGTAAAATGCATACTGGATGCCGCGCCTAAGATCGGGGGCTATCTTGTACACGCTTCAAAGGTGGCTAGAATGGGCGTACCGATAAAGACCTCACATACCGTAAAACGCGCTATCGGAGAGGATCACCTCACCGCCGTTGAAATAGTGGCGCTTGACGATAAATTCAACCAGATACCGGGTACGGAGGAGATAATACCCGCGGATACGCTTTGCGTGAGCGTTGGTCTTACCCCGCTTTGTGAGCTGCTTGCCATGGCAGGCTGCAAGCTTTCATACATACCGCAGCTTGGCGGCATGGTACCGCTTAAAACCGGGGAATATGAAACGAGCGTGCCGAACATATTCGTAGCCGGCGATACATCGGGCGTAGAGGAGGCCTCTGCCGCAATGGTCGAGGGTCACATTGCCGGGCTCTGCGCGGCAAAGCGTCTTGGACATATCCCGGAGGACTTTGACGCGCAATATAGCAGCCTAAACAGGCAGCTTATGGCGCTAAGGAGCGGTCCGGCAGGCGAACACATCAGACAGGGGCTTGCTTCTGCTTGCCTTAATAAGGAGGCGTAATCATGTTTGAAAAGACCGGTATAGCTTCACCTGAAATGGTGCTTGAAAAATTCCCGCCGCTTTCGCGTATTAATAAGGGAAAAGTTGCTGTGCTTGAGTGCTACCGCAGGATACCGTGCAACCCCTGCGAAACAGCATGCCCCTTTGGCGCCATCGAGATAGGCGAGGATATAAACAATATGCCCATACTTCATGCCGATAAATGCAGCGGCTGCGGAATTTGTCTTACAAGGTGCCCGGGTCTTGCCATTATGATAGTGGACACGAGCGCATCCGAGGAATATGCAGAGCTTACGCTTCCCTATGAGTTCAGGCCACTTCCTAAAAAGGGTGATACCGTTTTCGCGCTGTCAAGAAGCGGAGAATTTGTATGTGAAGCTTTAGTATTAAGCGCGCTTAATCCAAAATCATTCGACAGAACTCCGGCTGTGCGTATTCGTGTGCCAAAAAAGCACCTTTATGATGTAAGAAACATAGCGCTGATCGATAAGGAGGGCTAAGCTACATGGAAAATACCATAATTTGCAGGTGTTCGGATGTTACGCTTTTAAGGGTAAGGCAGCTTATAGCGGATGGATATACGTCCATGGATGAGATAAAGCGCATCACAAGACTTGGCATGGGATCATGTCAGGGCAAAACATGTTCGCTTCTTATAATGCGCGAGCTAGCGGCTGCGGGATTTCCGCCGGCCACCCAGACCCCACAGACAACACGTCCGCCGGCAGTGGGCGTAAAGCTTGAGCTTATTGCAAAGGAGGCCGAAAATAATGAGAAACAGCGCTGATGTGGTCATCATAGGCGGCGGTATAAGCGGCTGCTCTGTGGCCTATAACCTTGCTAAAAAGGGCGTAAAGAATATTGTGGTGCTGGAGAAACGCTTTATATGCGGCGGCTCAACGGGCGCTTGTGGCGCGGGCGTGCGCATGCAGTGGGGAACGGAGATGAATTGCCTGTTTTCCAAATACAGCATAGAATTCTTTGAACACGCTAATGAAACGCTTGAATATGACGGCGATATAGAGTTCAAGCAGAAGGGCTACCTTTTAATAGCCGATACCGATCGTGAAATAGAGCAGTTTAAAAAGAATATAGAGGTGCAGCACGCTTGCGGCATACCCTCACGCATGGTAAGCCTTGATGAGGCAAGAAGCATAGTGCCACATCTTAATACGAGCATACTTAAAGGCGCGGCTTTCTGTGAAAAGGATGGCTTTTTAAACCCCTTCCATACTACGGATGCATATTATCGCGCTGCAAGAAGGCTTGGCGTGGAATTTTTGCACCCTGTTACGGTAATAGGTTTAACGACCTCCGGCGGCAGAATAAGCGGCGTTGTTACCGATAAGGGCGTTATCCATACAAATTGCGTGATAAACGCTGCCGGCGGAGCTTCAAAGCAGATATGCGATATGGTTGGCATATCGGTGCCAGTGATAAGCGAGCGTCATCAGATACTTGTAACCGAGCCTGTAGAGCCCATGCAGGAGCCTATGGTAATGTCTTTTGGACTTAATCTTTATGTTCAGCAGTCGCCGCATGGATCATTTATAATGGGAAGGGGCTGTGATGCCGAGCCTCGTGACGGCAGGGTAACATCAAGCCATGAATTCCTGTCCGAGATGGCAAAGACTATAACCCGCACGCTTCCGCCGATAGGAAAGCTTCGCGTAGTGCGCCAGTGGGCAGGTCTTTACAACATCACTCCCGACAGGCAGCCCATCTATGAAAAGTCCGCCGATGTTAACGGATTTTACATGTGTATCGGCTTCTCCGGTCATGGTTTTATGTTCGGACCTGTAACGGGCGTGGTCATGAGCGAGATGATACTTGGTGAAACGCCCACCATCGATGCGTCAAAGCTTTCACTTGGAAGATTTGGACGCGGTGAGATGGTATTCGAGCCATCGGTTGTCTAAATACGCTTAAGATATGAAAAATGCCGCCCTGTTTTCAAAAGAAGATGGGGGTGGCATTTTTAGTTACAATTGGGTCTTTTTATCGTTATCAAGCTTGATCTCGCCATTTACTTCTTCAAATGCCTTGATACATTGGCGTATTAAATAGAGTATCTGCCCGTTTGCGGAGCGGCCTTCGTATTTGGCGATATAGTGCAGCTTCCCGTGTAATTCGGGATCCACTTCGATTCCTAAATGCTTATTGTTTTTATTTCTCAAATGATCACCACTTTTTATCTTAATTTAAGTATATTTTAAGCTCACAACCGGCATAGTGTCAAGGGTATACTCTGCGACAGGCTTCGCGTATAAAAACGCTCACGCTGATTTTGATCTATGGGTCAGCATGAGCGACTGTCATTTAAGATGCCTTTTTATATTGGATTTTGTTTATCGATACAGATTCCAAAATACCATTATCACAAGAAGAATCAGTGAAACCGCCATTATAGCGATATAGCCTACCTTTTGATAGGAAAACAGCTCGCTCTTCCGCCATAGCACAATTATACCAACGCTAAACGCCACCATAAGCGCTGAGCAGACATAGTTGATAATAAAGTGAATAGTGCAGGCTGCATATGACAGCACTCCACCCGAGGAGAACAGGAGCCACATGCAGTTGACAACGGCGGCAATAAGTGTGAGCATGAGCAGGGGAGCAAGCCTTGACGATCCAAGATTATGAATATGATTTTTGCGGTTGTAGATCATAAATCCCAGCATCACAAAGAAACCGATCACGCAAAACAGCGCTATCATGTAGCACAGGATCACAGTAATATTGGTAATGGCGATACTCCTATGCCAAGGCATTGGTACAAATTCGGTGCCATTATAGTATATCTTTTCAACATTGCCTTCATCATCGAGCATGAAGCGCACGATACCGCCCGCGTTATCTATAAAGGTGTAGGGCGATATCTGATCCAGCTCCGTAAAACGAAGCTTTGTGGTGTAGGCCTGATGCAGGGATTGGTACTCCGAATATGCATAAAGCTTCTTTGTGCTGAAATCCGCGTATGGAGCTATAACGAACATGGAAGCCATGTTGAAGCGGTTTACGAGATCCATATAGCCATAGTAGATGCCGCCTGCGCTTATATATTCACCCGCAAGGAAGGATGTTTTAGGCAGACCTTCTGTTTGCTCCTCGTATACGCGCTTACCAAATACATGCTCATGTATGGTGTCAGTCATGCTGTTACTATAGGAGGTGTTAAAATTTGAAAGCACTATCACAGCTTTTTTTGTGACAGGCGAAAACGCTATCTCGCCCTTTGCAAAGCTGCTGTTTACCTCAAAGCCTAAAACCAGTTCTTCTCCGTCCATAACGGGAAGACCGTGTGCCGAAATGGGTATATCCTCACCTGCATCATATGATACTGAGGTGAAAAGTTCGTAGGTCTCTTCGGCTTTAAATATGGCGGCGGTATCGCCTGTAAGCGCGGACATGAGCTTTGTCATATCGCCAAGCGTGGAGTATGCTGCGTTTATGGCGGGGATGGTGGAATAACCTTCATCGAAAACCGCAATATACCTTGAATCGCTGGTTATAAAGCAGTCCGCCATACTCTCTCTAAGCTCGGGACGGTCAAGAGCCGCCGCGTCAAGCGTGGTATGCTCCATTTCAAGGGGAAGGAGTATGTTGTTTTTGACATATTCCACATAGGACGTTCCGGAAACCTGCTCAATTATAACTTGCGCAACCGCAGCTTCAAAGCCGCTGGAGGTTCTTACCTTACCCGCTTCAAAATGCTGAATGGGGTATATGCTGTTCATATATTCTATCACATTATGATTTCCATCAGGATCATACTCAACATCGCTTGTTATATCATCATAATAGCCCTGATAGCGATAGCATGATTCCCAGCCCACAGTGCCGTTCATAAGGTGGTATATAGTCACCGGGGTAGTGCCCCCGGATAGATCGATATTAAGCTCATCTGGCAAATATCCGGTAATATCGGAGTTAAGCTCAAGCATGCCGCGCTCATAAAGCTGCATGATGGATATCCAGATAAAAATGCTGCTGGCTTCACCTAAAGGAAAAAGAGTATCTTCATCAGCAAAAAGAAGATCATCTTTAAGCTCGCCTTCACATAGACCTGAGAAATACATAGTTTCACCGATAGTGACGGTTCCACCCGGTTCGGTTTTTTTTCCGCTTAGTCCCTTTATGCCGCCTATAAAGCTTTCGGACAGCTCGCCATCCTCTATAACGGCGATCGCTCTTGCCAGATTAAGTTTGTCATAGGGCAAAGAGATGATGTCGAATGTGCCCATCTCTGTTTCCTCGGCAAACGCGCTTTGAAATGGAATTGCCATAACGCATAAAAGCACAGCAAGCGCCAGGCAAATATATCTTTTACGCATAATATCCTCCAAACTTCTTTATTTATGTATAGCATACACTACATTGTGTAGTTTTGCAAGCATAATTATAATAAAAATATTTTATAACCGGGTCTAAATACTTTTTACACAAATAAAGCTTCATAAAAAGCTTTTGTGTTGCCGTTTAAAGCATCAGCCTAAAAGTGTGTTTTTGTACCCTGCTTGTGTGAATTAAGTCTGGATCAGATGCATTTTTGGAGTATACGTAAGTAAAGCCGTGAAAGAAAATGTTTTTATGTAATATATGGCGGGTTATCCTAAAATGAAGCAAAAAAGCTTTTTGAAATTAAGCATACGATAACTTAACAGTTTAAACCTAACATAAAAGCGCCTGATGAGTAATATCCCACCCAGGCGATTTATGAGTTCAATTTTTTTGCGATGCTAAAAAGTCGCTCCTTTGTGTTATCTCCGGGAAATACCGCACAATGCAGCAAAAGCTTACGCTTTATCTCACCGATCTTTGGTCCCGGGGGTATTTTTAACCAATTGGCTATATCGCTTCCGCTGCAATTTAGTTCTTGATATGACATGGGAGCACCTTCTCTTTGCATATCATCGATAATTCTGCGCCAGCGGCCGCAAATATCGCCCTCGCGCCTTGAAACGCCCTTTCCAAGAAGATCTGCCTCCCGCATATCGCAAAGCTCAAGCGAAAGCTCGTGCCCCATAAGTGCGAAATGTTTCCTTAGTGTTGAATCCTTGGCGTGATTGCCCACGTCATATGAATGCTCTCGCACTATTGTGACAGTTTTTTCTATTATTTCATTTGAAAACCTGAGCCTTGTAAGCGCCTTTTTAGTCATAGGGGCGCTATATTCGGCATGACGATGCATGGTTTTATCCAAATCAAGGTTTACCGGCTTACCTACATCATGAAAAAGCCCGGCAAGGCGCATATGAAGACTCGGCCTTATGCAGGCGCATACTCTAAGCGTATGTCCAAGCACATCAAAAGCGTGGTATGCTTCATTTTGCAAAACACCGTCGCAAGCGGCTACCTCAGGCAGCACGGTTTTAAATATACCTATTTGGTGCATTAGATTCAGGCCGTAAAACACCTTGCCCGACCATGGATATTTTGTGTCAGCAAGCGGTATTGAAGGGTACTTTATATCGCAAAGAAGAAGCTTTACAAGCTCATCGCGGATGCGTTCCCCTGATATATCCAAAAGAAGCTCTACATTTTTTACGGCGGCATTAAGCGTATTTTGCTCAATTTCGAACATAAGCTCCGATGCGAAGCGGGCAAGCCGCATTATGCGCAGTCCATCATCTCGCAGAATCACTTCGGGATCGCTTGAGGTCGTGCGCAAGATTCTATGTTCAAGGTCGTAAAGACCGCCCGTGGGATCTATAATCTCGCCCGTGAGTATATCCCTATAAAGGGCGTTTACAGTAAAATCACGCCTGTGAGCATCCACGTCCAAGTTGTTTGAAAATGTTACGGATTCAGGCTTATGAGCGCCCGTTTTATTATAGGTATCACTCCTGAAAGTGGTATGTTCCACAAATACGCGTTCGCCCCCGCTTTTAAGGTGCAGCTCTACCATACCAAAGCGTATACCTTTTTCTACGTAGGTTATCCTATGCTTTTTGCATAGTGAAATAAGCGCATCCGGCGGCATAGCGCTGCATACGTCCATATCGCTTATCGGCAAGTCCAAAAGCGGATTTCTCACCATACCGCCCACGGCATAAAGCGTATAGCCAGCTTCCTTCATGAGCTTTGCCAGCTCTATCAGCGGTTTTTTAAAGGCATATTCGTACATACCTATAATATAGCACATTTTATTGTTTTTTAAAACCCGCCGAATAAGATTTTAGACAAAAGTTGGTTTTTGTTTAAATGTGAGGTTAAAAAATAAAAATAGCAGGGCTGTTTATAACCCTGCTTAACTGTAGCTTTTTAATTTTGGCTAAAAAGTGTTCATTCTTCCTTTTCAGCCTCCTCCTTATATGCCTCAAATACGGCGTTAAGAAGGTTTATATCATCTATACCGCAATACTGCACGCCATCCTCATCTTCGATTATCTCAAGTATAGTGGCTTCGTTGTCGCTGTTTGCTATCTCCTCGGCATCCACCAGGATGCAAAATTCGCGTCCCATATGCTCTATCGTGGCGATATAGACAAAATCTACATCCTGACCCTCTGAATCGGTCAGCGTAATTATATCGTATTCGTATTCTCTTTCGTTCTTATCCACAGAAATCTCCCAAAGATCAGGCTTTGCCGTTGCAGCCAAGCACATTGATCAGCTTATGCCTGACCATTTCCTTGATGGCCGCACGCGCGGGCTTAAGATACTGCCTCGGGTCAAAGTGTGAGGGATTCTCAGCCATGTATTTACGTATAGTGCCGGTCATAGCAAGACGAAGGTCACTGTCTATGTTGATCTTGCATACGGCCATCTGAGCAGCCCTTCTCAGCATATCCTCGGGTACGCCTATGGCATCGGCCATGTTGCCGCCATTTTCATTTATCATCTTTACAAACTCAGGTACAACGGAGCTTGCGCCATGAAGCACTATCGGGAAACCCGGAAGCCTTCTTTCTATCTCCTCAAGTATGTCAAAACGAAGCTGCGGCTTGGTGCCCGGCTTGAACTTATACGCGCCGTGGCTGGTGCCTATGGCTATCGCAAGACTGTCTACGCCTGTCTTTTCAACGAATTCCTGAACTTGATCGGGATCGGTGTATGAGGAATCCTTGGCAGATACATTGATATCATCCTCAACGCCGGCAAGACGTCCAAGCTCACCCTCAACTACCACACCGTGATCGTGCGCATACTCGACAACACGCCTTGTAAGCTCGATATTCTCCGCAAAGCTCAAGTGGGAGCCATCGATCATTACGGAAGTAAAGCCTCCGTCAACACAGCTTTTGCAAAGCTCAAAAGTGTCGCCATGGTCAAGGTGCAGGCAAATGGGAAGATCGGTCTCTATCACAGCTGCCTCTACCAGCTTGATAAGATAGGTATGGTTAGCATACTTCCTTGCGCCGCTTGATACCTGAAGTATCAAAGGAGCACGTTCCTCCTTGGCGGCCTCAGTTATGCCCTGGATTATCTCCATGTTGTTAACGTTGAATGCGCCTATAGCATAGCCTTCCACATATGCTTTTTCAAACATTTCCTTACTGGTTACGAGTGCCATTACTATTGCCTCCGTTTTAAAATTGTAGTTATTTTTATATAAACGAAGATCGCTCTCCGCTCATACCTTTAATTTAAAGCGACTCGCCAAAGTCTATACGGAACTTTTTCACAAGACGCTCAGGCCAATCGCCTATTGAATTCAGCCTGTCATAGAAATTGCGTGGAGCACCCTCTTCAAAATAAAGTCCGCCTATAAGGTCGCGATTTTCATACAGCCAGGAAAGCCTGTCTATCAGATAATTGATCTGTGAAATGGTATATACTCTTCTTGGCATTGCAAGCCGTACAAGCTCCATAGCTCCAAAGGGCGGATCGTTTGGGTTCTCAATAGGCTCGTCTATACCGCCGCGCTCCATGCCACGCGCTCCGCTTGATATATATATTGCGGCGGCAAGGCTTCCTGCTGGATATTCTGAAAGCGGCACATGCGGCACAAACTTCCTTGCATCTATATGGCAGCCAAGCCCGCCCGGAGGGGTCACAACCGGAATACCGTACTTTTGAAGCTCGCCCGCAAGATAAGCTATAAAATTTGGCCCTTGGGCTATCGTGTCATCGTCCATGGTATCGTCAAGACCGTCTATCAAAGATTCCATATCCCTTATGCTTATGCCGCCATAGGTCGGAAAGCCCTCAAACCTTGCGATCAAAGGCTCAAGCTTTAAGAATATGGACTCATCATTTGTAAGAATGGCTCCGCCCTTTCCAAAACCCAGTTTTCTTGCCGAGAAATAGATGATATCAACGGCTTGCGCTATCAGTTTTGTTATCTGCCTTGTTGAAAGCTCAGGATGTTCTCTTGTCCTTATAAAATGCAGGTTATCCTGATAAAGGCTCGCGTCAAGTACGGTAAGCACGCCATACTCACGGCAAATCGCCGCCGCTTCTATAATATTGTCCATGGATATGGGCTGGCCGCCTATAAGATTTGTCCCCGCTTCTATTCTGACAAACGCTACATTTCCGCGCTCGCTCTCTAAGACGTGGCGAAGCTTTTTAAGATCAAAATTGCCCTTAAAGGGTTTATCGCTCTGGAGTACAAGGCCTTCATCTAAAAGTAGCGAAACATGCCTTCCGCCAACCTGCTTTATCTGATTAATAGTAGTACCAAACTCAAAGTTCATGGGAACAAGCTGCCCTTCTTTGATAAGTCCCCTGGAAAGTATTTGTTCACAAGCTCTTCCCTGATGTGCAGGCAAAAAATACTTCTTATCGAAGATATCGAACAACTTGGCAGAAAGCCGCGAAAAAGTGGTGCTGCCGGCATAAGCCTCATCAGCACGCATCATGGCGGCAAGCTGACAGAGGGTCATCGCATTTACACCGCTATCCGTAAGCATGTCAAGATAAACATCGTTCGAAGTCAGTCTGTAGCTGTTAAAGCCGGCCTCCCTTGCGGCAGCAAGCCTTCGTTCAACCGGTTGAAGCTGGGTCTTTTGCACATAACAGATCTTATGCATCTCAAGAGGTAACGGTTCCCTTGAAAAGTAATTAATCATTTCTATCTCTCCTTAAAATGAAATGAGCTTTATGCCATTATACACCATAAGCGCAAGGTTTTGACCCTGTATTTTAAAAAGTTTTTAATGACATACATATATTTTTATTAAATATCCTATTATTGCTCTTGAATAACGCCGCTTGTCCATGATATAATTTTTTTATGGATAAGAAAGCGACAAAAAAGAACAATAAACTTGTTAACATTATAACCTATGCTGTTGCCGGCATACTTATTCTGGCAGGAGTTGTTTTACTGGTATCGGAAAACACTCTTTTTTTGCAAAACCTTTTTGGAACCTATGAGGCGCCTCCGACAAGGCCGCCAAGAGACCTCACCCCAATAACGGGCACGCCTGAACCCGGTACTACATTTGCCCCGCAGCCCACGGAGGAGTTTGCGCCGGGGTTCACACCGGACACAACACCGTTTACAGGTGTGCTTGAGCCTGTTATGGTATACTTCACAAAGGATCAGATCCAGTGCCCGGTAGAGCAGGTAGGACTTACTTCCGGCGGCGCGATAGGCACTATTGACAACGCGCTTGTGGCCGGTTGGTGGAGGGATAGCGCTATACCCGGCGAGCCCGGAAACAGCATAATTTCGGGGCATGTACGCTATGCGGGTGTACTGGGCTATTTCTCTGTGCTTCAAGAGGCGCAAATAGGGGACGAGATAATTGTCAAACTTTCCGATGGCACCTATCGTTATTTTGCGATAAGCAAAATAGAAGAATACCCCTATGATCAAGCGCCGGAGGGTGCATTGAGCTTGGGCGGAGATACAAGGCTTACCCTTGTAACCTGCTCGGGAAGGTATAATTCCTCGGCCGGCACCCATGAAAACAGGCTGTATGTTACATGCCTGCCCCTTGGATGATTACATTTATATAATGCCCGATCCTTTAATGTCCGATCGGGCTTATTTTTCGCCCAAATGCAGCGACTATAAAAAAATGGAGATATATCCCTATGAACAGAATAATAACCACCAAAAGCATTGACCCACATATCAATTTGGCAACGGAGGAGCTTTTATTTGAAGCGCATAAAGGAGACATATTGCTTTTTTTATGGCAAAATGCGCATACCGTGGTCATAGGCCGAAACCAAAACGCATATCGTGAATGCCGTACCGAGCTTCTTTTTAACGAGGGCGGCAAGCTCGCAAGGCGTTCCACAGGGGGCGGAGCCGTATATCATGACCTTGGTAATTTGAATTTCACATTCATTGCAAAAGCGGATACATATGATGTAGCAAGGCAGCTTAAAGTAATAGCAAAGGCCGTACAGGGCTTTGGCATAGCGGCTGAAATTTCCGGGCGCAACGATATCATCACCGAAGGCGGAGCAAAGTTTTCAGGTAACGCATTTAAAAAGGACCGTACCACATGCATGCATCATGGAACTATACTGATTGATGTAGATATGAACAGGCTTTCGCGTTATCTTGTGCCTTCAAAAGAAAAGCTGGCCTCAAAAGGTGTGTCAAGTGTGCGTGCTCGCGTCTGTAACCTTTCATCCCTCTCGGGCGATATAAGCGTATCTTCTATGAAGGAGGCTCTAATGGCAGAATTTCAGCGTGAATACGGCGAAGCGCTGTTTACGGACACGGATGAGCTTAAGCTTTTGGGGCTTGATAAAGCGTTTTTGCGGCATTCCTCAAACGAGTGGTGTCTTGGCGGTACAAGACCATATGATATTGAGCTTACGGGGCGGCTTACATTTGGCGAGCTGCAGCTAAGGTTTACCACAGATCAGGGTATAATTACAGACGCTCAAGTATTTTCCGATGCTATGGATGAGACTTTTATCCAGAAGCTGCCGAAATTCTTCATTGGGAACAGTATTCACCTTGCTTGCGATTCTCTTAAAGCCGCAGGGGGAGACTTTAACGAAATTAGTAGTTTTATAGCCGATATGATCTAGCTTCGAACTGTTTTTATATATGACACATTTCGACATTATTTTACATTGACTTGCGAATGTTTGTACCTTTATTATTAGATTATTAAATATAGAGGTGTGATATTTGATATGAATAATAAAAAGATTTCTTGCTGTTTTTCGGGGCATAGGCCTGACAAACTGCCCTGGGGATTTGATGAATCTCATCCGGATTGCATAAGACTTAAAGAGCTTCTTTTAAAGGAGATACTTTTAAAATATCGATCAGGAGTAACCCGTTTTTACACGGGGATGGCTGCGGGCGTTGATATGTGGTGTGCTGAGCTTGTTCTTTATATAGTGAAAAACTATCCGGAGACCGAGCTTGAGCTCATAGGCGTAGTTCCGCACATAGGACAGGAGCGCTCTTGGACTCCCGACCTTCGTGAGCGCTATTTTAATATACTTGAGAGCTGTAACGAAACCGTAATACTGCGCGATCATTATGTTCCCGGCTGTATGCAGAACAGGAATCGCTATTTAGTCGATAACTCCTCGTATCTTATAGCGGTGATATCCGAAAGCAAGGGCGGAACGAGATTTACTATCGACTACGCTCGGAAAAAAGGCCTTGATATCAGAATTATAAACCCCAAGGCGCTTGATATGGGCTTTACGGATTTTGGATAAACCCGGTTTATTTAAAATAGATGTATTATTTTGAGCTGTTAAGGCTTTTTTTGGGATGTTTGTCCAGGGAAAAAGCTTATTTTGCAGTGGCTTTTCAAAGCATGAAAAATATCGGACAAATCTGCCGGATAAAATACCAATATAACATAAAAAACGTCGCGTATGATTTACCATCACATGCGACGCTAAACGGAGAAGGAGGGATTCGAACCCTCGCACCAGTCACCCCAGTCTACTCCCTTAGCAGGGGAGCCCCTTACAGCCGCTTGGGTACTTCTCCATATCATTATTATCATGCATGGCGTTTTATTGCAAAAAAGCGGAGAGATAGGGATTCGAACCCTAGGTGCCTTTCAGCAACACCGGTTTTCAAGACCGGCTCCATCGACCACTCGGACATCTCTCCTCGTGCCACGCCATCAGCATTTATAATTATATCAAACAACCTCCTTTTTGTCAACGCTTATTAAGCAATTTTTTTATAAAAATTTATAAATATCTGAGCTATTTTGCTAAAGCTCAATATAAAACCTTGGATTATAAGCAAAACCCAATATCCTAAGCTCAAAATGAAGATGAGGAGTATTACAGTTTCCGCTTTCTCCAATGGCGCCGATCACATCCCCCATATCCACCGTATCGCCAACCTGCACTTTTACGGAATCAAGATGCGCATATCTTGTTGTGATACCATTACCATGATCAATCTCGATCATAAGTCCAAGCCCGCCGCGTGCAGAAGCGGATACTACAACTCCCGAGCATGAGGCATACACCTCATCCCCGAGAGCGCCCTCAAAATCAAGCCCCATATGATAGCCACCACTGTAATTTCCAAAATTAAAAATTATATCGCCTGCGCATGGACGTATAAACCGCATTCCATGAAGCGTAGGACCCATTTGACCGTCATCCTCATCGGGGCTGTCCGCGCTTGATGTGGCAATACCTACAAGTATAAGCGTATTAATGGCATCAAGCACCACTTCCTCAGAAAGCATTGACTTGCTTTTGAGTATGCCGTTTACATATACATCCTCAAATGTACACAACTTAAGACCATCTCTGCCGTAGGTCTTTATAATACGCATTCCTCTGCCAAGAAAAGCGTATTCTTGCATTATGGTCTTTGATTCAATCCTTTCGGTCGAAGAATACCGAACGGTAGCTCGGACTTTAAGGGGCGTGTCGCTTCCGATAAGCAGCATAAGCGCCTCATCGCTTGTTACGCTGGATTCGGTAAGCAAGGCTGCGGTGTATTCTATTTCATTTTCTACGACAACATCGGCATAGGAGCTGTCATCTATGGATGAAAGGTAGTCTATAGCTTCTGCAATGACGCTTCGCGCCGCTTGCTCGCTTAAAAGCGTAGCTATTTTGTTTCCGTCTATAATTATGCTGGTCGGGGCGTATACGCTCATATAGGTGGGGGACGGCTCTACATTTGGAGTTTCAGGGGATGTGGAAGCGACTGGCAGTTCGCCTGATGGGGTGGGAAGGGATTCGGTAGAAATAGGCGCAAACGCCTCTTGCGGGCTGATGCTGCCAAAAAGCACACAGCAAAGCGACAGCGCAGCAGTAAGCGCTGCAATAAAAGTGATATTTACCCAGCGAGGCTTTTTCATTGCTCTTTCCTCATATTTTAGTTTAAAATTATTATAGCATATTTCGACATGCTTTTGAATAGTCAGTTATAATAAGTATTTAGTAATTTTTTGTTTTATGAGCGCAATTTTTTCAGTAACTTTAATAAAAAAAATAAAGCTTGGAATAAAAACGACAGTTTCGTTTTTGTACCAAGCTTTATACGCTTAAGGTCGAGGGCAAAAACTCATGATAAAGCTACCCAAGACAACAACCTCCAAGCAGGAAGCTTTGCTTTAGCCTTCCATCTGCTTGCCCATGAAATATGATGCGGTCTCGCACACCTTCATCTCTGACTTGTTAAATACAACGCCGCTTTCACGTGATACCAGCACTACCGCGCCAATTGTATCGCCGTTAGCGCTTATAGGGAATATAAGCTGTGCTGAGTATACAGAAGTATCTCGCTCATCCTGCACTATCCGTATGGCCGCTTCAGTGGGAGGCTGTGCCATATGCCTCTCCCTGTTTGCAATCAACTGCTCTATTTCGGCCGAAATGGGTTTATCAAGATACTCTTTCTTGTTTGGACCCGCAGCCGCAATTACAGTATCCTTGTCGCATATTATGGAGAGATGTCCCAACGACTGATATAGCGCTTCCGCATATTCTTTGGCAAAATCGCCGAGCTCGCCAATCGGGGAATATTTTTTTAGTATCACGCCTCCATCGCGGTCGGTATAAATCTCAAGCGGATCGCCCACGCGAATCCTCAGCGTGCGCCTTATCTCCTTAGGGATTACAACTCTTCCAAGTTCATCGATTCTCCTAACAATTCCTGTAGCTTTCATATATAATCCATCTCCTTTGGTTGCAAGCTATGGTGTTATTATCTGTAAAAGGTAGTTTTTTATACTCGCTTTTTGTTTTACTTGTAACTATATGCGGTTTTATAGCTTGAAACTTATTGATTTTAATTTTTTAAAATTTTTAATCAATAAGGACTATGGTTTTTGTAAAGAAATAAAAACGGAGCTTCAATTTGCTGCCCCTATTGAATATACCAGCAAAGAGTATGCCATTCTTCAATTTATAAACTGATCTATGACGCAGCTCAGGAAGTTGATATACTTCTTAAATATTGACGCTGAAAAGAGCCCGGCAGCGGTATTTGAAATTTTTAAAAGTATCAAAGCAGTATTTAACTTTTTTAAACGGTGAGATTGTGCGCTCCGGCTGACTTGGCGTAAGTATGAGCTGGCAAATTTATGTGAGGGCTAAATAAGTTTATATAAAAAAACACCCTATCGGTTATTTATTCTGCTAATAAGCGCTTTTTGGTTTACGCAAAAAGCAGAGCATCTCTACTCTGCTTTTTATAAATAAGTTAAGGTAGAATTTTTATATCAGTTCTTCTTGGCTCTGCGAATACCCGCAAAGATAGCTATTGCTATGCCTATTACCACTGCGCCGATTGCTACATAAGTCCAAGCAACGTCACCGGTCACAGGAGGCGTCGGATCATCGGGAGCATCGGTGGGGTCGGGATCCTCAAGAGCGTTTACAACGACCTGCTGCTCATAGCTGCGCTGCACCGGCTCGCTTGCCATCAGGAATACACCATCGGTAAGTATGCCTTCGTTTTCGAAGCTGAAGCCAAACAGATCCATACGGGTCTGAGCAGCATCGATAACGATGTCAAACAGCTCGCCCTCGGTTATGGCTTCACCGCCCTCAAGAGGAGTGATGGAGGCCATGCTGGGGTCTACTACATAAAGACCGTTATGAGCATGGCTTTCAAGACCTACTACCAGCGAATTGAAGCTGTTGTCCGCGTTTGCTACAAAGTATACATCCCTCTTGATTACGTTGAAGGTATCAACATGGTGAATCATGTAGGCTTTATTTCCGCTCAGCTCCTCGATGGTAAGAGTGCCAAGGCTGAACCTTGCGGGAAGCTCATACTGGCCGATCGTCTCGGTGAGGGTGAAGTTTACAGCGCCTTCGATCTTTCCGCGAAGGACTACGGTCACATCGCTGTCTTCATAAGCGTACATGATGCAGCTATTTCCCTCAAGATAAGCATTTTCATAGCCCTCGGCAGGATAGCAGATGCCGATCTCGTAGTTGCACTCGGTGTTACGAACGCAGCCTGTTGCCTCAACAAGCTCAAAGTCGATAAGACCTGTGGTATCGAGCACCAGCTCTACGTTATTCAGCATTTCCTCAGCGTAGCCGTCAATCTCAGCGGGGACGGTGTAGGTTACGGTAAAAGTAACAGTGTCGCCTACATTGAAAGGAGTTGCATTATCGATAGGAATCCACTCGTTAATTTCAAATCCATATTCATCATGAATAATATTGGGCTCATTTTCAACAAGCTGTATGGCAATGCCAAAGGGATCATCCTCAAGTACGCCGATAGTCGGCAGGCCGGGATCCTCGCTTACACCCGTGATTGCAAATGTGGGCATAGCCATTGTCATAAGCAGCAATGCCGAAAGTAAAACTGCCAGAGTCTTTTTCATTTTTGTTCTTTCCTCCATTTTAGTTTATATTTGTCGTCTCTGCCTTATTAAAAGCACCCTTATCCTTCTTTAAATTGGGATTGGGCTTAAAGCCGGATACGATAGCACTGTTTGGACAGGCTGCCTTACAGTCTCCGCAGCGAATACACTCGAGTGCATTCGGTGTTTTGACTATATCCACGCCCATTCTGCAGGCCGTCTTACAAGCGCTGCATGCGGAAGATTTTCCATTGCATCTGCTGCACTTGCTTTCGTCTACGTAGAACTTGTAGAACGATACCTTGTTGAAGAAGGAATAGATAGCGCCGAGCGGACACAGATATTTACAGAAGGGTCTGTAAATGAATATTGAAAGCACGATGAGCACAAAGAGTATGCTTAGCTTCAATATGGTAAGATTGCCCGCCTGTGCCCAAGATACATCGCCGCCGATGGTCATAAGCGGGATACCGCCGATGAGAGTGCCTGAGGGGCAAATGTATTTGCAGAACCAAGGTGCGTAAGGAACGTTTCCAATGCCAAAGAGCATCGGGAGCAGTATTACGAACACTACAAGTATAACATACTTTAGGTAGCGCAGATACTTATCTCCGGGAACTTTTTTAATTTTTTTAAGCGGTATCTTATAGATAAGATCCTGCACCAATCCGAAAGGGCATAGCAGACCGCAGATAAGCCTTCCGCATATTACTCCAAACACCATAAGCATTCCGATGAGATAGAACGGAATATAGTAGAGCGGAGCATAAAGGCCATTGCCGCTTTTACCAAAGTCCGGCGTGTTGAATATGGCTTGAAGCGCACCTATCGGACAAGAACCAACGGCGCCCGGACATGAATAGCAATTAAGACCGGGAACGCAGACATACTTCAAGTTGCCCTTATAAATGGTTCCCTTTAAAAATCCGGTTATAAAGCTATTCGTAAGAATAAAGAACAGGCTCTGTATTATAAATCTTACACGCTCAACATGATTGCGAAGCGCCTTTGATCCCGGCTTTCTTTTTGCCTTTTTTACGTTCTGTTCCATATCATCCGATACCTATGCATTCCATGCATATCGCAATCGCCTTATTGAGCACCTGGTCATGCTCACCGCGAGCTATGCCTACATATATAAACACAGCCGCAACTGCAATGAGCAGCGAGGGCACTAAATAGCGTGCGATCCTTTTCGTATTACTGTTTTTCATAACATTGTCCTCCCATGCCTGCTTTTAGCCAAGCAGACTGTTGATTATTGAGCACCATGAGTTATAGTCATTCGAACCCTGTACCGTCCTTAAAATCTGACCGTTTGAATCTACAAAGAAGGTGTACGGCAGCGCATTTACGCTATAGGGGGTCATTATTGCCGCCTGAACCGAGGCATTATTTACAAGCACAGGAAGCCTCAAACCAAGCTGCTCTGCAATTGCTCTTCCGCCTTCAAGGGCATCTCTTGAATCCTGAAGTATTGTTACTATCTGCACCCTGCCGCCAAAGTGATCCTGAACGCGCTGTATGTCAGGAAGCTCGGCGATACAAGGTCCGCACCAGGTAGCCCACACATTTATCATAGTAAGACCGGCGTTTTGGAACATAGCGTTTGTATATGTTCTTCCGCTTAGTATATCAGTGGTGGAGAAATTAGCAAAGTCGCTCTGAGGCGGCTCGGGCGTTGGTGTGGGGGTTGGAGTCGGCGTGGGAGTAGGCTCGGGCGTTGGTGTGGGGGTTGGAGTCGGCGTAGGAGTGGGAGCTTCTGTCGGCTCCAAGGTGGGCATGTCGGTATTATCGGGCTCCTGTGTAGCGGGATCGGTCGGATCCGGCTCATCCGTGGGGTCCGTTACTTCATCACCTGTGGGTATGGGAGTGCCGGTGGGCTCTAAAGTTTCCTGTGCGTCCGGGGTTTCCTGCGGATCGGCTGTACCCGGCTGCGCGGTTATCTTGGGCGGATTGATCCTTGGAGTCAAATTACATCCGGTTGCAAACAGAGCTGCTACCATAACAATTATCAATATAAATCTACCAGTTTTTATCATTTTATTCCTTTTATCAGAGCAGCCCGAAATTACCTCGGGCTGCCGCTTCTTTCAATTTATTTTTATGATTTATTACATTGAGGCACGCAGTATGGCAAGTGCGTCCATAGCATTTACGGTGCCATTTCCATCGTAATCAGCTGCTGCCATCTGATCTTCTGTAAGCTCTATAGAGCCGAGCGAAGCACGAAGAGCCAAAAGTGCGTCCATTGCGCTGAGGCTGCCATCGCCGTTTATATCGCCGGAGCCGGGGTTAAGTTCGCCCTGTATGTACTGAGCGGTTACATCGAGGTTGCTGGTTATATTGGAGAAGTCAGCATCCCAACCGATGAAGCTGTAGCCTGCATGTTCGGGTACTTCAGGCTCCTGTGCGGCATTACCATGCTGCACATACTGTCTATCTATCCTCTCGCCGGTCACGCCATCGTAGAAGTCAACACGATAGGTTCTTGGTACATATGTAGCGGTTATGGTTCTATCGCTGTTAACATTGGTGTAATCACCTTCCCAACGGCCAAAGTTATAGCCCTCGTGCTCGGGAGCCGTTGGCAAAACGGCGTCCTGACCAAGCTCTACAGCCTGAACCTCAATGACCTCATCGGTAAGGCCATCAACGAAAGTCACGTCAAATGTGGGATACTCGCCACCAAGCTGCTCAAAATAGGTTTCTATCATGCCAAAAAGCTGAGACTCGCTCATGGAGCCGACATGCTCACCTACGATTACGCCCTCATCGTTTATAAAAATCGTTGTGGGCAGCGCACCAAACGGTGTAACGGTGTTATTTAGAATGGTGTCGGGGATAAGGTTCTGATAGGTGTATCCATGGTTCTGGAGATACTCGCGGCAGCTTTGAGGAGTACCGCCAAACCAGTTTTTAATAACGCCCACTATCTGAACAGTGCCGGTACCTTCATAAAGCTCATGAGCGGCTTGGAAATAGGGCATTTCAGCAAGGCAGGGTCCGCAGCCGGTATCCCAGAAATTAATGACCGTAAGGGTGGCCTGAGGGAATAAATCCGCACCGGTCACATTTTCGCCGGTTATAAGATCCGTGGTGTCAAAATCCCAAATGCTGTTGCCTATGGCTACCTGAGGTGTTACGTCGAAGTTCGCGCTGGCAAAACTCATTACACCGAATACCATTGCGATTGCCAAAACGATTGATAGAAGTTTTTTCATGATGCTGTATGATCCTTTCTTTTTTTGGACATGATGACGCCATGCCGCTTACATACAAGATATCATATTCGTCTTAAAAATGCAACACTTTTATGCTTTTTTTATTACATATATATTGCCGGCATCCGTTTCCGTAAGTTCTATTGATTTTGCATAAAAATTTCTCGGAAAAAACTGCATTTTACAGCTTTTTCGCTATATATGTCCCACTTTTTTCGTAAAATATTTTAATAGATTAAAACGTGCATATATCTCTTTTTTATCCATTTCAAAGGCTATATATCTTTGTTATCCGGCACATGCTTTACCTGCTTGGATATGATATAAAAGCCTTCGATCAACCTTATGATCAAAGGCTTTTTGCGTATTTTAAATTTAAGCATCCTGCCTGCGCTTTTCAAATATAAGCACCGCAGCTGCCGCACTTGCGTTTAACGAGTCAATGCGCCCCATCATAGGTATCGATATCAAATAATCGCAGCGCTCCTTTACTATTCGGCTAAGTCCATCTCCTTCATTGCCTATAACAAGCCCAATGGCGCCCTTAAGGTCGACCTTTTGCGCGACTGTTCCCTCCATGTCAGCACCGGCTATCCAAAGACCTGCTTTTTTAAGCTCATCTATGGCTGATGATATGTTTGCCACGCGAGCGATCCTCATGTATGACGCAGCTCCCGCCGAAGCTTTAACAGCCCATGCATTCAGCGAGGCCGCTCGCCTTTTTGGGATTATGACGCCATGCGCGCCCGCGCATTCGGCGCTTCTTATTATGGAACCAAGGTTGTAAGGGTCCTCTATGCAGTCAAGCAGCACTATAAAGGGCGCTTCGCCGCGCTCCTTTGCGTAATTTAGCATATCCTCTATGGAACAATATTCGGCGCCGGGTATAAAAGCCACTATTCCCTGATGATTGCCTGTTTTGCCGCTATGTCCAAAGGGCATGCAGATATCATCCAGCCTTTGCCTGCTTACCTCCCGAACAATAAGGTTCCTGTCGCGCGCAAGGCCGATCAACTCGTTTAAAGAGCCATCCCTTGTTTCCGGTATGAGTATCTTATCGATGCTCCTGCCGCTCTTTATGGCCTCCTTAACGGCATTTCTGCCCATTATGATATTTGGAAGCAGCTCCTCTTCGCCGGGTCTTTCCTGCGCGTTGATGCCGGCTGCATCATTAAGCCGCTTGCCGCTTCTGTCAATATCCTGATCCCTTTTTTTCTCGGTCTTAAAGCTGCCTTTTTCAGGGGCATAGCTTTTTTTCCTATCACCCTTAAAGCTGCCTTTTTTTGGATCGCAGTCCTTTCTATTATCGCCTTTAAAGCCACCCTTTTCAAAAGTGTAGCTTCTTTTTCTGTCGCCGCTAAAGTCGTCTTTGCGTTTATCGCTGTTAAAGCCGCCTCTTGTATCGCCGCTATTATGTGTGTATCGTGCCATTGTCTCTCCCTCGATATTATTTAGTCTGTTTCCGCAGCGCTTTTGTTATGCAGTATCCATTCCATAAGCTGTCCCATGCGCTCATCTTTACCGCTAAGATAAAGGTAGCCGAGCAGCGCCTCAAGACCGGTCGCTATCCTATAGTCCGAAAGGTCTGCGTTCTTTGGTACGGTGGCCGACTGCGCGTTTCTGCCGCGCTTAAAAATGGCCATTTCCTCAGGCGAAAGTTCCTTTTCGATGCTCCGAAAGGCCATTGCCTGCGCCTTCGCGCAAACAAGCGACGAAGCTTTGACGTGCAGGCCATGCGCCGGGAGCGTGGTTGTACTTACAAGGTATGTACGCACAAAAAGATCGTATAGAGTATCACCGATATAAGCAAGCACGAGCGGTGAATGCAAAGAGGGCAAAAGACTGCTTTTTTTGCCTATTGCCCTGCTTATCTCTTCAAATATGGAAGTATCAGCCACGGTATTCCTTCGGCTCCTCCTGCCCGGTGATGACACGCATTGCGCCGCTTGCAAGCGCCAAAAGCTCGTCCTCACCCGGATATACCTCAACAGGCGCCATAAAGCCCACATACTCCGTGATGGTATCTGTGATGAGCTTTCCGTATGCAAGACCACCCGTCAAAATGATTGCATCCACCTTGCCCTTGAGCGCAACGCACATAGCGCCTATCTGCTTTGCTACAGCATAGCACATGGCCTTTAGCACAAGCTGCGCTTTTTCATCGCCGCCAAGCGCCATATTCTCTACATCAAGGCAGTTGCTCGTACCAAAATATGCGACAAGACCGCCGGCCTTGGATGAAAACGCATGCATCTGCGCTTCGGTGTACTTACCGCTAAAGCACATCTTCACTATTTTATCCACCTCAATGCTTCCACAGCGCTCGGGAGAGAAGGGGCCATCGCCATCGATTGCGTTATTTACATCGATCACCTTACCGAAGCTGTGCGCACCGACGGAAATACCGCCGCCAAGGTGGGCGACAACAAGGCAGCAGTCCTCATAGCGGGTATCGTGCTTTCTTGCATATTCTCTTGCGATGGATTTCTGGTTAAGCGCATGGAAAACGGAGGTCTTTTCAGCTTCGGGGATACCCGTAAGCTTTGCCTCCTTTACACGTTCATCGACCACCACCGGGTCAACTATAAATGCCGGTTTGCCATAGCGCTGACCCAGCTCATGCGCGAAAATGCCGCCAAGCGCCGAAGCGTGCTTTGAAGCGGAGCCTGATCTTAGGTCTTTGAGCATGGTTTCATTTACGGTATAGACGCCGCTTTCTACCGGCGCGATTATGCCGCCTCTTCCAACGAAAGCATCGAAGCTCTCAAGCGCAAAGCCCTTTTCGCTAAGGGTGTCCGTGATAGTCTTATACCTGATTGGAGCCTGATCCATTATGGTATCGCAGCCGGCAAAATCGGATGCCTTGTGTCTTATTGTGTGCGAAAGAACGCAGATACCGTCATCAAATACACCCAGCTTGGTTGAAGTAGAGCCCGGGTTAAAACTTAAAATTCGCAACATGCTATTGAAGTTCTCCTTAAATTTATTGCGATTTATTATAACACAACTGCTTTGTTTTCCCAATATATCTCTTTTAAATTACGATTTTGTATTTGATTTTGGGGTGTTTTATTAAAAAAACGGCAGATTGCCTGCTTAATTACAGCAAAATTTTAGAAATTAACGAGTAGGATGAAAACTCAAAATAAATACGTATCCTTATTTACATAAGCGAGGGAAGAGGTATTACATTAAAGAGTGATTTCAGCACCGTTGTTTGGCTTTGCGCGAAGTAAAAAAGGGGGGTAAAAAATTCAAAAAAGCCCTAAACCACATATACCCCCATTTTTAACGGGGGTGTGGGCTCTAATCCTTAAGGGCTTAAAAAAGCTTCCTAAAAAGAGATCAAAATTAAAGCCGGCTGAGCCAGTGTGCGGGCTTGCTGTCATCGAAAGCGGCATTACCGTATCCCTCATCAGCATCATCCTCGGGCAGCGAATCAAAACTGAGCCGCAATTGCTTTAATGCCTCGACTGAACGCGGCGTTTCATCCGCACTGTTGCAGGAAGTGCATGTAAATCCGCAGGATGGGCATACACATCCGCTCTTTAGTCCTCGTTCTGCTTGTACCATATAACTATCGCATAATACACAGCCGCATCTCATGTAACACCTCCAAAATAAAGGCAGCAAGGATTAATGCTTGCCTGATATGATCTTAGTATATGCCGTTTTGAGCTTTGTTCAACATGCTTTTTAGGCTTTTCCACTCTTTTTTTTATTTTTCTCTTTAAAAATGCGGTGAATGATCTCCCGGAAAAGACAGCCGGTAAAATGTCTCACTGTGAAAAAACCGATAAAAAATACCGCCAGCATGTAAAGCGTAAAATTGCCGGAGGACAGGCGATAGAGCGTTAAAGCAAATATACCTCCCGTTATAAGCGAAAGCAGGATATCAAGCGCAATGTTCACCGGCTTGCTTTTAAAAATGTAGCGCAAAAGGCTCAAAGCATCCACAATGAGCCCCGCTACCATGCCGCCGTATATGCCGCCAAGTACCTCGTATATTTGTAGTAACGAATTGTTCATCTAAACATGCGTGAGAACAGCCCGCCGCGTCCTCTGTCATCGTCGCAGGCATATTGAAGCGCTATTATCTCACCCTCTATCAGCACCTGACCATCGTCTAAATTCAGTTTGGTAAGATGAAGCCCGTTTCCTTCAACGCGAAGC
The DNA here is from genome assembly GCA_017416425.1 of Clostridia bacterium. Classification (GTDB taxonomy): domain Bacteria; phylum Bacillota; class Clostridia; order Christensenellales; family CAG-138; genus RGIG1693. The sequence goes on from JAFQCL010000006.1 coordinate 30,671, forward strand.
TCTCCTACATCCGTAAGCAACACTATCTCAACATCGTTAAAGCTTGGTACATCCTTAACCCCTGATATGCTCATAAGCTCCCTGTTATCTATGTGTATCGAGTGCATACGGAGCCTTGCGCTGCTTCCCTCTATTATCGGTCTTTCCGGCATATCCTTTTTCCAACCTTTCCGTGTAAGTATTTTATGCTTTATTCTATTCACGTCATCCCGCCATATGCCGATGGCGACCTTATGTGACATTATAAATGCTATTGAGATGTATTCGTTTCGGAGCTATAATAATAAGTAAGCTTAATAAAAATATTTGGGAGGTATAATCTGAATATGGAGTATGTGCAGCTTGGAAAAACAGGACTTTGTGTATCAAGGGTCGGCTTTGGAGGTATACCGATACAGCGCATCGATGCAGCGCGCACCGTTTCGCTTTTTGATACTCTGATCGAATGCGGAGTTAATTATATAGATACAGCCCGCGGTTATACCGTTAGTGAGGAGTATATAGGGCAGGCCATAAAAGGCAGGCGCGATAAATTTATACTCGCAACAAAAAGCATGGCAAGAACCGATGAAGCTATGGCTCTTGACATTGAAACGAGCCTTAAAAATCTCGGCACAGACCATATAGAGCTTTATCAGGTGCATAATCCAAGCCTTGAGCAGCTAAATACCGTGATATCGCCAAATGGAGCGCTAAAGGCTCTTTTAAAGGCAAAGGCGGAGGGCAAAATAGGAGCGATAGGCCTTACCGCGCATAGCCTTGAGGTGTTTGAGGCGGCGCTTGAGTGCGATTGGGTCGAGACCATAATGTTCCCCTACAGCATAGTTGAAACACATGGCGAGACGCTTATAGCCGGATGCCGTGAAAAAGGCATAGGCTTTATAGCCATGAAGCCATTTGCGGGCGGAGCGCTTGACGATGCGGATATAGCGCTTGGGTATATATTGAATAATCCCGGTGTAAGCGTTGCGATACCCGGAATGTACAGCCCGGATGAGGTTAGAAAAAATACATCCGTATGTCCGCATGAGTTTTCGCCTTCGGAAACTGAGCGTATGCTTAAATTAAGGGAGGAGCTTGGAACCACCTTCTGCCGCAGATGCGGTTACTGCCTACCCTGCACAGCCGGTATTGCCATACCCAATGTATTTACTTTTTCTGCTTATTTTGAACGCTACGGACTTGAGGATTGGGGTAGATCCAGATACTTATCCATGAGCGTTCAGGCTGATGCCTGCATCTCCTGTGGAGTTTGCGAAACACGATGCCCCTATAATCTTCCCATAAGGGCTTTACTGAAAGAAAAACATTCCGCATTTTCGAAGGACAGCTAAAACTTACCGCGAAAAAGGAGCCACCCCCAAGAGGATGGCTCCCGCCATTATTATGACCATAACTTTCGTCTGGCGAAAATTTTCTTTCCTGTGGAATTGGGACTGGTTTTGTGCTTGTATAAAATCGCAGGCGTAAGGGTGCGAAAGTCACAAAACACGGTTTGAAAATTTATTTTCAAACTTTTATCACCGCCAAAAGTCTGGTTACCACGCAAGTGGCGGTGGGAAGCGAAACTTAGCAGCCGCAGTTGTTGCAACCGCAGTTATTGCAGTTGTCAGTGATGCAGCCATTGTTGCACCAGCCGTTGTTTGAGAGAAGGATCAGGATTATGATCCACCAGGCGTTGTTGCCAAAACCGCATTCGTTGCAGTTGTCACCGCAGCCGAAACCGTTTCCATTAGCAAGGATCAGGAGTATGATGATCCACCACCATGAGTTATTACCAAAATTAAACATGAAAAGCCTCCTTAGGTTTTACTTGCCGCAGCCTTTTTGCTGCGGATGATACATATTACGTTTGCGGCTTAAAAAGTGTGCAATCTTTATTTTTAATCTTTTTTTGGCATAACTTTTTATCGCATCCAAATGCTTTATATGCTAAAATGAAATTTGGAGGTGAGATATTATGTCGTTTTCTTCGGGATATGTAAAGGCAAAGCTTATAGCGCTTTATTTTTTAAACGGTTTTCGTGATGATATCTCAAAGGAATCCCTTTCCGGCATAATCGGTGATCACGGTTGGGCGTCTTATCTTGAGATACTCGGTTGTTTGGATGAGCTTGAGGAGCAGCGAATGATAGCAGCCATACCGCGTCCTTTCGGCCAGTCCTACCGTATAACACAGCTTGGCATAAGCACGCTTGGAACCTTCGTTGAAGAGCTAAGGCTTTCGCTTCGGCGTGAGATCGATGATTATATCGAAAAGAACCGTGAGGAGCTTCGCAAGGATACCCAGTACATAGGCGACTGGGAGCAGCAGCTTGATGGCAGTTATGTTGTAAGCTTGAAGGTAGCCGAGGGCAACAGGATACTCTTTGGCATAGAGCTTCATTTGCCAGACGTTGAGAGCGCAAGAAGGGCTGTACGAAACTTTAGGGATAATGCCATCGATCTTCATAGCGTTATAATCGAAAAGCTTCTTTAAGTTTTTAAAAAGGCTAAAGGTGGGGCTCCTTTTTGGAGCTCTTTTTTGTAGAGAAGCCCTTGTGCGGGGGGTGGGGACGCATAATCACAAATGGGGTACAAAGCAATGCCCCTGTCGGGGGCTGCTCGCCTCGGCAGGGGTCATACTTTCTTTATAAGGCATTGGGGCAGAGCCTCAAAAATATTTAAATACCTTAAAACGCAAACAGACCGTCTACAAATACGGGAACCTCTTTGCCGTCATGTGTTACGCCAACAATCGACATATCGCTTGTTCCAATCATAAAATCAACGTGCGTAATCGAGCGATTTACACCGCGGCTTAGAAGCTCCTCGGGCGACAGCCTGTCAGCTCCCTCGATACAAGGGTATGCCGAGCCAAACGCGAAATGGCATGAAGCGTTTTCGTCATACAGCGTGTTATAAAAGAGTACTCCCGCCTGCTTTATGGGTGAATCATAGGGAACGAGCGCGACCTCGCCAAGATATGAAGCGCCTTCATCGGCGGCGATTGCATCGCGCAGTACCTCTTCGCCGCGCTTTGCGCTTACATCGATTATTTTACCGTCCTTAAATGTAAACTTAAAATCCTCGATTATGGTTCCGTTATAAACAAGCGGCATGGCGGATACCACTGTACCGTTTACGCCAAGCCTGTGCGGTACTGTAAAAAGCTCTTCGGTGGGTATGTTGGGGCTGAACACTATACCGCTTTTGCTGTGTTCGCTCACGCCTTCAAAGAAGTGGCCTTCAGGCAGTTCGACTGTAAGGTCTGTGCCGATGGAATTTTTATATTTCAGGTACTTAAAACGATAGTCGTTTAAGCGCTGTTTTCTCCTTGAGGTACGCTCGATATGCTCCTGCCAGCGTGTAATGGCCCGCATATCGCCGTGTACACGCACCGCTGTAAATATTTTTTCCCAAAGCGCGCTCATTGCCTCATCCTCGGGAAGATCGGGAAATACCTTTTTTGCCCACGCGGGGATGGGTACCGCGCCTATGCACCACTGAACGGCATTGGAACTTGTAAGTTCGCGATACTCGGCAAGCGCCTTTCCAACGGCACGCTGATTGCGCTTTATGCGGCTTGGATCTACGCCCTTAAGATTTTCCGGATCGGATGCGGCTATGCTTAAAAACGCGGCGCCGCTTTTGGCATAGCCATTGTTAAATGCGGGTATATGCTCAGGCACCTCATCAAAAACAGCATCATCGGCTAAGAGATAGCGCTTTCGGGTCACATAATCATCACGCCACGACATAACGACCTCACGGCAGCCTGCCTCATATGCAACGTCCATGCACAGGCGAGCAAAATATGCGCATTCCACAGGTGATGAAATAACAAGGGTCTGTCCTTTTTGTATGTTGACGCCCTTAAGCACCAGCAATTGCGCGTATTCGTAAAGCTTTTTATCCATATAAAAACACCTCTTTCAAAAATATCATATCCTATTATAGCATACCGATTTGTATGTTAGGCAGGGATATTCAAAAAAGCTACAGATAAAAAAGGAGACCGCGTAAACGACCTCCTGAAAAAACATCAGATTTTATTCATCATCATTGCTATTATGCTTGGGATTTACTACTATCTCAATCTCAAGTACACGCTGAGCATCTGTTTTTGTTACCTTTATATCAAGATTTTCGTATGTAAAAGTGTCGCCCACGGTCGGCATGCGGTCAAGCTGCTCAAGCACCCAGCCGCTTATGGTGGTTGATTCGGTGTCTATATCGTAGCAAAATTCCTTTGTAAGACGCTCCACATCGGTTCCGCAGTTAACTCTATAGACATTTTCACCGGTCTTTTTGATGGCCTGCGAGAACTCATCCTCATCGAATTCTCCGACTATAGCTTCAAGCAGGTCGTTTATGGTCACTACGCCATGCATGCCGCCGTATTCATCGAGTACGACCGCAAAATGACGTTTTTTAGACTTCATGGCGCGAAACAGTGAATCGGCATTCATGCTGTCGGGTACGAACCATGCGGGTGTGACAGCGTTTTTCATTACGCTTTCTCTGGATCTATCCTCAAGCCTTAGATAGGTGCGGGAGGATAAAACGCCAAGTATCTTATCGCCATTTTCACCGCATACCGGGAAAAAGCTGTGGTTATTCTTGTAGATGGTGTCTTGCCACATATCATCGCTTTCGTCATTCCAAAGCAATACGGTCTGCGTTCTGTGGGTGGCGACTTCTCCTACCGTGAGATCATCGAACTCGAATACGTTCTGTATGATCTCCTTCTCATCGATGTCTATAACGCCCTTTTCAGTACCAACATCCACCATCATTCGTATGTTCTCCTCGGTGACCTCCTCATCCTCCTGATTTGGGTCTATGCCAAAGAGCCTCAGCATGCCATTTGTTGACGCTGTGAGGAGCCAAACTATGGGGGCAAACAGCTTTGATATAAACGTTATGATACCGGAAAGCTTAAGCGCGATCTTTTCAGCATTACGCATGGCAACGCGCTTTGGTACAAGTTCGCCAAATACGAGTGTAAAATATGATAAAATTAATGTAATTACTACAACTGAAATGGTGTTTAGCGTAGCAGCGGGAATATTAAGACCCGTCTTTAGTATGAGACCAACCAATATCTCGGAGAAATTATCCGCCGCAAATGCGCTTCCTAAAAATCCTGCAAGTGTTATCGCTACTTGAATTGTTGCTAAAAATTTTGCCGGCTGGCTTGTTAAACGTGCAAGCCTTATAGCGCCCTTGTTGCCCTCTGCTGCAAGTTTGGCAAGGCGGGCGTCATTCATCGTTATAACAGCTATTTCCGCGCAGGCAAATACGGCATTAAGCGCGATAAGTACAAACTGCAGCACTATCTGCCATCCAATTGAGCCTGTCGGGTCTGCTGAAGCTACGTTCGCAGTTGTTTCCTGTGTGGCAAGTGTAAGCTGATGAACCAAATACCACCCTATTGAGTCGTCCAAAATATACCTCCTTATGGACAAATTGAATTAAGAATGGGCTGTGTGCACACTCTCATAATAATTATAGCATAAAGCGGCGGGACTTTCTACCCATACCAATATATATTTTTGTATTGCTATGTTGATAGCTGACGTATAAGGCGCTTGATGCTTACATAAACTATTGTGTGAGCAAAAGCTTTGCTAAAAACAGCAATGCTGAAATTATGGAGGAAGACGATGCTATCAAAGCTTAAACCCTATTTCATCTATATAGGCATGGCGCTTCTTGTGGGGCTTGCGGCAGGGCTTATATCTTCGCCCGCTATGGAGGATTTCGCTGCGCTCAAGCAGCCGCCGCTTTCACCACCCGGGACAGTTTTTCCGATAGTCTGGACGATACTCTACATACTCATGGGGATAGGCGCAGGTCTTGTTGCAAGCGGGCGTATTTCCACAGGCAGTCCGGCGCTTAAGCTTTATATAGTGCAGCTTATATTTAATTTCGGCTGGACCATAATATTCTTCAATTTAAAGCTGAGACTTGTGGCTTTTGTTTGGCTTTTGGCGTTGCTTGGGCTTGTGATCGCCATGACGGTACATTTTTACAAGGTTCGTCCGATTGCGGGTCTGCTCCAAATACCCTATATACTTTGGCTGATATTTGCGGCCTATCTTAATTTCGCAATATTTTATCTGAATGGATAAGCATACGGGTAATGTATATGAGCACGTGAAAGAAAGCCTGATGTAAGAACGAAGTTTGGTTTTACATCAGGCTTTTTATCACAAAGCGGCGTTATCCTTTTAATTTAATACATCGTGCTTGTGTGCAATCAAAGGGCAAAGGCCATACTCAGAAAAGAACTATCCTATGTATTTATAAGCGTATCAAGCGATGAAAGCAGCGCCTCTCCAAGCTCTGCCGCCTCCCCTATGGAGGCCGCTTTTGTTCCTATATAGAGCTTTAGTTTGGGCTCCGTACCCGAGGGTCTTATGCATACCCACGATTCATCGTCAAGTATGAGCCTTAACATGTTCATGGAGGGAAACTCTAATTTTGATTCGCGATCACCCTCATGGGAAAGCCCCAAAAGGTAGTCCTCAAAGCGGACTATCTCGGAATTTCCAAGGCTATCCGGCAAAGAATTCCTAAACATATCCATTATATGCGCTATTTTTTCAAGTCCCGCCTTACCTTCAAATGTGTAGGACTTTACGGTCTCCTTATAGTAGCCAAATTCTTCATATATGTCATTTAAAACATCGATGAGCGTTTTGCCCTTTTCACCGAAGTATAAAGAGGCTTCGGCCAAAAGCATAGCAGCGAGTATGGCATCTTTATCGCGTGCAAAGCCTCCCGCAAGGAAACCGTAGCTCTCCTCAAAGCCGAAAAGGAACTTGTAATCGCCCAAGGTATCGCAGCGCTCTATTATTTCGGCGATAAATCTAAAGCCCGTGGGCACGCTTTTTATAGCTACGCCGTTATGCTCGCATATGCTGTCCGCAAGACTGGTGCTTACTATGGATTTTACCACAAGCAGATCATTTGAAAGCGTTCCGCTTATGCGTCTTGCGTTTATAAGGTGGTATATGAGTATCGCGCCTATCTGATTTCCGGTAAGAAGCTGAAAACTTCCATCGGGTCTTCTTGCGGCGGCGCCAAGGCGGTCCGAATCGGGGTCGGTGGCAAGAACGATGCTTGCGCCTACGCTGTCTGCAAGCTTAAAGCCAAGGTCAAAAGCGCCTTCATCCTCCGGATTTGGATATTTTACGGTCGGAAATCTTCCGTCAGGCGCTGCCTGCTCCTGCACCACGAATACATTTTTTATGCCTATGCGTGAAAGTATGGTTGTGACCGGTACAAGCCCTGCGCCATGAAGGGGCGTATATACAATGGGAAGCTCTCCGCCCTTTTTAAAAAGCAGGTCTTTATAGGAGAGAAGGCTCATGGTCGCTTCATAGTAAGGTTCATCGGCCTCTTCGGATAAAAGTGTTAAAAGAGTCTCATCGGGCTCAGGCAGGCTTTCAAAATAGCCATGCTTTGCGATATATTCGGTAACCCTGCCCGCGATATCGGGCGTTATCTGCCCGCCGTCCTTTGAATAGACCTTATAGCCATTGTAGTTTGCGGGATTATGGCTTGCCGTTATCATTATGCCGGCAATGCACGACAGTCTTCTTAGCGTAAACGAAAGCTGAGGCACCGATCTTAACGAAGAAAACAGATATACTCTTATCCCACGACCCGTCAATACATCCGCAGCCTTTCTTGCGAACTCGGCGGACATTATTCGTGAATCATAGGCTATGCATACGCCGGCTTTGGAGCCATTTGGCTGCTCAAGTATATAGTCCGCAAGGCCAAGCGTTGCTCTTACCACAACCGGAATATTCATGCGGTTCGTTCCTGCACCTATTATACCGCGAAGCCCCGCCGTTCCGAATTCAAGCTCACGGTAGAAGCGTTCCTCTATAGCAGCGCTGTCGCCCCCTATGCTCATAAGCTCATCATAAAGCGCGCCCTCTTTTGTATTTAAAAGCCAATCCTTATAAAGCTCCATATGACGCATATAAATTTCCCTCCTGTTTCATCTTGAGTTTATTATACCATAGTATGCAAGGATTTACTTTATTTTACTCCCCAAAATAAAAGCACCCGCGCGAAAAAAAGGTATTATGATATAATTATTATAGTGTCAGATGTATTTTAATGTAAACTTTGGTTGCGAAAGTGAAAAAACGCATTATTGCAACCTAAGAATACAGCATTTTTTGAAAAATAGATGCTATACTTTCCACAGCGGTTTTATGGAGGTTCTATATGACTGAAGACTTTGGTAAAAAGCTCATACGATTCAGAAAGAAACACGGTCTTTCTCAGGAGGAGCTGGCAGCGAAAATAGGCGTAACACGTCAGGCTGTTTCAAAATGGGAGCGCGGCATTGCGATACCCGACAGCTATAATCTCATAAGGCTTGCCGAGTGCTACGGCATGACGCTTGATGAGCTGCTTTCAAATGAGGATGGGGACGCAGCTTCTCCAAAAAGAGGAGAGGGATTTGAGGTGTTATCAGAGCCCAAGGTAGTGGTCGGAGACAGCTTTATTGAATTTGAAAACGATGAAAAAAGCGTAACGCTTGATAGAACCGGCATAACCCGAATAAGCCCCGAAGGGACAACGCACGAGAGCTGGCGTGAATCCATACAAAGGATGATAGCGCAGGTACGCGGCATCAAGGGGTATGAAAAAAATGAGGGAGAGGCTATGGAAAGAAGAATTTTCCGAACGGTGATGTCAAAAAGCGGCATCAGGGTGGATTATGAGGACGGAGGAAGCGAGAGCTTTACCTGGGAAAGAATAACGGGCGTGCCCGAACAAACAAGGCGCAATGTTCATGCGGATGAGAGCGGAGTATCCATAGAATATATGGATGGTACAAGCGATTATTATACCTGGGAGTCGATAAAAAATGGTGAAGGTCATTATAGGAGAAATGCCGAATATGATGATTATGATCCCGACGACGACTATGATATTGATGATGAGGAAGATGATGAGGATGTAACTTATGAGGCTGAGGTGACCTATAGCGATGGTGAAGAGCGCACCCCACATAAGGCTGAAAGCTCGCCTTTATATCGTGCGCTTAAAAGGTTTCCCATTCATGCCGTTTCAACGGCGGCGTTTTTTCTGCTTGGCATATTCGAGGGGCTTTGGCACCCCGGCTGGGTGGTTTTTATGGCCATACCCATCTATTATTCGCTTATCGATGTTTTATTTAAGAAGAAAAGTAGCAAGGGGCGTTTATTATACCGTGTGCCGTTTGCCCTTATTGCGTCAGCGGCATATGTTATAGCCGGCGCGTGCTTTAGCCTTTGGCATCCCGGCTGGATCATATTCCTAACGATACCCCTTTATTACTGGTTTGCGGCGTTTTGGTATTTTAAGCCCAAAAGAGCCGGCGTTAAGGCGTTTGTATTTCCATACCCCATGCTCATTGTGACAGCGCACTTAACGCTAAGCCTTGTTTTTAATATTGATGAGTACACATGGCTTCTTTACGCGAGTATACCCGTGTATTATATTGCAGCATCGCTGTTTTCCGGAAGAAAGGGTACGCTTTTTGCGCTCATTCCGATACCGATCTATATAGCGGTGGGGCTTTTGACCGGTATATGGCACCCGACATGGCTGATACTGATGCTCATACCTATAATTATAAGCATAGAAAGCGGCATAAGACATGGCAAAGGCTTCTTTGATTCGCTTCCGCTTTGGCTTATCATAGCAACGGCATATCTTGCGATAGGTTTCATCACAAATGCCTGGCATCCCTATTGGCTGATATTTCTTGCCGTACCGACCATAAAGGGGATCGTAGGCATTATCTCGGGCAAAAAGGACTGGTATGATGTTTCGCTGGGCGGCGCGGTGATACTGTTATATGTACTGCTTGGTATCATATTTGACATGTGGCATTCATTGTGGCCAATAATACTCCTGATCCCGGTGATAGATTACTTGCGCGAGCTTATCCACGATAGCAGGCGAAGAAAGAAGCAATGATGAAATATATAAAGATCAGAACAGCTCCAAAAGCGCCTTTACGGTACGCTCCAGCATGAGCCCGCGAGACGCCTTTACAAGCACCGTATCATTTGGGCGTATTTGCTCCTTAAGCGATGCTATCAGCTCGTCCTGGGATGAAAAATGTATGCCCTTTGCGGCCTTTGCCGTGTATTTTGAAAGCTCACCCACGCATAGTATCTTATCAATGCCAAGCTCCATGGCATAGCGACCTATCTCCTCATGATAGCGCGGCGCGTCACTGCCAAGCTCCATCATATCGCCGAGTATCGCTACCCTTCGGCTTTCAGCATATAAAAGCGTGGAAAGCGATGCCTTAACGGATGAAGGGTTCGCGTTATATGCATCATTTATAACCGTAAGCTCCCCGGCTTCCTCAATATAAAGCCTTCCTGTTATGGGCTCGTAGCATAAAAGCCCTTCCGCTATCTCCTCTGGGCTCATTTTAAGGCAGTCCCCAACGGCAAAAGCAATAAGTGCGTTTATGACCATGTGCCTTCCGGGTAGGGTAAGCCTTACCCGTGTTTTTACGTTCCTGTATGAAACGGTAAATTCCGTACCAAAAAGACCCAGGGGCTTTTCATCCATCGCCCGATAAAGGCAGTGCTCGCCAAAGCCGCAGCTCAAAACACCGCTATAGCTCTCACTTAGCCTCATAAGCAGGGGATCATCCCCACTTATGATTATGTGTCCGCCGGCCTTCATGTGGGGCAGCATCTCACTCTTTGCTTTAAGCACGCCCTCTTTTGAGCCCAAAAACTCTATATGCGCATCGCCTATGTTTGTAAATACGCATATGTCGGGCTTGCCCACCTTTGCTATGCGGTCTATCTCGCCGAAATGGTTCGTACCCATCTCCATAACGGCCACCTCATGCGTGTCATCTACACGAAACGCCGTTTTGGGTACTCCTGTTTGGTTGTTTAAATTTCCCTCCGACTTCAGCACCGAAAAACGCTGCATGAGCACAGCGGAAATAAGTTCCTTTGTAGTGGTCTTACCAACGCTTCCCGTGATCGCAACCACCTTTGCCTTCCGCTTTGACATGTAGTACTCTGCAAGATCCAAAAAAGCCTGCGTTGTATCGCCTACTCTTATATGAGGGATATTAACAGCTCTGTCTGAAAGCACGAGCGCGGCGCCCTTATCGAGGGCAGCTTTTAAAAAATCATGTCCATCAAATCGCTCGCCCACTATGGGTATAAAAAGTTCGCCCAAATCTATGGTTCTTGTGTCTATGGACACGCCCAAAACCTCTATATCGCTATTTATATCTATATTAAAGGGACTTCCGCCTGTAGCGGCGATTATCTCGTTTAACGTAAGCTTTTCCATTTTAAGCCAAATCCTTCCTGCCCTGATCGGTCTTATTAATTACCGTATTTTTCAAGCGATTTTTTAATTATAAACTCGCAAAGCTCATCATAGCTCATGCCTGCGGCAGCGGCCTCCTGAGGTACAAGGCTTGTTGGGGTCATGCCCGGAAGTGTATTCGCCTCAAGACACACAAATGTGCCATCCGGTCTTAATATGAAGTCCACACGGCCATATACGGAAAGCCCAAGCGCGAAATAAACCTCTTCGGCCGTTCTTTGAAGGCGCTCATAGATCGTGCTTTCGATAAGCGCGGGGCATATCTCAGTCGCTGCGCCCGGCTGATACTTGTTTTTATAATCGTAGTAGCCGTTTTTTGGGCATATCTCTATAACAGGCAGCGCTTTTCCATCTAAAACAGCCACGGAAAGCTCCTTGCCCGAAACATATTCCTCTATAAGCAGCACATCTTCATACATAAAGCCCTTATTTAGTGCTTCTATTAGATCTTCCTCGCAAAAGACTATGCTGACGCCTATGCTTGAGCCGCCGGAACTTGGCTTTATAACGCATGGCAGCTTTATATTGGGCAAGGGCATACCTTTTTTTTGCACAAAGCCCCTTGCCGTGGGGATATTTTGCTGCTCAAGCACAAGCTTGGAAAGGGGCTTATTCATAGCAAGGGCACTTGCAAGATACCCGCTTCCCGTATAGCGTATGCCAAGCATATCCAGCATAGCCTGAAGCCTGCCGTTTTCTCCGCTCGCTCCATGAAGCCCAAGGTACACTATATCGGCATCGCTCAAAAGCTCTATCACGCCCTTTCCGACCTCGCCCATTCCTGCTTTAAGCGTTAAAAGCTTCTGTAAGTCCGGGGCGGATGCACCAACGCTTATGGGGTTTATATCCGGGCTATAGGGGTCATCTTCTCCCACTCCTAAAAAAAGATCGACAAGCGCCGTTTCATGTCCCCGACGTTTAAGCGCCGCTGCTATCATCGCGCCGGATGACAGCGACACATCGCGTTCGCAGCTAAAGCCTCCTGCAAGTACAACTATCTTCAAAATAAATCCCTCACTATTATCCATTCTAACTAATTATTATAGCATACGTTGTCAATCGGGCGTATATGAAACATTGCGCTTATGGTAGAAATTCATCTTTTTAGGTGATTGTCACGCGCCCCTATATGTTGTATAATAATAAGACAATTTATCAGGGGAGTTTTAAGTATATGAGGTCTAAAAGACGTTTAATATCAATACTGCTTGCGCTGTTTGTGTGCTTTTTAATGTGCGAGGCATCGCTTGCCGCGAATATAAGCGCTTCCGTAAATCCGCCTCAGCTATCCGGCGAGGGTAATGTTACCGTAAGCATACGTGTTGCCAACGACTCCGAATTTGACATGGAGAATATACGTATAACGGGTCATGGCAGCTCGTTTGACGTGGGGAATAAACCGGAGCTTTCGCCGGGCGAGAGCTATACCTACACCTCGGTTATAACCGTTGCCGCCTCCATGATAGGAAGGACTATGGATTTTAGCGTAACTTGGACGGAGGATGGGGTCTCAAAGTCCGAAACCGCCAGCATACTCATACAGCTTGAGAACATATCGCATGTAATAGTAACAAGAACCGCCAGCGTTACAAACGCACGCCCCGGAGAAGTAATACAGCTTACTTATTTGATACAAAACCTTGGCACCATAACCGCGGATAACATAACGCTTACAGACAGGCTGATAAAAAGCCGCCCTCTGATATCCGGGCTTTCGCTTTCCGCAGGTGAATCCCACACCATAGAATATGAGTTCACCATGGGCAGTGAAACGGTGACCTCTCAGCCCGTTCTTACCTATACTCCGGCTGATGGCACAAGCTCCGAGCTTGAATACACGGGTGATGCACTCATACTCGGCTACATAAACGCGCGCCTTGATGTTGATGTATATCAGAGCATTAATTCCGTTGACGGCACCACCTTTACGCTTTATCTTACAAATGACGGAAACCAAAAGCTTAGAAACATAATGGTGACCGATGAGCTTTCAAACCCCTTAAATACTGAAGGCTTTTCGCTGGCTGTGGGTGAACAAAAGACCCTCACCTATACTATAGTTCCCGAAAGCACAAGATATGTCTACTTTAACATAACGGCTGAAACCGCGAGCGGACATGAGTACAGGGACAAGACCACGACCTATACCGTAAGGCAGTATGTGGATCCCAGTCTTATCAACATAGATTTTACGGCTTCCATCGAGAAATCGCTTGGTGCAGACGGCTCTATGGAGCTGCTCTTTTCGATAAACAACCTTGGTAATATGGTATTTTCCAACGCTGTGCTCACAGAAGCTCAGCTTGGCGAGCTGCTAAGGTTTGAATCTATAGCTTCGGGTCTTACTGAAAAGCTTGCTTTGATAAACATCACCGAAGAGCGCATGCTTGAATTCACGCTGAGCTTTTCTGATTATGCGGGCAACATATACGAATACACGACCACACTCTTTGCTGCTTTTCCGGAGCAGCAGATCATGCCCTCCTTCACACCGGGCATCCAAATCGATAATATAGGCGAAGAGATTGGCTCTACCATTTCCGAAACGCTCAGATCCACATTCCATGTGCTTGCAATAATAACGGGTATATCTCTTGTCGTTATGCTTGCGCTCACCATCGCCGATAGGGTTCGTAAGAATAACCTGAAGCGCAAGAAGGCGGAAGCGGCAAGAAAGCGCGAGATTAAGGAGTGGATGCGCAAAAGAGGGCAGCAGGATAATGAGCAGTGAAATCCTAAGTTTTCAGTGAGCTATGGGCACAAAATCCCGTTTTTGAAAGCTTATCACTTAAGTTTATACTCATAAGTTTCTGCATAGATACCATGGTTGTACCCGGAAATCCACGGATTAAAAAAGCTTGGAATAAAAACGAAATATTCGATCTTATTCCAAGCTTTACACAATGTGGGTTCCATTTATGGGCATTTACAAAGGCGTGGGGCAAAGCTTTTGTAAAAAGAACATTATAATCCCAAATCAAATAGTTCCATGAAAATTCATTTCTTATTGCCCTTCTTAAGCACCGGATAGACATTTTTAAAGAAATAGTTCGCCATCGATACATAAGCAAGCAGCACCGAGATTATAAATACAACGATATGCCAAGGCGTAATCACCTGCACAAAATGCTCAACTATGGTGAATACGATAGAGGCATGAAGAAGTCCTGCGCTTATTTTGCCAAACGTATCTGCATACACTACTATCTTATACTTGAGCATAAACACGCCGCCTACTATCATAAGCAGTTCCTTTATAAGTTCGGCTATTACGATGTATAGGGGTATCCAGCCAAGCGAGGCATAGCATATCATCGCCGCGAGTATCAAAAGCTTATCGGCAAGTGGGTCAAGAAGCTTTCCGATATTGCTTATCCAGTTATTTCTTCGGGCAAGATAGCCATCGAGTATATCGGTGAAAAAGGCAAGCAGATATACGCCAAGCGCCCACCAGTAAGCTTCGAGCCTGAAAAGCCACACAAACACGCCTACAAGAGCGATGCGGAATGCCGATAAAATATTGGGTATATGTCTCATAATCGTAGCCATAGCTCTCGCAGGGCGAAAGCTTCCTTTCCTGTGGAATTGGAATCGGTTTTGCGCTTGCGCGGTATTGCGGCTCAAAACACTGCTTTGTGGATAAAATAATTAAGCTAAGGCATCAAAAAGCGTAAGCTGATTTCGCTCGGGAAGGTTATCTAACAGCCCAAGCTTTCTAAGCTGCTGCATTATGGTATTATTAGCATGAGAGCGCGTCATAAAGTCCTCAACGGACAAAAATATATGTCCGTCTGCCGAAGCCGCCCAAAGCTCCTTTGCTGCGGTCTCACCTATACCCGAGAGGGAGGTGAAAGGCGGTCTTATCGCGCCGTCTTCTATTATAAACTCGGTAGCTCGTGATTTATAAAGATCAAGCGGCAAAAGATCGATACCGCGAAGGTTCATCTCATAAACCACCTCAAGCACCGAAATCGTATCCTCGATCTTGGCATTATCCTTTGCCTCGAGCTGCTTTTGAAGGGCGTTTATGTTTAAAAGCACCTTTTCAGCGCCTCCAAAGGCGTATTCAAGATCAAATGCATCAGCTCGAACGGTGAAAAACGTAGCATAAAACGCTTCCGGATGATGGAGCTTATAATAAGCCACCCTAAACGACATCATTACATATGCCGCAGCATGGGCACGCGGGAACATGTATTTTATCTTCTTACAGGAATCAATATACCACGCCGGTACATCAATGTCCATCATGAATTGCTCCATTTCAGGGGTAAGACCCTTGCCCTTTCGCACGCTCTCCATTATCTTAAACGACATAGAGGGCTCACCGCCCTTTGCTATAAGATAGTTCATGATGTCGTCTCGCGTGCATATGGCTTCGGAAAGCGTGGCTGAGCCGTCTTTCACAAGATCCTGAGCGTTTCCAAGCCATACATCCGTTCCGTGTGAAAGCCCCGCGATACGCACAAGTTCCTCCATTGTGGTAGGTCTTGTGTCCTTAAGCATCTGGCGTACAAACCTCGTGCCAAATTCGGGTATGGCGATGCTTCCAACAACTGTGTTAAGCTTATCAAGGTCTATTCCAAGCGGCTCAAGCGATGAAAAGAGCGCCATAGTACCCTTATCATCAAGAGGAATGGTCTTTGGGTCTATTCCCGTTATGTCATGCAGCATACGCAGCGCCGTGGGATCATCGTGTCCGAGTATGTCCAGCTTTACAAGGCGGTCGTCCATGGCGTGGAAATCAAAATGCGTGGTAATGCTTGTGGCGCACTCCTTATCGGCGGGATACTGCACCGGAGTAAAATCATAGATATCGTATTCCTTCGGCACTATGACAATACCGCCGGGGTGCTGACCTGTTGTGCGCTTAACGCCCGAGCAGCCCCTTGCAAGCCTTAACATTTCAGCTTCACTCAGCCTTTTATCATATTCCTCGCAGTATTTTTTTACATAGCCATAGGCGGTCTTTTCCTGTACGGCGGAAATGGTACCGGCTCTGAAGGCATGCCCCTCGCCAAACATCTCCTCAACATAAGCATGCGCGACAGGCTGGTATACGCCCGAGAAGTTAAGGTCTATATCGGGCGTTTTGTCGCCTTTAAAGCCAAGGAATGTTTCAAAAGGTATGTCATAGCCAAGCTTTGTGAGAGGAGCGCCGCATTTTGGGCAGCTTTTATCCGGCATATCGATGCCGCATCTTGATATCTCATCCTGAGTATTAAAGTCGGAATACTTGCATGAGGGGCATACATAATGCGGGGGCAGGGAGTTTACCTCGGTTATACCCATGAGATACGCCACAAATGAAGACCCAACGGAGCCCCTTGAGCCGACAAGATAGCCGTCCGACAGGGATTTTTTAACAAGCCTCATCGCCATAAGATAGAGCGAGCAATAGTCGTTGCCGATTATGGAGCGAAGCTCCTTATCAAGCCTTGCCGAAACCGTAGGAGGCAGATCATTTCCGTATATGCTGTTTGCGGCGCTGTATGTGATATTTGAAAGCTCCTCCACGGCGCCCTCTATCGTCGGGGCATAGGTGTGCTTTTCGCTGAGAAAGGGCTTTAGCGCGTCACAGCTGTCTGCTATCATATTGGTGTTTTTAATTACCACCTCATATGCCTTTTCCTCGCCAAGGTATGAAAATTCCTCAAGCATCTCGTCCGTAGTTTTAAAATATAGCGGAGCCTGCTTATCGGCATCCGAGAATCCCTTTGAGGTCATGAGCACGGTCCTAAATATAGCGTCGGTAGGCTCAAGAAAATGCACATCGCCCGTTGCTGCAACCGGAATATCAAGCTCTTCTCCAAGCGCGACTATACTTCTATTCAGATCGCGAAGCCCATTTTTATCGGCAATGCGGCCATCTCGCATTAAAAATTCGTTATTACCTATGGGCTGTATCTCAAGGTAGTCGTAAAAGCTTGCGATAGCGCGTATTTTTTCATCTATGCCGGGTGGATCCGCAAGCTTTTTTTGAAGCACCGCCGAAAAAAGCTCGCCCGCCTCGCACGCGGAGCCTATTATCATGCCGTTTCGATAGAGCATAAGAAGGCTTCTTGGGATCCTGGGTACGCCCTTTAGATACTCAAGATGTCCCCATGATACGAGCTTATAAAGGCTTTTAAGGCCAACCGCATTTTTAGAAAGGAGCACGATATGGCTTGCTCCGTGGCCATGCCCCTTTACCTTGTTTTGTTCAAAGCCATGCATGTGAGGAAGCATGCTTGCGCCGATCTCTTCCATTTTTTTTGTAAGAGCGATAAAAAGCGCCTCTAAACACGCGGTTTTGTTTTTTTCGTCTATACCTAAAAATTCGCATGCCGAATTCAGCGAAGTATCCTTAAGCTCATCATGATAAAGATGATGCAAAAGAAGCCTTGTGTCTATATGCTCATCGGGAAAACTTGTGTTAAACCTGCCCGCCGCTTTAGTTAGACGTTCATATATGTTTGCGTCATGAACGAGCACCCGGTGATCAGTGCAAAGCTCCGCTATTTTCGAAAGTCTTTCGCTATCGGCAGTTCCATATTGCAGCACATGCTTTATAGCCTCAAAATCATCTTCAAGCGCTGTTTTAACGCCGTATGTAAAGCAGCAATTAAGCTCATCGCCGGCATAGGTCTTAGGATAGCTGAAGGTTTTAGCCAAAAGCTCCACCGTGGTATTTGTACTTTCTCGTATAAGCTCAAACGAAAGCACGATAAAGCGTCCCGAAATTTCGATTGGGGAGCTGTCATCTATAAGGTAGCCTTCAACGCCGAGTATGGCCTTTATACCTTTTGCCTTAGCGGCATTTACCGCCGATGGGAAACCGTGTACAACGCCGTGGTCGGTTATGGCAACGGCGCTGTGACCAAACCTTGCGGCTGTTTCAACAGCATCGTTTTTGCGGTCGGTGGCAGAAAGGAGCGCGTCCATAGCGGAATATTGGGTGTGAAGATGAAGCTCCACACGCTTATCTTTCGCGGTATCCTCACGAAACTTTGAGGGCTGCCAGCATATGTCTGATGCGAAAAGACACATCTGGCCCGTGTAGGTATCCATTCGGTAATCCCCCCGCGCTATTATGCTGTGCTTTTTTTTGCCGCATTCCTGTATCATTTGGCATACGGTCTTGTCGCTGTCTTCGCTTCCGAGGAACAGCTTTACAGGTATCGTATATGTATGATCGCTTATGGAAAAATTGACTATGCTTCCGCCTGTGCGCCTTGGCTTTTCCTCATAGCTTTCAAGAAAGCCCTTTACAATTATGCGCCCCGCATCCTCACCTATATCGCACATGGGAACGCTTTGCTTTGTGATCGCACGGCCTAGTATTACGTTTGATGTTTTTTGGGCTGTCTGTACCGGCCTTTTAAGCGCTTTTTTATCAAATTCACGCGCCGGGGCGGCGGGAAGCTTT
This sequence comes from Clostridia bacterium, assembly GCA_017416425.1. GTDB lineage: Bacteria > Bacillota > Clostridia > Christensenellales > CAG-138 > RGIG1693. Next base: position 49,452 of record JAFQCL010000006.1, read on the forward strand.
AGTGAAGTGTCGGAATATATGCTGATCGCTGACCTTTTTATGCCATAGAGCGTAAAAAAGGCCTGCCTTATGTATTTTTCAAGGGATGAAGCTACAGCCTCCATCAGTTTTTCGGGCACATAAAGGCAGAGAAGCCCGTTTTCCGCTATAAGCCTTGAGCAGGAAAACACCACGCCCAAAACAGGGTATAGCTTTACGGCCGAGGTTTTTGCTGTATTTAAAGCATTTTCATCGGTAAGGAGCATGTGGAGCGCATCTTGAAAGCGGAACTCAACATGGCAGCGTTTACCGCTTCCGCCCGATAATCTCGACACGGCGCTTTTTAATTCATAAGAGACCCTGTCCATTACATCCTTATCTATGATGGCGCTGCTTTCAAGTATTATATCGATATTTTCGGATCCGGTCATATTAACCGCAAGCACCCTAAGATGCGGGCAAATACGGCTTATGAGATCATCGATGGTCATAGCTTAGGTCTCCTTGGTGGATATTTTTTATTTCAGATATTTTAAAACCGCCTTAGAGCTTTGGCGGCCTTAACTTATGCTTAAATTCGGCGCCTATAGTTCGTTTGCATGCTCTATAAGCGCTGCTATTGCCTCTTCACGGCTGCCTGAGAAAACAACTGTTCCGCTTTTAAACACAACTGCTCCGTTTGGGGCAAATGCGATGCCGATATCCGCCTCGCGTCCCTCGCCGATGCCGTTTACAACACAGCCCATAATGGCTACTTTAAGCGGCTTTTTTATGTGGGAGAGCTTTTTTTCAATGGCTTTTACGGTGGCAAGATGATCGCCCGTGGTGCGCCCGCAGGTGGGACAGCTTATTATCTCTATGCCGTCATTATAAAGCCTTAGCGCGGATAAAAGCTTCCTTGCGGCATGAACCTCCGCTATTGGGTCTCCCGTCATGGATATGCGAAGCGTATCGCCTATGCCGTCTATAAGCAGCGAACCCAGCGCAGCAGAGGATTTTATCAAGGCCATTTCGCCATAGCCCGCCTCGGTAACGCCTATATGAAGGGGATAATCCACAAGGCTTGAAAGCTTTCGATAGGCGATCACCGTATCGCGTACCGAAGAGGTCTTTATTGATATGACGATATCGTAAAAGCCCTGCGCCTCAAGCAGCTTTACATGTAAAAGCGCGCTTTCGATAAGAGCATCGGGCGTTGGGGAGCCATATTTTTGAAGAAGCGCCTTTTCAAGCGAGCCGGCATTTACGCCTATCCTTATGGGCACGCTATGAAGCCTTGCGCACCTTGTAAGCACGGCCACCTTAGAGGCGCTTCCGATGTTGCCCGGATTAAATCTCACCTTATCAATGCCGTTTTCAATGGATAAGAGAGCGAGCCTTGCGTCATAATGTATATCGGCAACGAGCGGGATATGAGTTTTTTCCCTTATCCGGGGTATGCTTTTTGCGGCCTCTTTATCATTTACAGTAAAGCGCGCGATATCACAGCCGGCAGCCTCAAGCTCGAGTATTTGAGCTATAGTAGCATCGGCATCCCTTGTATCGGTATTGGTCATGGATTGTATGCTTATTTTGGCGCCGCCGCCTATCGCAACGTCACGCACCAATACTTTATGCGTCATAATATCAGCCTCCAAAGAGCCGCGAAATATCGCCTACCGTCAAAAACACCATAAGTCCTATAAGTACAACAAAGCCGGCGACATGCGCTATGGCTTCTGCCTGTCTGGGTACGGGCTTTCTAAATATGGCCTCATAGATCATGAAACAGAAGCGACCGCCGTCAAGGGCAGGGAATGGGAGCAGGTTTACAACAGCAAGGTTTACGCTTATAAGTACGGCGATTATGAGTACTGTCTCAAAACCGCTTTTAACCGCCTCGCTTATTATGCTCACGGTTCCAACAGGTCCTGCAACATCATCACGCTGAACCTCGCCCGCAAAGAGCATGCGGAAGAAATCGCCCATGGCTTCAAACATGGAGCCGACATATCTGAATGAACCGCCCGCGCTCTCAAGCAGTGTGTAGGGGCGTATCTGCGGGGAGATGGATATACCCATGTAGTTTGAGGCTTTTTCCTCGTTATACATGTTATTTACGGTGAGCGACAGTTCCTTGCCATCTCTTAGCACAGTCGCGGTAGCGCTTTCACCGTCACCCTGCAATATGGCTTCGGTTGTATCCTCGTAATTTTCAATGCGGTAGTCGTCAATGCCGATGAGGATGTCATCGGGCAGTATTCCCGCCTGCGCCGCAGGACTGTTTTCCTCAACGCTTACGATCGTGCCGGGCTGATCAGGTATAGCCTCGCCGCCGTACGCAAGCAGCAGTATGAAAGCTACGACAAGCGCGAATAAAACGTTCATAAACGGACCGGCCAGCACCACAAGCATACGCTTCCACACGGGTTGAGCGTTAAAGCTGGTGGGGCTTTTTTCCTCCTCATCCTCGCCCTCAAAGGCGCACATGCCGCCTATCGGGAAGGCTCTTAGCGAGTAGGTGGTGCCGTTTTTTTCCTTGGAGAGAAGCTTTGGCCCCATGCCTACTGCAAATTCGTTGATCTTAAAGCCTAAGAGCTTACCCACTCCAAAGTGACCAAGCTCATGTACTATTACCAGCACACAAAGCACAATAAATGCGCCTATTATGGATAATACAGTTTCCATCTATGTCCTCTTTTCATTCATATTTTTTTGCTTATATGGGATATGGCGAGCCTTGCAGCAAGCCTTGCCTGTTCATCTATTTCGATTATGTCCTCAACTCCGCCTATGATACCGCCGCAGGCTTTTAGGATATCGTTCATTGCGGTTTCCACCACGCCTGCTATATCGGTAAAGCGGATAGCCTCACTTAAAAACGCCAGCACAGCCTCCTCATCGGCAGCATTATAGGCTATCGGAAGCACATTGCCCTCGGAAAGCGCATCGTAAGCAAGGGGTATTGCCCTATAACGCTTTGTGTCGATGGGTTCAAATGTAAGAGGCACTGTGGCTGTAAGATCAAGCTTTGGTGTAAGACCTTTAAGCCTTCTTGGGTATGTTATGGCATACTGTATGGCAAGCTTCATATCCGGTTTTGCAAGCTGGGCTATTATGCTGCCGTCATCAAATTCTACCATGGAGTGTACGATGCTTTGGCGGTGCAGCACGGCCTCTACATTATCGGTGCCAAAAAGATAGGCTGCCTCGAGTATCTCAAGCCCTTTATTGAACATTGAAGCGGAATCTATGGTGATACGTTTCCCCATGCTCCAATTTGGGTGTGAAAGCGCGTCCGAGACTGCAACATTAAAAAGCGCTTCATCGGGAAGGTCGCGAAAAGCCCCTCCCGAAGCCGTGAGTATGAGCCTTGATACATCGCCCTTTTGACCAGCCGTAAGGCATTGAAATATGGCGGACTGCTCGCTGTCCACGGGTATTATGAGATTTTTTTTCAGCGCGTCCTTTAAAAGCATATGACCGCATACTATGCTTTCCTTGTTTGCAAGGGCAACGGTCTTTCCAGCATTTGTTGCCGAAAGCAGCGGAAACAGCCCCAAAAAGCCGCTTATACCGTTTATTACGATATCAACCTCGGAAAGCTTTGCTATTATAGACGCGGCATCGCTGCCTGCTATCAGGCGCGTGTCGTCAAAGAGGTGTACGTGTTCAGCCGCCTCCATATCCGAAACGCCCACATAAAGGGGTGATCTTCCCGCTTTATGCATGCTTAAAAGCTGATCGTTAAGCTGTGAAACGGAACCTCCGCCTATAGAAAGCGCAACGCAGGAAAAATCTTGAAGCTCGCTTAAAACCTCAAGCGCCTGCTTTCCTATGGAGCCGGTCGAACCAAGTATAGCGACCCTTTTCATACGCTAAATACCCCAAGCTTTACAAGCACGAAAAAGCCAAGCACGAAAGGAGCGCACATAACTATGCTGTCAAGCCTGTCCATAACTCCGCCATGCCCGGGGAATATGCTGCCAAAATCCTTTATGCCCGCCCAGCGCTTGATAAGCGAAGCGAAAAGGTCTCCTATCTGTCCGATTATTCCGCATACAAAGCCAAGCCCCATAAGCGCGAACATGGACGGCATGTTTGTGGTGGCAGGAGGAGCGCCGAATATGAGCTGCATAAGATAAAATACGGCGATCCCCGAAAGCGTACCTCCTATTATAGAGCCAATGCTTCCGGCGACCGTCTTTTTTGGGCTTATTCTTGGGCAAAGCTTGCGCTTTCCAAAGGCTACGCCCAAAAAATAAGCAAAGCTGTCCGCAAGGGAGGGAGCGCCAAAGGCCATGAGAAGCGCCACACGCCTTAAATATTCATCGCATGAGGATTCAAGCATTATAAGCGTAGCTATCAGCAGTATCGGGTAGAACATTACGGCTATGCCGGCAAATGCATCGATCACGGTGCGTTTTTCGTTAAATATGGTCTCAACCGCTGTTGCGATAAAGCACGCAGCGAACGCAACGGGCACAAGCACTAAGGAAAAATGCGAAAGAGGGCAGGCCAAAAGCGCAAAGGCATATACAGGTATTCCCCAAACATTTATATCGCGCAGCTTAAAAGCAGCAAGCAGCTCACTAGCGCATGCAAGCGACATAATGGTAAGTATAGCGCCGGGGATGAAGCCGCCAAACGCAATGGCGCAGACCGCCATAGCGGCGAGTCCCAGTCCGATAATAGTCTTTATCAGCATAAAACACTCCTAAAATTAAAGCTTATTCTTCTCCTTTTTTAAGACCGCCAAACCTTCGAATGCGGCTTTGATATTCAAGCAGGCACTTCATATAGCATTTTTCATCAAAGTCAGGGAAAAATGTATCCGTAAATACGAATTCCGAGTACGCGGCCTGATACAGCAAATAATTTGAAAGCCTTTTTTCGCCTGCGGTACGGATTATAAGGTCGGGATCGGGCTGATCCGTTGTGTAGAGCCTTGAAGCTAAAAGCTCCTTTGTTATGGACTTAGGCTCTATAAGCCCTGCTTTAACATCGCTTGCTATAGACTGTACCATCATTAAAATCTCATCCCTTGAGCCATAGTTTATGGCAAGGTTAAGCTGAAGTCCCGTATTGTTTTTTGTGGTCAAGACCGCTTTTGAAAGCGCGCTTACGGCATTTTCGGGAAGCTTTGAATAATCCCCGAGTATTCTTATCTTAACACCGTTTTTATGAAGCTCATCGATCTCACGAAAATAATACTCGACAAGCAGATTGAAAAGCGTGGACACCTCGGCCTTGGGTCTATTCCAATTTTCGGTGGAAAAGGCGTAAAATGTCAGCACCTCAATGCCAAGCCTTGAGCTGGCCTTTATAAGGGCGCGCAAAGCGTCCATGCCCGCCTTATGCCCGAGCGAACGCGGAAGCCCGCGTTTTTTTGCCCAGCGGCCGTTCCCGTCCATTATTATCGCTACATGGCGCGGTATGTTGTTTCTGTCAAGACCGTAGGTTTCTATGAGTTTTTCCATGATGATTCAAAAAGCTGCTTCTTTTTTTCAGCTATCCTTTCTATTTTGTTTATGTATACGAGTATCTCCTTGGGATTAGGTATGCGCTCAACGCGGCATTCCCTATCAAAGAGCGCCTTGGTCATGGAGCCCGCCCCATGAGACATTATCGAGGTCTGCTCCTCCATCATATCCACGTTGTATATACATTCATATCCGGGCTTAGAGTAACCTATATTTTCCAGATTACCCCGCATGTATTTTTGACGATACATATAGTAGGGACGCATATTTAGCTTTCCTGTGTATACCCCGGCAAGCTCGGTCATATCGACTACGACCTCATCGGGCGGCATATCAACGCTGTACTCCAAAAGCTTTAGCTTTAAAGGCGATGAACGCTTTATCGCAAGCGTATGCACCGTGATGCTCTCGGGAGCAAGACCGATCAAGCGCTTTAGCGTATTTTCCATTGAAGAAACATCCTCGCCGGGAAGCCCCGCTATTACATCCATATTAATATTATCGAATCCAAGCTCCCTTGCAAGTGAAAAAGTCGTGTAAATTTGGTCTGCGCTGTGACTTCTGCCTATAAGCTGAAGGGTAGTATCATTCATAGTCTGCGGATTTATGGATATACGGGTCGCGTTATGCTTTTTAAGTATCATAAGCTTATCTTTATCTATCGTGTCGGGTCTTCCTGCTTCCACGGTAAGCTCGAGCCCAAAGCCGCCATAGGCAGTAAGAGCATGGCTTAATACCTCATCAAGCTCGGATGCCGTCAGCACCGTGGGCGTTCCTCCGCCTATATACATGGAGCGCACGCGGTGGCCTGTTTCAAAAAGTATGTTTGCGCCAAGGCTTATATCCAGCTTAAGGGCGTCTATGTATGCGCGCATATCGGTTTTATCAGTGCGCACTCCCGAGGGAAACGAACAATAAAGGCAGCGCGTCTTGCAATAAGGGATACCGATATATATGCCCACATCTCCTTTTTGGGGCTTTGGCATCTCATCCTGAACGGAAAGTATGAGCGAACAAAGCTCATATTTTTCTTTCGTAACATCAAAATCCTTAAGCATCATTCGCCCGGCTTCATCTTTACCGAGGGAAAGCTCAAGCTCCCTTAAAAGGCGGGTCGGGCGTATGCCGGTGAGCGAGCCCCAGGGGGCGTTCATGTCAAACACCTTCCGCATGAGCCTGAATGCCGCTATTTTAACGCAGCGCTTTTGATAACGCTTTATTTCTATAGGCGTTGAACCCTTAATTTCAGCCTTATGGGTATAGTTTCGCCAAAATACGCGCCCATCTTTGCGCATACTTATGCTTGCTCTGGAAAGCCAAACACCCTCCTTTTCAAGGAGAGTGAGCTTTACGGCGATATCGCCTTCGGCAAAGGGGGGAGAATAGCGCCGCATGACCTCTATGGTCTGCGGGGGGGACGCCTGACGCAGCTCTTCCATTATATCGTTTTCATATTCGGGACAATTTGTATAAAGCTTAATCATAGCACCTCACACAAGGGTTATGCTTTCGCTCAAAATCAAGCGTAGTCTCACGCATGTGCCCGGGCAGCACCCTAAAATCGCCCTTTAGTGCAAAAAGCTTATAGAGTATGGATTCGCAAAGAATAGCTTCACTTCCGCCGGGAAGGTCGCTTCTTCCGATGCTGAGCCTGAATAGGGTATCGCCGGAAAAGATGGTATTTATCTCTGGAATGATATAGCATAAGCCTCCCGGAGTATGACCCGGGGTATGGATGATCTTAAATTCAATGCCTGCCGCACAAAAAGAGGTATCGCCGGTAAGAACGATATCGGCGGCGCATGGGCGAACCTTTGCCCCCACTATATTTGCCTGGCTTTTTTCATCATCAAGGAGCATTTTTGCGTCATTTTCATGTATGACTACCTTTGCAGAAAATTCCTCCTTAAGCTGCGCCACGCCGAGTATGTGGTCAAAATGACCGTGAGTTAAAAGTATGTGGGTAAGAAAAAGCCCTTTTTCGCGTATAGCAGAGCCAACGGTCTTAGCGTTGGCGGGGTCTATAACTACACATTCGGTAAGACCTTCCCTGTGGATGATATAGGTGTTTACCGAAAGCGGACCGGTAAGCATTGAATTTACGATTATGCGGCCTGATTCCATTTAAAATAACCTCTTGCTGTCAAGTAGAATAGTGACGGGTCCATCGTTTGTAAGATCGACCTGCATGTCCGCGCCAAATACGCCTGTTTTTACGGTTATGGCCATGCCAAGGCGCTTTATGATCTCCTCATATAGCGGTATGGCCGTTTCAGGGCGGGCAGCTTTTATAAAGCTGGGTCTTCGTCCCTTTCTTGCATCGCCATGCAGCGTGAACTGCGAAACAAGCAAAATTTCACCGTCTATATCCGATACGGAGCGGTTCATCTTGCCCTCAACATCCTCAAATATGCGAAGATTTAATAGCTTTTCGACCATATAGGATACATCCTGCTCCGTGTCACTGTCCTCCACGCTCAAAAGCACCATAAGCCCCTTTTCTATGGAGCATATTCGATCGCCCTCTATGGTGACGCCCGCGTTTTTTACCCTCTGCACGACAGCTCTCATCTATTACTTGCCTCCAAACACCTGTTTTTCTTTATGTGCCCCTATACACTTCGTATACGCCCGGTATGTTAAGGAGCGATTTTTTTATATAGTCGATGCTGGTCGAAGCGGCAACGGTAAATGTCATGGTGGCGTGCATATTTTGCTTCTTGTCATCAAGTGAGGAATTGAGCTCAGTCAGATCAACATTTTGCGATGCGAATAAGGAGGCTATCTCCATAAGCAGCCCTTCTCGATTTTTGGCGATTATGCGCATGGTTGAGGGGAATCGCATGGTTGACGGGTTCTCCGCCCACTCAACGGGTATGATTCGCTCCGGTTCGCTCAAAAGATGGGGAGCGTTTTTACAGTCGAGCCTGTGTACGGAAACGCCTCTGCCTCTTGTGACATAGCCCAGGATACCATCGCCCGGAAGCGGCTTACAGCATTGTGCGAGGCGTATGGTCATATTAGAGCTTCCAAGCACCTTTACGCCATGGTCAATGGTATATTCGGCGCGCTCGTGCGAGCCGTCTATGGTATTTAGCTTATGCTCAAGCTCACGCTGCCTGCGCTCATGCCTTATCTGCTCAAGCGCCTTTTGCAGAACCTGAGAAGTGGTTATCCCGCCATAACCCACGGCTGCCGCAACATCGTCCATGGTCTGCATGTTAAAGCGCCTCAGCACATCCGCTATATAATCGTGAGTCAACAGCTCGTTTAGCGTGCATCCGTTGCGCTTGGCGGCTGCATCCAAAAGCTCGTTTCCGCGTACTATATTTTCATCGCGATTTTCACGCTTAAACCAGGTTTTAATCTTGCCCTTGGCCTGCTGCGTCTTTACAAATTTAAGCCAGTCGCGGCTCGGAGCAGCCGAAGGAGAGGTGATTATTTCGACTACATCGTTGTTTTTAAGCTTATAGTCAAGCCTTACTATGGAGCCGTTTACCTTTGCCTGCTTTGCGTGATTGCCTACATTTGTATGTATGCGGTATGCAAAATCTATGGGTGTAGAGCCTGTGAGCAGGTCTATTATTTCGCCCTGAGGCGTAAGCACAAATACAAATTCAGACAAAAAATCCCTGCGGACATTGTCAATAAATTCGCGGGTGGAGTCCGAAAAGCTTTCATATTCAAGCGCATTTTTAAGCCATGCGAGCGTCTCTTCCGGGTTTACAGGTTTTATAGCGGATTGGCTTTCCTTATACATCCAATGCGCCGCAATGCCGTACTCTGCCGCCTTGTGCATTTCCCAGGTGCGTATCTGTATCTCAAAGGGCAGTCCCGATTGCGAAAAAACGGTGGTATGTAAAGACTGATACTGGTTGGTCTTTGGCATCGCGATATAGTCCTTAAGACGGCCGGGGAAGGGACGCCATATACCGTGTATAAGTCCAAGCACCGTATAGCAGTCGGCCTTGGAATCGACTATCACCCTAAGCGCGATGAGATCATAAATGCGGTCTATAGTTACGTTTTGGCGCACGACCTTCTTATATATACTGTATAAGTGCTTTGGCCTTCCCGAAAGCTCCATCTTTATATTGTTTTCGGCAAGCGTTTTTGTTATGGCGGCTCTGGCTTCTTCCATAACCGACTTAAGCTGGAGCTTAATGGGCGCTATCTGAGCCTTAAGCTGGCTGCACTCATCAGGATGCAGATATTCAAACGCTATGTCCTCAAGCTCCGCCGTGATCATTCCCATTCCGAATCTGTGTGCAAGCGGTGCATATACATCAAGCGTTTCTTTAGCCTTGCGCTGCCTTTTTATTGGGTCGCAATATTCAAGCGTGCGCATGTTGTGAAGACGGTCTGCAAGCTTTATTATCACGATCCTGACATCCTTTGCTATGGCCATGAACATCTTTCTCAGATTTTCGGCCTGCCTGTCCTCACGCGTTATGGAATGGGAATTGCTGGACTGCGTGAGCTTTGTAACGCCGTTTACCATAACGGCTATATCGGATGAGAATTGCTCCTTTATAACATCAAAGGTAATGCCCTCGCAATCCTCAATGGTGTCGTGGAGCAGACCCGCTATCACCGTTGAGCTGTCCATGCCCATATCAAAAAGATATTCTGCTACAGCTTCCGGATGCTGAGAATAGGGCTCGCCTGATTCCCTTTTTTGCTCAGCATGAGCCTTGCGCTCAAATTCTATGGCCTTTTTTATGAGCAAAAGTTCATTCCTGTTAAATCTTGCGCTAAAGCGCTCAAGCAGCTTCTCCACGTTACACCTCCTAACTTTTTAAATTCATCAATAAGTCCTGGTATTGTTTATTTTAAAATACTATCACCGAGTCAACATCATATTCAGAGAGAGCCTCACGGCCACCAAGGTCTGAAAGCTCCACCGCAAAGCGAATCGCAACTATATTTCCACCGGTACGCTCGACAAGCTTAACAGCAGCAAGCGCCGTTCCTCCTGTTGCCAAAAGATCATCGATTATAGCAACGCGCTGACCGGGCTTTATAGCGTCCGTATGCATTTCAAGCGTATCGCTTCCGTATTCAAGGCCGTAGTTTACGCTTATTGCCTCACAAGGGAGCTTACCCGGCTTTCTGGCGATCACAAGGCCGGCGTGAATCGCATACGCGACCGCAGCGCCCACTGTAAAGCCTCTGGCCTCAAGAGCGACAACAATGTCTATATCAAGTTCACGAAGACCTTCGGAAATGCGGTCTATAAGCTCCTCGTAGCCATCGGCATCGTTAAGCAATGTGGTTATATCGCGAAAAAGTACACCTTTTTGCGGGAAATCGGGTATGTTTCTGATGCGGTCTTTAAGTTCCATGGTTCCTCCTTAAATTACATCTCATCCATAAGAGTGGTAATGAAATGCAGATATTGTTTATAAAATAAAGGTATGCTCTCCGCCGAAAGGTATAGCGGACTTTCGCTAAGATCACGCTTTTTGGGATCTATAACAAGCGTAAGCTCGGAGCCGTTGCCTTGAATTACAAAGCCAAGCTCGATGAATATATCTATTGCGAGCGCACACTCCCAAGCTGCCATTTTTGTCTGATCCATCATAGCGTCCATTATATCCGCTCTATGCTTCTTGGGGCGCTGAGCGGCCGCTTTTAGGGCTATATAGTGCTTACTCATATAATCCCTACTGCATTTAAAATCAATAGCAAAGGACGCTTTTGGAATTCCCACAAACAGCGAAGCATCGGGAGCAAGCTGCTGTATTTTGTTTAAAAGCCCCAGCGAAGGAGCAGCATCGTAAACCAGCAAGTTACGATAGGCTCGGATATCAAGTTCATCAAGCACCGGAGCCAGCACTATAGAATTATAAGCAATAGGCAGGCGTTTTTGGCTCATAAGGCGTATATCCACCCTGTCATAAAGATCGGCATCATGAATATCCTGAAGAAGCCTTATAGCCCCTTGTGCTGAAAAACAGAGTATTATCGAGCCGGTGATATCGCTTTTTAAAAAATCATAAACGCATTCGCTTGCGTCCACCACAGTAAGATCGACATGAGGGCTATGGCTATTATACCGCATGTTGCGATAAAATGCACCACCAAACCTATTTTGATACGCATTGATATAGGAGCCTATATTTCTTATCTTACCCGATGAAATGGCCTTTGCGCGAAGATGAAGCGTACTGTTTCCTCGCCATGTATTTATGGTAGGCGTGCATACCAGCGAACATGTATCCATAGAATTTATGTATTCAAGCTCGTGACCCATACAGTAAAACACCGTCTCGACCTCAGCTTTATTCTGCATGAGCATAAACTTAAGGTGATAGCCGCCTTCGCCGATACGCCTTAAATTCCGCGCCTTGGCATTTTTTATACAGAATGTGGGCATGGGATTGCACTCGCCAAAGGGTGCGAGTTTTTCTATCTCATCCACAAGCTCCATCGAGAGCTCGCTAAGATTTGTGTCAAGCTCATAAAACTGCTTTGGAATAAACAGCTCATCTTTAAAATTGGCGCGTACATAGGAGTTCACCGATGCTTTAAAGGCTTCAAAGTTTTCAAAGGACAGCGTTGCTCCGGCAGCTCTCATATGGCCGCCATAGCGCGTCAGCATATCTCGATGCTCGTGCAGTATGCTGAATATATCTACACCGTCTATGGAGCGAGCTGAACCCGTAAGCGTGCCATCCTGGAGCGAAAAAATTATGGTGGGACGATAATAGCGATCACATATGCGGGAAGCCGCGATGCCGATAACTCCGGGGTTCCACTCCTTAGAATAAAGCATTATAACACGCTCATCGGTGAGGTCGGAGCTTTCGATCATCTTTATCGCAGAGTCGTATATGCGCTGTTCCTCCTCCCTGCGCAGCATGTTGAGGGCGGTGAGCTCCTTTGATATGGTCTCCGCTTCGTCCATGTCATTTGTAAGAAAAAGCGATACGCCCGGCATTGCATCCTTCATGCGCCCGGCGGCATTGATCCTTGGTATCACGCCAAAGCTTAAGTCTCGGGCATCGCAGCAGATAACGCCGTTTTCAGTCCTGGTCGTCTCCCGCACTATAGCAGTAATCCCCGGGAAGCACTCCCCTTTGTTGATAGCTTCTATGGCAAGGCTTGCAAGCACCCTGTTTTCGCTTATAAGGGGCACTATATCGGCTATGGTGGCAAGCCCGGCGAGCGGTATGTACTTTTGCATGGTCTCAAAGTCGCTTAACGCGTGGACAAGCTTTAAAGCTACGCCCGCTCCGCAGAGTATGCTTTCGGGATATGTATTATCGGGTCTTGTATGGCATATCACAGCGCAGCAATCGGGAAGCTCGCCCTGAAAGCGATGGTGATCCGTCACTATAACGTCCATACCAAGGGAACTTGCAAATCTCACCTCGCTTGCGGCGGTGATGCCGTTGTCAACGGTTATGATAAGCCCCACATTGTGCTCGTGAAGGAGCTGAACGGCTTCCTTGCTCATACCGTAGCCATGCTCATGCCTTGAAGGTATGTGATAGCTTATTTTAGCGCCGCATTCCTTCAGGTAGCGAACAAGTATGGCTGTCGCGCATATGCCATCGCAGTCGTAATCGCCGAATACGCATATAAGCTCCGATCCTGAGATTGCCTTTTTGATCCTTGATACGGCCTTGTCCATATCGACAAACAGCATGGGATCCATGAGCATATCGATGCTTGGGTTTAAAAACTCACGGACACTTCTTTCGTCCTTGGCGCCCCTTGCGTAAAGGAGCTTTAAAAGGTATGTTGAAACGCCCTCCACATTTGGGAGGTCTTTAACGTCGATATCTATGTATCTTGGGTCGCGTTCCAGTAATTTCATGTAATATCGTTTGATTCTTCAAGGCTCTTTTCAGCCGCGAATATACCGCAGGCTATTTCGGTGCGGCGCTTCAGCATGCTGCATGAACGGATATAAGGCTCATATATGGAGCCGTTGTATTTAAAGGCATTTGCAGCGCAGCCGCCTGAGCAGAAATACTTTGCCCAGCAGCTATTGCATAACTTTTTAGTGGTTACATTGCAGTTTAAAAATTCTTTCTGCAAAGAGGTATCAAATTCGCCGGTCAGAACATTTCCCATAATGAACTGTTTTTCGCCAACAAACTGATGACAGGGATAGATGTCGCCTTCGGGGGTTATCGCGGCATATTCAACGCCTGCGCCGCAGCCTGATATTCGTTTTTTAAGGCAGGGACCGCCCTCAAAGTCAACCATGAAGTGGAAAAAGTTGAACCAGCATCCATTTTTCCTGCTCTCAAGGAGATAATCGGCGAGGTTGTCGTATTCACTAAGCACAGCGGCTACATGTTCCTCAAGTATGGCATAGGGGCTTGTGTCGGGAAGCACAACGGGCTCCATCGATATTTGATCAAAGCCAAGGTCTCGTAGAGCCTTAACATCGTTTGTGAAATCCAGATTATTTGCCGTAAACGTGCCGCGAACGTAGTATTCGCCGCCCTTCCGCCCTTCTATGAGCTTTTTGGCCTTATGTACGATAAGATCATAGGAGCCCTTCCCATTTACTGTGGGACGAAGCGCATCGTGTATCTCGCGTCTTCCGTCAAGGCTTATGACCACGTTGTATATCTCGCGGTTTATAAACTCCATCATCTCATCATCCATGGCCACCATGTTGGTGGTCAGGGTGAAGGCTATCTCCTTGTTATATTTTTTTTCAAGCTCGCGTCCATAGGCTGTGAGCGCCTTTACGACCGGGAAGTTCATAAGCGGTTCACCGCCAAAGAAGTCCACCTCAAGGTGGCGGCGATTTCCCGAATGCTCCATTAAAAATTCAAGCGCCTTCCTGCCGACCTCCTCGGACATAAGACTGCGGCTGCCGTGAAATTCGCCGGTGTCCGCAAAGCAATATTTACAGCGAAGATTGCAGTCGTGCGCGATATGAAGGCATAAGGATTTGATAACGCCCTTGCCGAATTCACCGGAATTTACGGATACGCCCTTTGAATCAAACGCGCCGGCGTTTTTCAGTTCGGAAAGCTCAAAAAGCACCTCGTCAATATCTGAAGCGCTGTAAGGTAGCGTATGAGGATCCTTTGAAGTTTCTATCGCGCGCACTATGTCGTATGTCATCTCATCCACGCTGTGAAGCGCACCGCTTTCCACATCCAGCACGAGATGAAACCCTTTAAATTTAAAAGCGTGTACCATTATTAAAATAGTAGGGCTTTCGATAAACGATCGCCCTTTTATCAATATTATATTAAGGTCGTTTTAAGCTTACTTCTGCTCTTTGCGGCACTTTTGGTTTGCAATGGTGCAGGAAGTTTTGCACGCAGACTGGCAGGATGCCTGGCATTCGCCGCAGCCGGTTCCGTTTCCCTTCTTGATGCAGGGATTATTAATAGTTTTAATATGTGTCATGGGTTTTGTCCTCCAAAAATAGTTCTTAACTTTCATTATACAGCAAACAAAATGCAGTGGCAATACCCGCCGTGAATAAACTTTTACAAATTTATATCAGCATGATACATGATGTATATTTAATTTAAATAGAGAGGGGATAACTTTAAAAATACCGAATGATATGCGGGGCAAGAGGAACCGGTTCCAATAAAATTTAAAAATTCGGCATTTAAAAAGCGCGCCCAAAATCGCCAAATAGTGATAGCAAAGAGCAAAAGCTTGTGGTATAATAAATTAATACGTCATAGGGGGTATAAGCGCATGAAATGCATCTACTGTCAAGGCATCGATAATAAGGTCGTTGATTCAAGACCTTCGGAAGACAACACGGCCATAAGAAGGCGGCGTGAATGCTTAAACTGCGGTCGTCGCTTTACTACATATGAAAAGGTAGAGGAACTTCCGATAATGGTCATTAAAAAGGACGGAAGAAGGGAGCCCTTTGACAGCATGAAGATATCCCATGGCGTGAGAAAGGCCTGTGAGAAAAGACCTGTATCCGCACAGAGCATAAACCAGCTCGTTACAGATATAGAGCATGCCGTAAACAACCTGCTTTTGCCTGAAGTCGAAAGCACCCGCATAGGCGAGATGGTAATGGAGAGGCTTAAGGATATGGACGAAGTGGCATATGTTCGCTTTGCCTCCGTGTATAGGCAGTTTACCGATGTAAACACGTTTATAATCGAAATAGAAAAGCTGCTTGGCACAGCTGCGAAGCCGCAGGTGTGAGCGTTATGTCGAATTTTAACATCGGCTGCCTGCCATATGAGGTAAATGGGCTTCTTTTATTGAAGTCACCTTTACTTTTAGAAAAAAATATCAAACATGGCTTTACAACAAGAAAAGGTGGCATAAGCCCCGGCAAACGAAGCGGACTTAATCTTAGCTTTTCAAGGTATGATGACCCAAGTGAACCCATATCCAACCTAAAGCTTCTTTGCGAGGCCGAAAAGCTTGATATGAAGGATATCGTGCTTGTAAATCACGAGCATGGCAACACTATATTCACGGTGGAGGCTTCGCACCGAGGGCGAGGTATAACAGTTGAGCCGCTTCCTCCCTGTGACGGGCTTATAACCCGAGAAAGAGGGATCACGCTCATGACGCTTCATTCGGATTGCTGCGGTTATCTCATGTATGACCCGAAAACCAAAAGCATAGGTGCGGCTCATGCCGGCTGGCGCGGAACAAAAAAACGCATTGGATGCAATATGATCGATGCTATGAAGGAGCGCTTTGGAGCTGAACCTCAAAATATACTTGTTGCGGTGCTGCCGAGCATATGCGGAGCATGTTATGAGGTGGACGAAGCGCTTGCGGAGAGCTTTTTGCTTGAATTTAAAGATGAGCGGGTCATGAAGCCTAAAAATTCCGGCAAGGCATACCTTGACATAGAGTATGCATGCGCGCTTCAGCTTTTAGAAAGCGGCGTTTTGCCCGAAAACATACAGCTTATGCACAGGTGCACCATGGAAGAGACGGAGCTGTTTTACTCCTACAGAAGGGATGGACTTGATGCGGGAGCAATGGCCGCCTATATAACGCTTTCTTAGCTTTGTTTATTTTGCGAAGCTGTTAGAGACAATAAATTAGCTTTTAGGGGAGAGCTTATATGAACAAAAGAAAAAAAAACAGGCTATGGTCGAGAACTGTAATTATTTCCCGGGCAATATTTGCTGTGCTCTTTATAACAACGCTCGTAATTGGGCTTGTTTCGCTTGCGCAGCCGGATACCGGCGGGAGCTATGACGATATCGATGAGGGCTTTTTCTACGAAGGCATATCCGTAAACGGCCATCCACTTGGCGGGCTTACCTATGAGCAGGCTTGGGAGCTTATAATCCCCGAAGTGCAGGCTCGGATAGATGCATTCAGCGTGAGCGTAAGGGTGCTTTCAAGCACTTGGGTGCTTACCGCTCCCGAGCTTGGCATTACAAGCGATCTTGGAGAAATACTCGCAGAGGCGCATGGGCTTGGCAGAGGGGATACCTTGGCAAACAACAAGGCTGAGCAGGAGGATATACTGAATAATGGCAGAAGCTATACCGTCTCATTGCGCATTGATGACGAAAAGACAGCAGCCGTAGTAAGCTCCATTGCTACACATGTAAATACGCCTGCGGTGAACGCAAGCGCAACCGCCAATGTGCGTGCGGGCGAGCCGATGTTTATATATACAGAAGGTATAGACGGAAAAATGCTCAATGAGGAGACTATCGTCGAGGAGATAGCGGAGGCTGTACGATCAAACGATGAGGGTGAGACCGTTTTGCTGCCTGAATTTGAAGATGATCGCCCGGATATAACGGTGGACATGCTGAAGGAGCAGACGCAGCTCATTGCCATGCATCAGACGTATTATGCAGAAGGAAGCCTCAGCAACCGCAATAGAATTAGAAATATTCAGAAGGCGGCTGACATATTAAATGGCGCCGTGATACAGGTGGGCGAGGAGTTTTCGTTCAATGAGTTTATTGGCCCTCGCACCGAGAACGGAGGTTGGATGCTTGCGCCCGGTATCGTAAACGGATCAAGGTATACCCAGCAGGCAGGCGGAGGAATATGCCAGGTATCGACTACGCTTTATAACGCGATACTAAAATGCGGTCCTCAGATAGGCATAACGGAGCGAAGAAAGCATTCATGGCCCTCCTCCTATGCCGATTACGGCCTTGACGCTACCGTTTCTACAGGCGGTCCCGATCTTAAATTTATAAACAATACCCCATCGCCCATATACGTATTTGCTTATGCGGATAATGAGAACTATATCATGACCGTATACATATACGGTACTCCGCTTCCCGAAGGCGTGGAATACAAAATAGAGGGTATTACCGAGGAGGTACTAAAGCCCCAAGATCCGATATACATAGATGTTCCTACATGGCCTGAGGGCTATATGCAGACCTATATTACCGCAAGAGATGGCTATAGAGCTACTGCATATCGGTATAAGTATGTAGATGGCGAGCTTGTAAACACGGAGGAGCTTTATACGGATATCTATAACCCTGTTCAGGGGCAGATAAAGCAAGGGGTAGGAAGCGCGCTTCTTCCCATACCAAAGGATTGATATTGTAAAAGGCACCCTTGGGGGGATTACACCTTTTCACGAAGACGCCGGGACGCATACTCCACTGATGGGAGCTTCCCAGGCAGCGCCCATTAAAAAAATACATCGAAAACTACTCTTAATCGGCTTTGCATTTAGCAGAGCCTTTTTTGTACGCTGAAAATATATTTCGATAACAGGGAAAAATGCCTTTACAATTTTAATTCCATGAGTATAATAATAAAAAAGGAGGATTTGATTTATGTTTAATAAAATTAAAACAGTATGCCAGAGCGCATTTGACGAAAAAATGGCTGAAATATCCGAGCGCATAGACCAGCTTAGCGCACAAGATCGTAATGAGGAAGCTAATATGCTCAAGGCCGCAAAGAACATATACGGCATATTCAGTCAATTGCTGGACACGGCCGAGGCTCAGCGCGATACAGACGAAAAAAGGCTTGCGCTTTATTATTCGTACCTGGACAGCATAAGTGCGCCATGGAAAAAGTCGCTCGAAATAGCCAAAGAGCGTGGTGATTTTAAAAAGCTCGCCATTGAAGAGCAAAAGCTTAAAGCGTTTTATGATGTATGTCGCATGGTGGACGCGGCGGCTTCAGAGGGTTTTACGGTGGCGCTGTATAAAAAGAGCAGGAGGTAAAAAAGTAAATATGCCTTACAATGAAAATGAGGAAAAAATACTCGATAAGACCGCCATATTTAAGTGTCTTGCAGATGGTTCAAGACAGCTCATCGTAGCCGGACTTATGAAGGAGCCGATGTATGTTGAACTTATATCCGAAAGACTGGCGCTTTCTCCGTCTACTGTCAGCTATCACCTTAAAATGCTCGAAGCATCAGGTCTTGTAAGCTCAAAAAAGGAGCAATATTACACCATCTACAGCCTAAATAAGGAGCTTTTTGATAAAACGCTCAAAGAGCTGATCTGTCCCGATGATATGCAGATAAGCGCAGAGCATCAGCGCGAGCTTGAATACCGAAATAAAGTGCTAAAGAGCTTTATGGAATATGGAAAGCTAAAATCGATACCTACGCAGCGTAAGAAAAGACTCATAATACTTGAGGAGATAGCATCGCATTTTGAGATAGGGCGAAAGTATTCCGAAAAGGAAGTGAACCTTATAATCGCAGATATACACGATGATTTTTGCACCATAAGGCGCGAGATGATATGCTGCGGCATAATGGTGAGGGATCATGGAGTGTATGAAAGGGTAAAATAGCAGCATAAAAATAAAAGCGACCGAAAATTCAGCTCGGATCGCTTTTTTGTGTTATTCTAAAGCATGGCTTCAAAATCATCCGCCGTCATTTTAGGTATGACGCGAGGCAAAAGTCCTGCATAACCCGGCTCAAATCGGCATACAGAACGAAAGTCGCAAAACCTGCATTGCTCAAGGGGCGTGCTTCTTGATGATATGGCGGGATTTGGCGTGGCATTGCCCTCCATCATCTCGGAAAATGTGCGCTTTGCCTTTTCGGAGGCGAATTCGATTGTAAGATCAAGCACATTGCTGCTTATAAGTCCATTTCCCGTGTATTCGCCGTCCTTATTGAGCTTAACGCCTATCACCGGTGATTTTGAACGATTTTTTTCATATATAGGCTCTGTAGCCTGAATTATGTTTTCATCATTGAGCGTTATCCCGTCAAGCCTGAAGCGTGAGAGCGATTTGTCATGTATAGCTTCCGCATCGGTGCCGTTTATCGAAAGGGGAGTGCTGATTATCGGCATATAGTAGATGCCGCATGCGCGAAGGGCACTGTCGCATGAGAGCAGCGCTGCGATATAGAGCGCAAGCTGCATCTTCACTCCGAAATAAAGCTCGCCAAAGCCAAAAGCTTTGCCATGCGTCTTGTAGTCGATGACGCGCACATATACGGTATCGCCCTCATTCAGGTAGTCAACACGGTCTATGCTTCCTGTTATGGAGAAGGTTGAGCCGTCCTTAAGCACCAGCTTAAACGGAGGATAAGCGCCGTCCATGCCAAATGTGATCTCGCTGCCAAAGGGCTTAAACCTTCCAAGCGCAAGCTGGCTTACTATGGCTCTTGCAGCGAATACCGCGCATTCGCACATGTATCTGCCAAGCACCGACATACGGCTTGTGCTCTCAAATATACCGCTATTGTGCTGCTTTGCGGCAGCTTGCGCTATAGGGAGTACTATGCTTTCTATATCATCAGGCGAAAGGGCAGTGAGATCCACGTCATTTTGAACGATATGGCGTATAAATTTATCCAGCACATCATGATAAAAGGTGCCGGTATCGGTAGCGCGCTCCGAAAGCTCACTTCTGGGTCTTACGCCAAGGCCATATTGCATAAAATATTTGAACGAACATATATTGAAAGTCTCAAGGCGTGATGAGCTTCCTATATTGTGCTGTCCATATAGCTCTTTTGCAAGCTCCTTACCTATTGGCTTTGAGGCGGGGCTGAAAAACAGCGCCTTTTTTATCATATCAAGGCTTTCTTTATAGCGGGCGTCGCCTGCCGCCATGCCGTAGAGCCTTTCTGTCTCCTTATCCATAATGCCGGAATCGCAGAGGTTTCTAAGTCTTTGCGCAAGCTGCGAAAGGCACATCTCGGGGTGCTCCGGCTCGATGTATCCGCCTATATCGCTGCGTGGCTTTAAAGCTTGAAATATCTCCATTAAAGCTTCTGCCACAGCCGCGGGCGGAAGTCCCGCATCGCTGCTTGCAAGGTATGATATATATAGCTTATCCGTGGGCTTACACAGCGCAGAATATATGCCAAATACGGTGCCTGCGTTTCTTGTCTTGCTGCTATCCCAGGTCTTTATCCCAAGATCGTTTAAAAACGCAAGCTCCCTATCATCTATCATGTCCGAGTCCTGTATGGGCACAGGGAAAAAGCCCTCATTCGCACCGATTACAAACAGCTGCTTTACTCCCAAAAAACAGGTGCGGTTTACATCCCCGATGAGAAGCTGATCGGCCGTTGTGGGTATTATGCCTATGCTGTATGAGGAAAGCGCCTCGAGCATAAGCTCCAAAAATCGCTTGCTGCTGACATTGCAGCTCCCAAGTATTGTATGCATCTGCCCAAGCAGCTTCATGGTAATATCAAAGGCCTGTTCATTTTCGGAGCAAAGCTCAAAAAGCCCTTCCTCACGAAGCTTATTTGATATGATTTTAAGCTTATCCGCTATATTTTGGCGGCAGATGTAGTCATAAAGCTTCTCCAGCTTATGAGAAACGCTCTTTTTTGAGGAAAGTTCCGATTGAAGCCTTTTAAGAGGAGAGATGACCGCATCCTTTATGGCTAATATATCCGGGGTACAGCCTTCGCGCTCAAACTGCTCAAATCTTTTTGCGCCTTCTATGCCGTATTTTAATATGTAGTTTTCAAAGCGCTCAAGGGCGTCCTTATCCTCCGATATGAGCCCCGTTTTTATAAGGCAAAGAACATCACGCATTTTATAATTGCCTGTAACGCAGTTTAAAGAGGCGAGTATGAAATCCGACAGGGGATGCTTTGTAAGCGGGTGGGTCATATCCATAAAAAACGGGATGGAAAAACGCCTGAGCGAACGCACGAGCGCGGCGTTATAGGCTTCGCTATTTGCAGTGAGCACCGCCATATCGCAAAACCTCGTGCCGGCTTTAGCCCTGCGTATTATCTCATTGCAGAGCATATCGCATTCTAAAGCAATGCTTGAGGCGGCAAAAAGTTCGATCGAGCCATCTTCAATGGGAGAAGAATACGATTCCTCATGCGGCCATGCAAACAATTCACGCTCCATGAGGCTTAGCGAAGGAGAGAATATGCCCTCACTTCTGGTAATATGCTGAGTTGATATGTTGCAGCCAAGCTCCGAGGCGGTCTTAAAAAGGCGGGTATAGGCAAGGCTTGTTTGCGAGAATATCTCACTATCACGGCAGTTTTTGGAACCATCCATGCAAAGCGCTATCGTCATATCGCTGCATAACTTCATAAGCTCCCCAAGCACCCTGTATTTTTGCTCGGTCAGAAACTCAAATCCATCTACAAATACCATAGAACCCGCTATCGATGAATCCTTTAGCCTTAAAATAGGCTGATTTACCATGTCCTCAGAGTCGAGATAGCGGGAGGAAAGATATTCTTCGGTCTTTTCGAATATAAGCGCGAGATCGTGAAGTTTGGCAAAAAGGCCGGTGGGCGCTTTTTCATGGTTTGCCGCGAAATTCAAAAGCTCGGGCGTTATCATAAACCGCTTGAACCTTGAAAAAAGCTCCTCTAAGCGCTCGGTAAAGCCTGCGCTGTCGGCAACACGGCCATAGGTCAAAAGCGCATGCTTATTTTCCTCTATAGCCTTTCTTATTACCATCCGCTTGCCCTGATGGGACAGATATACCGTTCTGTCGCCCGTTTCAAAAAGCACGAACTCCGACAGGGATGTGAACGAGTACACCGCGTTTTGGGTAAAGCCCATTTCAAGCCTATTTGCAAGCATTCGCTCCGTTTCAAATGTGAAAGGCTCGGGCACCAGTAAAAAAGCCCTGTGACCGCTCTTTAAAGCCTGCGCTATACCGTCGTTTATAACGCTGCTTTTACCGCTTCCCGCGCGGCCGATCAAAAAACTGATATTACACGCCATGGGTCTCTCCTGCTTATTTTGCTGTCTTGATATTAATAGAGCTTTTCCCTGTGAAGCGGTATGTACTGCATGCCATGAGGCGTGCGGCGGCTTTCAAAAAGCGTTATCTCCCGCACCTGCATGGATGCGTTGACCTTTGAGCCAAAAAGCTTTTTTTCCGCTTCGTTGGAATTATAAATAACGCTCCTTGCAAGCGTTATATGAGGCGAAAAACGCTTGTATTCACGGGAAAAGCCATGGTCGTACATGGACGATTGAAGTGATTCGTAAAGCAAACTCAGCTCATCAAGATCACCGCCAATACGCACGATCGAGGTGATCGAATCGCTACGGCGAAAGGTATCATAGCCGCTAAGGTGCAGATTAAAGGGTCTTATGCCGCGGATAGCCGCCTGCATAGCGGATACAGCATCCGAAAGGGCGTCTGATTCGCCGATGAAGTGAAGCGTTATATGGAAATTTTCAAGCGGCACCATGCGTCCCTTGGCATTTGCTTTAAGCGCGTTTTGAAGTCCAAGGAGCGTGCGCTTCATCTGAATTGGCAGGTCTATCGCTATAAAAAGTCTCATGTATAAACAGGCTCTCCTTAATTTAAGGCTTTTTTTCATTATAGCACAACGCGCATGTGGAAAATATAAAAACATTTAAAAAGCTATTGCCATAAGGCTCATTATGTGATAGAATCCATACAGCTTCGGGGCAGGGTGCGATCCCCTACCGGCGGTTAAAGCCCGCGAGCTAAGGCAGCTTTGCTGTCCTGGTTGAATCGGTGTAATTCCGATGCCGACGGTCATAGTCCGGATGAGAGAGGCGACGTTGATATGTATCAAATTCGCTCCCCTTTTATGTACTCCATATGAGGCGGAGCTTTTTTCATATCACACCGCCGCTGTGAAGCAAAATTTATTAAAAAGGCGGTAAAATCACAATGGAAGAAATCAAAGCTGTAAACAAAACAAAAACGAAGAACTCGGTATATGTAAAAAAGCTGGTAATGATAGCGCTTTTTGGCGCACTTGCCACCGTGGTCATGATGTGGAAATTCCCCATACCACTTGCGCCATCGTTTTATAAGTTCGAGTTTTCAGAGGTAATAACGCTTCTTGGCGCATACATATTAGGTCCTGTTTCGGGCGTGGTGATAGAGCTTATAAAGTGCCTTTTAAACCTTTTGATCGATGGCACTACTACGGCTTATGTGGGCGAAATATCAAATTTTGTTATCGGCTGCTCGCTCATAGTTCCCGCCTCTATACTTATGCGTAAAATGAAGGGGATAAAGGGACTGGTGCTCGGCGGTGTTGTCGGCATTATATCGGTAACGGTAGTTGCGGCGCTTTTAAACTATTTTGTGCTCATACCCGCTTATGTTTCGGTAGCGGGCTACCCAATGGATGCCATAATCGGTATGGCCGCAAGCATATATCCCTCCATTGACGACCTGTTTGGGCTGATAATTTTATGCACCGTTCCCTTTAACCTTTTAAAGGGCGGCGTGTCCGTACTTGCAGGCGTGCTTATCGCAAAGGCGCTGCCTAAAAAGCTGACGCAAGGAATATGATTATGAAGGGTACTTACGATAAATACATAGACTGCGCTAAAACTCAGGGAGCGGTATGGGCAAATGTATGCTCCGTTTCGGATATTCTATTTGATCCTCGCGTGCTTTTAAAATGCCGCTATGGCTGTGAGCGTTACGGCAAAGACCACATGTGCCCATCGAGCGAGAAAACGCCCCCATATGAGGAATTTAAGGGCATGCTTTTGCGCTATGAGCAGTTTTTGTTCATCGCCGTAAAGACCCCCGCCGATGGTCAAAAAGCTTCGCTTGCCGTGGAGAGGCTTGCCATGAGGGATGGCTTATATTTAGCTTTTGCCATGCATGATTGTGCGCTGTGCGAGCGCTGCGCCGCTGAGACGGATGAACCTTGCAGACATCCGTATGATGCCAGACCCCCGCTTTTAAGCGCCGGGATAGATGTGCTTGCTACGGCAAGGCGCCTCGGCGCTCCCGAAATGTGCTGGTATGCGGCTGTATTTATCAGATAATTCAAATCATAACTAAAAAAGCCCCTTATTTGGGGCTTTATTAATTACATATTTTTAAGCTCGCAAAGCCTTGCGTTAAGCTTTAAGAGCATTTCATTTGCCGACGCAAGCTTTGCGCGCTCCTCTTCAATGACTTTTTCCGGCGCCTTTCCTATAAAGCCGGGGTTATTGAGCTTTCCTTCATAGCGCTTAACTTCGCTGTTTAGCCTTGCTATTTCCTTATTTATGCGCTCAAGTTCCTTTTCGATATCGATGAGCTCTCCAAGCGGTATGAACGCCTCCGCGAACTTTCCTACAACGGAGACCGCGTTTTCCGGTATGGCTTCCTTACTCGTCACAACGTCAACGGATGAGGCGCCCGCAAGCTTCATAAATATGGCGGCCGCTTCCTTCGCAAAGCCTGCGTTTTCGGGGCTAACCACAAGCAGCATAGCTGTACGGCGGGACGGCGGAACATTCATCTCCACCCTTACATTTCTTATGGCTCGTATGAGCTCGATAATACCGTCACAAACACCCTCCTCAAGATCGAATTCAAACCTTTCATCAAAAACAGGCCAGCTTGACAGCATTATGGTCTCATCGCTTCCGGGCAGATTAAGATACAATTCCTCGGTTATAAATGGCATGAAGGGGTGCAGCAGCTTAAGGCTCGTTCTTAGCACATGAATGAGCACGGACAGTACGCCCGACTTAGCCGAAGCATCATCGCTATATAGCCTTGGCTTTGCCATTTCAATGTACCAGTCGCAGAATTCAGTCCATATGAAGTCATATATCTTCTGCGCGGCAAGGTTCAAATCGAAGGAGTCGATATTCGTGGTTATCTCACGGACTATGTTATTTGTACGTGAGAGTATCCATTTATCGGTGATGTCAAGCTTTTCCATATCTATAGCTCCTATCTCGACATCCTCTGCGTTCATTATAACAAAGCGCGCCGCGTTGTAGATCTTATTGCAGAAATTGCGGGCGGCTTCCACCTTTGCTTTTACATACCGCATATCAGAGCCTGCTGCTGTACCCGTTGTGAGGCTGAACCTTAAAGAGTCAGCGCCATAGTCCCTTATCACCTCAAGCGGATCGATGCCGTTTCCAAGGGATTTGGACATCTTGCGCCCAAGCTCATCGCGAACCATGCCGTGTATGTAAATATTCTCAAAGGGAATATCCTCCATGGCATAAAGGCCAAACATTATCATCCTTGCTATCCAGAAAAAGATAAGATCACGACCTGTGGCAAGGGTGGATGTGGGGTAGAAGTATTTAAGCTCGGGAGTGATCTCAGGCCAGCCGAGGGTAGAAAAAGGCCACATGCCGGAGGAGAACCATGTATCAAGCACATCCTCATCCTGACGAAGAACTCCGCCGCAGTGCGGGCAGCACGCCGGGGCCTCTTCTTCTACGATGGTTTCACCGCAGGCATCGCAATAATAGGCGGGTATGCGGTGTCCCCACCAAAGCTGCCTTGATATGCACCAGTCGTGTATGTTTTCCATCCAGGCATAGTAGGTCTTATCGAACATTTCGGGTATGAACCTGATCTTTCCGCTGCGAACGGCCTCAAGCGCGGGCTTTGCGAGCGGTTCTATTTTTACAAACCACTGCTTTGATACCATAGGCTCGATGGTGCTGTGACAACGATAGCAGGTCCCGACATTATGCGTATAAGGCTCGATCTTTATAAGTGCGCCTGCCGCTTCAAGGTCGGCTACAAATACCTTGCGGCATTCGGATATGGTAAGCCCCTCATATTTTCCTCCAAGCTCGTTTACATGACCGTCCGGCGTGAATACGCAAAGCTGGGGAAGGTCGCAGCGCATGCCGACTTCAAAGTCATTCGGGTCATGTGAGGGGGTGATCTTAACGGCTCCCGTACCGAAATCCTTTTCAACATACGGATCGGCAACTATGGGTATTTCCCTTCCGACTATGGGAACTATTACCGTCTTTCCGACTATATCCTTATAGCGCTCATCCTCGGGGTTAACAGCAATGCCGGTATCTCCAAGAATAGTCTCGGGGCGGGTCGTAGCGCAGACTATGGAATAGCTCTTATCGGGAGCGTCATAGCGCACATGCCAAAGATTGCTCTTTTTCTCCTCAAATTCCACCTCGGCATCGGATATGGCCGTTTTGCATACGGGACACCAGTTAATAATGCGGTCGCCCCTGTATATGAGACCGCGCCTATAAAGGTCTGCAAAAACCTTTATAACGGCTTTGCTGCAGCCCTCATCCATAGTAAAGCGCTCGCGCTCCCAGTCGCAGGAGGCGCCAAGCTTTTTAAGCTGGCCTACTATCCTGCTGCTATACTTGTTCTTCCATTCCCAGGCACGCTCCATAAAGCCTTCGCGCCCAAGGCTTTCCTTGGTTTTTCCCTCTTCCTTAAGCTGCTCGACTATCTTTACTTCCGTTGCGATGGACGCATGATCCGTGCCCGGCAGCCAAAGCGTTTCATATCCGCTCATCCTCTTATAGCGAATGAGTATGTCCTGCAGCGTTTCATCAAGCGCGTGACCCATATGCAGCTGTCCCGTTACGTTGGGAGGGGGGATGACTATGCAGTAGGGGGGCTTATTTTCGTTTACTTCTGCATGAAAATAGCCCTTTTCTTCCCAGTGGGCATAGAGCCTGTCCTCAACTGTTGAATGATCGTAGCTTTTTGGCATATCCTTAGCCATGTCTGTTACCTGAGCTTTCGCATTGCAAAAGCTTCCTTTCCTACAGAATAAAATTAAAGGCTCTTTCGCGTCAAAGGACGAGAGAGCCTGCCCGTGGTACCACCTTTGTTGAGGCATGAAAAAACATACCTCCACTCATACGCCATAACGCTGCGCTGCGTCCGCGACTACATATCCCCGCGGAGGCTCCCAAGCGACCTTCCAAGGATATGGTCTCAAACCGCCCTTTCAGCCTATAGGGGCGATATCTCTTTTGAGCAATACCCTTGTACTCCTCTTGATCAAAGCCAATATTTAAAAGAATGGTATTACATTTTCGCTCATGTGTCAAGTGTAGAATTTTAAAGCATTTAAAGCGCCTTTATAAAACAGCGGCGGCGCTTGTGCTGCTCACGCTCAAACAGCTTCCACTGAGCTACAACAGCGGTATTGGTCTCAAGCTCGGGGCCTGTTTCCGCAAACTTGATACCGTTTTTAATGGCGCTGTTCATCACCTTATTAAGTATGATGGCATTTACGGCGCTTCCCTGAAGATCGGGGTGTACGCCGATAAGGAATAGATCGAGCGTATCATTGTGCTTTAGCGCGTGAAGCAGCCTGAACGCCCCAAATGGGAACATCCTTCCGCTTGACTTTTTCATAGCCTTTCCCAAAGAGGGCGCCGCTATGCCAAATGCCACCAGTTTTCCCTCCGTATCCTCAATAAAACAGGTGTAATCAAAGTTGATAAGGGGTATGAATTTTTCGGCGTACATGTTTATCTGGGTTTCGTCAAGCCCGACCTGCCCATAAAGGTGATCGTAGGTCTCGTTTATAAGATTGAATACCTTCTTTATAAGAGGCCTTACCTGACTTTTTTTGGTAATATCAAGCACCTTAAGCTTCCCGGAGCGGAGCGCGCGCTCGG
This sequence comes from Clostridia bacterium, assembly GCA_017416425.1. GTDB lineage: Bacteria > Bacillota > Clostridia > Christensenellales > CAG-138 > RGIG1693. Next base: position 77,647 of record JAFQCL010000006.1, read on the forward strand.
ACAGCTTTTTTAAAAGCTCAATCGGCTTATCCGGTGTTGTTATCCTGTATTCTATCCAGTCGATATCCTTTACATAGCCAAGCTTTGTCAAATGATCGATATAGTAGGGATGGTTATAGTAGGTTATGAACTGACCTTCGCGGTCAAAGCCCTCAACAAGCATACCCTCTCTGTCAAGATCGGTAAAGCCAAGTGGACCGTGTATTTCCGTGCAGCCCAGCTCCCTTGCAAAGCCTTCGGCGGCGTTAAAGAGCGCGGTGGAGACCTCATAATCATCTATAAAGTCAACGGATGTGAACCTCATACGCCTGTTGCCAAATTTCTTATTGGCTCTTTTATTATGTATGGCGGCTATTCTGCCAACGACCTTTCCCTCCTTGAGGGCTATGAAGCATTTTGCATCGCAAAAGCTGTAAGAAGGATTTTTTTTAGGGTCATATTCGGCATAATCATCGGACTGAAGCGCCGGCATATAGTTTGGGTTATCTTTATAAAGCTTATGAGGGAACGTAACAAAGCGCCGCATATCGGAGCGTGTTTTTACTTCTTTTACTGTTATCATAGTGCCTCCCGGATATTAAGTCTTAAACCATGCTTAAGGCGATCTCCATCATCGTATCAAATGTATTTTGCCGTTCCTTGACTGTGCACCGTTCGCCGGTCGCTATGGAATCGGACACGGTACACATTGCAAGAGCGTTTTTGCCGCAAAATGCGGCGGTCATATAGAGCGCGGCCGTCTCCATTTCAACGGCGAGAACGCCCATTTTTATCCACTTTTTCCAAGGGTATTCGTCCATAAGGCCGCTGTAGAACACATCGCTTGAAAGTACATTTCCGATCCTATGGGGAAGGTTAAGCTCTCTTGCGGTGTCAGCCGCTTTTTTCAAAAGCTCATAGCTCGCGATAGGCGCGAAAGTACCCGGAAGATTATATTGCGCGGCAAAATTTGAATCAGTACAAGCGCCGGCGGCTATCACCAAAGAGCGCAGAGGTATATCCCCGCTAAGGGCGCCCGCAGTGCCTACACGAATTATATTATCAACGTCATATACAGTAAAAAGCTCATACGAATAGATACCCATAGAGGGCATACCCATTCCGCTTGCCATTATTGAAACTCGTTTACCTTTATAAAAACCCGTATAGCCCTGTATGCCCCTGCAATTATTTACAAGCGTCCTGTTTTCAAGATATCGCTCGGCAAATGTCTTAGCGCGGAGCGGGTCGCCCGGCATCAATACGGTCTTTGCAAAATCCCCCGGTCTTGCTTCATTGTGTGGTGTACTCATAAAATATCACCTCCCAGCTTAATTTATTATAACCCTTATATCGCTGTTTTTCAAGTAAAACTGTTTTGCTTAAGGCGCGAAAAATATTTGCCGGCAGGAATTTTATTTGGCTTTTAGGGTTTTCTGTGGGTTATATGAATATGAAAGCTGCATTTTCCATTCTTATTAATATATCGGTTTAAGTGAGGGAGGTAAGATTTTAGTGATAGTATCTACGCATAAAATGATTGAGGTTAACTACTAAAGAGTGTTCCGATTTTTAAATTTTAAAAGCTATTTGCGCGATGGCTGACCTGATTTTTGCCCCCACACTCGCCGTCAGGAGGGTTCGCTACTAAGCGCTCATGCTTCCCACTACTACCCCTCTCGGTTTCCCCGGACGGACTTACTTCTAAGCCGCACCATGCTCACAGGACATTTATCCTGCTTACGTGGATCGTTTTGCCTGCGACTGGCATCGATTTTCAACCACAGACCCAAAGCGCAAACAGCATCACAATTATATAATGGAGGTCTTTAAAATTCAAGTGGAAACTTTCTATAGGAAGTATCAAATGCATTGTTATGGAAAATCATAAAAAATGGGGCAAAGGAAGGGGGATTAGAATTAAGCTTGACTTTAAAAAGGTTAAAACGATTGCAAGCAGGCGCAAAAAAGCGGTCAAATCTTAAAGGCTTTTCGGCTTCTGCGGGAAAAATCTATGTGATTGAATGGATTTAAAAATAAAATGCATAAATCGCCATTGCCCTTTCCCGGCATATTACTTATGTTTTTGAGACTGCCTTTTTTATATTCGTTAAAAATGGAGCTTTATTTCAAAGCTTTGGTAATAAGGTCTGAAAATTTTGCGTTTCAATAATAATAAAGTCTAAAAGGCTGCAAAATAAAAAGCCTTCCACACATGGCAGAAGGCAATGATATCGACTTTAATTATGCTTAAATACCCATCTCTTCCTTGGCCTCACGGAAGCACTTGACTGCAAAATCAAGATCTTCCCTGGTGTGACCCGCGCTTACCTGAGTGCGGATACGAGCTTTGCCCTGCGGCACTACGGGATAGAAGAAGCCAACTACATATACGCCCTTTTCAAGCATACGAGCGGCAAATTCCTGCGCTACCTTCGCATCATAAAGCATTACCGGCACAATTGGGTGGCAGCCATCCGGCACGTCAAATCCACATTTTAAAAGCTCGCTGCGGAAATACGCCGCATTTTCATGCACCTTATCACGAAGCGCGGTGGAGCTCATGAGCATATCCAGCACCTTTATCGAAGCTGCGCAGATAGCCGGAGCTAATGTGTTTGAAAAAAGATAGGGACGTGAGCGCTGACGCAGAAGATCAATTATCTCCTGCCGCGCGGAAGTGTAGCCGCCGCTTGCGCCGCCAAGTGCCTTGCCAAGGGTGCCGGTTATTATGTCTACTCTGCCTGAAACACCGCAATATTCGGGTGTGCCGCGTCCGTGATCGCCCATAAATCCTGCTGCATGGCTGTCGTCAACCATAACAAGCGCGTCATATTCATCAGCCAGGTCGCATATCGCCTGAAGATTCGCGATGTAGCCGTCCATGGAGAATACGCCATCGGTTGCGATCAGCTTTATGCGGCAGTCCTTGGCGGCTTCAAGCTGCGCCCTTAAGTCGTCCATATCGTTGTTCTTATAGCGGAATCTCTTTGCCTTACAAAGCCTCACGCCGTCTATTATGCTGGCATGGTTCAGTTCATCGGAAATAACGGCATCCTCAGCGGTGAGTATGGTCTCAAAAAGACCGCCGTTTGCGTCAAAGCAGGAGGAATAAAGTATGGTATCGTCCATACCTAAAAACTCGCTCATCTTGCGCTCAAGCTGCTTATGTATATCCTGTGTTCCGCATATAAAGCGCACCGAGGAAAGACCATAGCCCCAGTTATCATAGCTTGCCTTTGCCGCCGCTATTATGTCGGGGTTATTTGAAAGTCCGAGGTAATTGTTAGCGCACATGTTGAGCACGCCTTTAGCCTTTGTGGTATCGATACGAGCACGCTGCTCTGTGGTTATGATGCGCTCATCCTTATATGTACCGGACTCCCTTATCGCATCAAGCTGTTCGCGGTAAATTTCTAACGCCTTCTTCATAATATATACCCTCCGTTTTATTATCTTGTCCAATCGAGCACTACTTTTCCGCTCTGTCCTGAGATCATTGCTTCAAAACCCTTCTCAAAGTCGCGATAGCTGTAGCGATGCGTTACCATGGGCGAAAGATCAAGACCGCCCTCTACCATTGCTATCATCTTATACCAAGTCTCATACATCTTGCGGCCATATATTCCCTGAAGCGTAAGCCCCTTAAATATTATCTCATTCCAGTCTACAACGGTGCCCGGGCCTGCTATGCCAAGCAGGGCGATCTTTCCTCCATTTCTCATCGAACCGATAAGCTGATTGAGCGCGCGGCCGTTTCCGCTCATCTCCATGCCAACATCAAAGCCCTCTACTATATTAAGCTCCTTCATCACAGCGTTAAGGTCTTCCTTAGCCACATTTACAGCCCTTGTCGCACCCATCTTGCGCGCAAGGTCGAGCCTGTATTCGTTTACATCGGTAATTACGATATTACGTGCTCCGCAGTGCTTCGCGATGCCTACCGCCATTATTCCGATCGGACCCGCGCCGGTGATCATTACATCCTCACCAACAGTCTCAAACATAAGTGCGGTGTGAGTTGCGTTGCCGAAAGCGTCAAAGAAGCTTACCCAATCTTCATCGAGCGATTCGGAGATCGGTATCACGTTGCTTGCGGGTATGCAAAGATATTCGGCAAAAGCGCCATTACGATTTACACCCACACCCTTTGTATGCTTGCACCACTGACCATTTCCCGCGCGGCAGTTTCTGCAATGGCCGCATACGATATGCCCCTCGCCGGAAACGCGCTGACCTATGGTGTAGCCCATTACGCCTTCACCAAGCTCCGCTATTTCGCCTACATACTCATGACCGATTATCATTGGAGGAACTATATTCTGTTCACTCCAGCTATCCCAGTTATAGATATGAACATCGGTTCCGCAAATTGCGGTCTTATGAATTTTGATCAAAACCTCCCCCATTTTGGGTCTTGGAACGGGTCTGGTCGTAAGCTCAAGACCTTTGCCGGCTGCCGGCTTTACGATACAGTCCATAAATTCAGGTATACTCATGTTATTCCTCCAAAAATTCGCCACCCGGGTTTTAAGACGGCTATATATATGATCAACCTAATTATATCCCTATTTTTGCGTTTTGAAAAGGGTTTACTACATCATTCACTATATATTTACTTACCACAACCTTAAGAGCATGGTTTAGATACCAAAATTGTCACATTGAATATCCGTTTTTGCATTTGCGATGAAAAGGGACTTTTTTGGGACGGACATTTGTTTACAATGAAAAAAACAAAACAGGACGGTGAAATTTATGAATAGGATCATCAGTATAGTGATAGCCGTAAATATAGCGCTTGCGGTTGTTTTCATGTTAATAGTTTTTACAGGCTTTATTTCGGTGGAAAGCGATAATATAGCTTATGGGCGGGCGATGCGCTGCATAGAGGAGCAAAAATACGATCTGGCAAGAGAGCTTCTTTTGCCCCTTATTGACAAAAAGCCGGACGCGCGCGCCTGGTATTACTACTGCATAGCTATGGATACCATCTCTTTGGATGCCAAATACGCCCAAAAATATCTAAGCCTTTTTGAGAGCTGCTATAGTGGGGAAAAAGATGCGTTTTATATAGCGGCTGTGAGCATCGCAAATCCCTGAGAGTTAGTCTTTTAAAAGGTGGTTTTCTTAGAGGACCGTTCGTCTCACCCCCCGGCGAAGGGAATTGATATTCTTTAAGGCCTCCTGAAAAAAATATTTCTTTCGGCTAAGCAAAGGGCAGCGCCCTGATGAGGGTAAATGTTTTGATGAGAGCATAAGGAAGGCCTGTTTACCAGAGGGGTAATGGCAAAGCTTCTAAGTGGCATCAATGAAAAACCAAACACATGCGTTTATCGGGTAAGCCTTTAAAGAAGCGTATTAAAGCCGAATCAAAAAAGCCCCCCGAGGGGCTTTTTTGAACGATTACGCCGGGTCATGTGCGATTCTTCTTATGCCTCTTATATAAAAGTCCGCTGAGCCTACAAGTGGGAATGTGATATCAACATCCACAAGACCGTTATAGATCCGCCCGGTCTCGGGGCTTGTGTAGGAGTAGCTATAGCGATACACAAGCCCCTGATGCATCAAAGTTACATCATGATACCCGTGGTTAAGACCGTTATTTTTGGCAACATACCAGTACTCACCGTCAAAATAGGCCAGACCGTCAAGCATTATGGCGCCGGCGGGAATGCTAAGACCGCTTCCGCGCACCATGTAGGAGATTTCCTGCATATCCCTGTGGCTTAGCCTTAAAAACGCTCTGTCCGTTCCTTGTGTGTGGCGGTTAATCGTGTGTATGTAAAGCCCAAGCATATAGGCTGCTTCATCTGCGGCATCGGTTATGCCTGCATCTTCAAGTGCAAGGCGCACACAGAGCGCGTCTATTATGAGTGAGCTTTGGGGTTTATCAAATATATCGATATTTTCAAGGCTAAAATAACTGTGTATATGCATAGCGCGATCCGTTAAGGTCATTTCACCAAGCTTTATTCCTGTTTTAGCCGAGCTTGGTGTAAAGCTTACGCTCACAATGCCGCTTTCGGTATAGCCAAGGTTCGCCCCTGACTTTTCCGGGTCGAAGGAATATCTGTAGCTTCCCGTATCAAGCCTCTGGTTTATGGAGTGAGCAATGCTATATTCGCAGTTTGGTGAAATATACCAGTAGTTATCATCGCACCATATGAGCGGTCTTGTGCTTCCATCGGAAAACCTTATGGTCCAGTCCGACTGGAGGAATGAATCGGCTCCAAGCGTGGTTCCGTATACGGAGGTCAGAAACTCAATTACATTTATATGACTGATTTGAATATAGGGCTTGCTGCCAAGCGATATACCGGAATCTGTAAGCCAATAGCGGCAATAGTGCGATAATGTGAAAGCAATGGCAAGATTTTTGTCCTCGGAATAAAAGGCATTCGCAGTCAGTCTTATCGGCAATACACGCTCTATAAATGTATCCATATCCGGATAGCTAAGATCATCGCCGCCAACGCTCACATATTCAACATTTAAAGGCGTATCATCGGTGGGTGCAGGTACAGCGGTTGGATCAAGGGGCAACACCGAATCCAATCGGAAACCGCAGCTTATAGTATCATCAGGGGAAATCAAAGCCTCTACCATGCCCGATTCTCCGCTGACATTGGTGTAATCAAAGTAATATACATCGGTTGATGCACCGAGGGGCTGATATAAAGAGCGCGTCACCTGTGTCGTAAGTCTGCTCTTTGTGCAGTCTATATACCAAAAGTCGCCCGCATTTATTACGGGTGAGCCGCTTGCGCTGTCCGCCGAGCTGTATGTCGTGTTATACATATCTATATTCCATACAAATTTCATAAGCATGTACACGTCGATATAGCTTACCCTGATATAATCCGCATCGACTGCTTCAAGAATACCCATGTCGCTTAGCCAGTGAGGGGCATACGCAAGAAGGGTGCGCTCTATATACTCGGCTGCTGTAAGGCCGTTTTCAAGTTGAAGGCGAAGCGCTACTCCTCGAAGCATTATATGGTGCGGATCAAGCCTTGTCGCCAAGCGAACAGCGCCAAGATCGGTGTAAGCTTTAGGCGTCCATACGGGCAAGGGCGGAGGAACCTGAGGAGTCGGATCGGGGGTAGAAGTAAGCTCGGGAGTTATGCCGGTATCGGGTGTAGCGCTTGTATCCGGCGTGTCATTTGACATGCAGCCGCAAATAAAGAGCGCAACAAAGGCCAAGAGAAGCGCTATATTCAAAATGCAGACAATACGTTTCAAGGTTTTCTCCTTAATGATCCAAAAAGGCATAACGCCATTTGGGATCGGGTTATAATTTACCACTATAACATTATTATAACGCATAAAGCAGCAAAGTGGCTGCTAAATTTCGACGGGCTTTTTAAAATAAATGGAATGTTGATATTAAAAAACCATTTTAGTATATGAAGCTTTCCAAATGCTATGCTAAGGATTAAAAATCTCCCCCAAAAGCGGGGGAACGGAGTGTTTAGCCCGGTATTATGCCGTCTTTTGATATTATGTAAGAAGAAAACTCCTCCGCAATGAATACCCCGGGAGCTTTATCCGCTATTTCGCTAAGGTTTGGTGTATTCACCGCTCCGCCGAATATGTGGCTTACAATAAGACCCTTAGCGCTATTTTTATAAAAGAGCTTTAAAGCATCCTCTATAGTCAGATGAGCGGCAGTATTTGCGTGTTTATCAAGCCTGCTGCAGCCTGCGTCCGCAAGAACAGCGTGTGCGCCCGAAAATAAAGTTTCGGTATTTTCGCAGAGCCCGGTATCGCCTGTGTATGAAAAAACAATGCCTTCATATTCCACCCTGCATGCATAGCAGACAGCGCCATGCTTTGTTCTTGAAAAGCTGAAGGAGACATCTCCTATATTAAATTTGGTGCCGGCATCTATTTTATGCATGATAAGGTTTTTACTTGCGCAAAGCGCCTCGAACACCGAAGTAGGCTCATCGGGAGCGTATACGTCCACCACGCGCCCCTTAGCCTCAAGCGCGTAGTTTAGCACAAAGAGATCGCTCATGTGGTCGTAGTGCAGATGCGATATAATGATGGCCTCCATATCAAGCAAAGGCCTGCGTTCGATAAGCCTGGCAAATGTACCGCTTCCCAGATCAAGCACAAAGCTTTTTGTGCCCGCGCTTAAAAGATACCCTGAGCATGCGCAAAGCGGCGCGGGAAAGGGACCATGCCTTCCAAGCACCGTAAGCCGCATGTGCGGCCTGAGCAAAGTAGTAGTTTTCATCATATAAAAAGCCTAGAAAAGTCCTTCATCGGTATTTTTAATGACAAGCTTTACAATGGGTATGGATATGATGGCAGTCACTGCCATGCTTATTATATTGAGCCAAAATGCGCAGGAGGCAAGTATTCCATCGCCCATTATAAGCATGTCGAACAGAAATAAAATGCCTATCGGGATTATGCAGGAAAAAGAACACGCGCGAAGCACATTAAGCCATGAGGAACCTTTTTTTAAGAGCTGTCCTATAAGAAACGCCATGAGCGCTGCGGCTATGAGATTGGGTATGGCGTATATGCCTGCACCCGGAATAGAGATACCTGCAAAAAGTGTGCCAACAGCTATTCCAAGGCTGCCCACGAGCGCACCGTATGCGGGGCCAAGGTGCGCGGCGGCGGCAAGAACGGCGACAAAGCCAAGGCTTATAAACGAACCAAGAGGCGCCCCATCATTTCTGACTACGCCTGAATCCGCAAGTATCTCCACCTTTAAAAGGCTGGTGAGAAGTATTGCCGCAATAAAGAATATTCCCATAGATATCCATTTCTTCGCGTTATTCATAAAAGACCTCCCAAATTCTTTTGTAGTGACGAGGGCCAAAAGGCTCCCATATAGTTATAATACACTAAAATTACCATCTTGGTTGCAAAACATTCAAAATTTAGTGTTTGACAAATATAGTTCACAATTTGCAACGACTGTGATTAAGCAATATATCTAAAATGGGACAAAAATGACTGCTAAAAGGGATGAAAAAACTGTTATAATAGTTTAAACCCAATAAGCGAAATGCTTTTTATATAAAACGGAGGAATACCATGGTAAAATTAAGTGATAATGCGCTTCGCGTGCTTGAAAGACGGTATCTTGTTAAAAATGAAAGAGGAGAGGTCATAGAAACAGTAGAGGAGCTCTTTTGGCGTGTGGCTTCTGCCATTGCGGCGGCAGATAGGCTTTATGATGAAAATGCCGATATAAATGCGACCGAAAAGGAATTTTTTGAGCTTATGTCAAGCTTGAAATTTATGCCCAACTCGCCTACGCTTATGAATGCGGGAAGAGAGCTGGGTCAGCTTTCGGCATGCTTTGTATTGCCTGTCGGCGATTCGATGCAGGAGATATTCGATTCCGTTAAAAACGCGGCTCTGATACATAAAAGCGGCGGAGGCACCGGCTTTTCGTTTTCAAGGCTTCGCCCCGCAGGGTCTGTTGTAAGGTCTACGGGCGGTGTCGCGTCGGGCCCTGTCAGCTTTATGAAGGTGTTTAACTCCGCTACCGAGGCCGTAAAGCAGGGCGGCACGCGCAGAGGTGCGAATATGGGTATACTCCGTGTGGATCATCCGGACATACTCGATTTTATAAAATGCAAGAGTGTGGACGGTGAGATTACAAACTTTAATATAAGCATAGCCATAACAGAAAAATTTATGGAAGCTGCTATAAAGGGTGAGAGCTATGAGCTTATCGACCCGCATGATGGGGCCGTTAAGGGAACGCTTAGCGCAAAGATGGTATTTGACCTTCTTGTTGACAGCGCATGGAAAAACGGCGAGCCGGGCATTGTATTCCTTGATAGGATGAATGCCGATAACTGCGTTTCCCACATAGGCGAAATAGAGTCTACGAACCCCTGCGGTGAGCAGCCCCTTTTGCCGTATGAAAGCTGTAATCTAGGCTCGATCAATCTTCAGCGCATGGTAAAAAAGACCGAAAACAGGTATGAGGTGGACTATGATCTTTTAAGGAATACGGTGCATTCGGCTATACATTTTCTTGATAATGTCATAGACGTAAATTGCTATCCGCTGCCCGAGATAGATAATATGACCAAGCTTACAAGAAAGGTAGGCCTTGGGGTGATGGGCTTTGCCGATCTTCTTTTCAGGCTGGGTATAGCTTACGACTCCGAGGAGGCTATAGAGCTTGCTTCTTCTATAATGAAGTTTATAAACGATGAGGCGCATGAGGCTTCAAGAAGGCTTGCAGAAAAAAGAGGCCCATTTCCGGCGTTTTTTGAAAGCACGCTTGATAAAAAGACCCCTATCCGCAACGCGACCTGCACGACGATAGCCCCAACGGGTACGATATCCATAATATGCAATGCCTCAAGCGGTATCGAGCCTTTATTCGCACTTAGCTTTGTACGCAATGTGATGGATAATGATGAATTGCCTCAGGTAGATCCCTTCTTTGCGGATATCGCCAGGAAGAGGGGATTTTACTCCAACGAGCTTATGAGAAGACTTGCCAAAGAGGGTACGCTTCACGGATTTTGTGAGGTGCCCGAGGATATAAAGCGTGTATTTGTAACGGCGCATGACATAACCCCCAGGTATCACATAAGGATGCAGTCCGCGTTCCAGCGTTATACCGATAATGCGGTATCAAAGACGGTAAACTTCCCAAACGCCGCAACGCGCGATGAGGTCGCCGAGGTATTTATGCTGGCATACAAGCTTCGCTGTAAGGGCGTGACCATCTACAGGGATGGCAGCAGAGGCGATCAGGTGCTTTTTGTGGGCGACAAGGTGAAAAAAGAGGAGACAAAGACGCGAGAGATAACACCAAGAGCAAGACCCGAGGTAACGCGCGGCATTACGGAAAAGGTGGTCATAGGCTGTGGGAACCTCTATGTTACCGTAAATTATGATGATGAGGGAATATGCGAGGTATTCGCGAATCTCGGCCGCGCAGGCGGCTGCCCAAGCCAAAGCGAGGCCACAAGCAGGCTGATATCCACCGCGCTCCGTTCGGGTATGCATGTTGATGCGATAATCGAGCAGCTTCGCGGTATACGCTGTCATTCTACGCTTCGCCAGAGGGCGACCAACCCCAATATAAAGGTGCTGTCCTGCCCGGATGCCATAGCGCGCGTATTAAAGCGGGTCGCGGATATAAAAGCCGAGGAGGACGCGAGAAAAAATCTTAGCGCGGGTGAAAGCTTTAAAACCCCTATAGAGCCGGCGAACAGCTATGAATTTGACGGGCATATCATGGATATTGAGAAGGCCGGCGCCGTGAACTGCCCCGAGTGCGGCAATGATATGGAGCACGAGGGCGGGTGTGTGATATGCCGCGCTTGCGGCTACAGTAAATGCGGCTGAGATTGAATTTCGCCGTTTTAAGCTGAAGTCTGGTTTTAGTTTAAAGCTACACAAGCTTATGGGTTAAGGGCGGATGCCCTTGTGCAGGGGTTCGGGGGCGCGCAATCCCTCATCAACCCCAAAGCCCTCAAAATAAAGCGGAACTTTATAAAAATTAAAAAAGCTGTGTTGACAGAGCATAAAAGTGGGGTACAATTAATAGTAAACAAAAAACGGAGGTAAACGACGTGATAACTAAGGAAATGAACATAATGGAGATTATAAACGTCGATGAAGGCATTGCTGAGATACTTTTGGAGTCCGGTATGCACTGCCTTGGCTGCATCGCTGCTCATACCGAGAATCTTGAGCAGGCCTGCGCCGTTCATGGTATCGATGTTGATGATCTGGTAAATCGCATCAATCAGTACCTTGAGTCAAAATGAGAAGGTTTGATACGACAAACCTAATAAGAGGAGCGGTAACGGCAGCTTTATATGCTGCCCTTACTTTTGTAATACCGTTTTCAAGCGGCCTTATGCAGGTGAGGCTTTCCGAAGCGCTTTGCGTTTTGCCCTATTTCTGCCCAGCTTCGGTTTGGGGACTTGGGATCGGGTGCTTACTTGGAAATATGCTCTCAGGCGGAATACCTATCGATGTGATTGGCGGAAGTCTTGCTACTCTTTTAGCTGCGTTTTTGACCTATCTTATGAAAAAGCGCAATGTTTCAATGTACCTTACGCCTCTTCCCGCCGTTATTATAAACGCATTTGCGGTTGGCGCTATACTTGCTTTTGGTTATGAGCTCGCGCCATTTGCCACATGCATGCTTTATGTGGCTATTGGTCAGGTTATAGCCTGCTATGGAATTGGGATACCTCTTATGCTAACTCTTAAAAGACTTCCCGCAAGGATTTTTTCAAGTACCGGACAGAACCATGTACCAAAATGATAACCAGATCGATTATACCAAGCTTACGGATGATGAGCTTATTTGCCTTGCTCAGGCGGGCGATAACGCTGCAAGCGGCGCGCTGTGTCTTCGCTATAAAAATCTTGTACGCATCAAGGTGCGTCCTTACTATATAATCGGTGCGGATAGGGACGATATAGTGCAGGAGGGCATGATAGGACTCTTTAAAGCCATACGCGATTACAGCAGTGATAAAGCAGCCAGCTTCAGGACATTTGCGGAGCTTTGCATAGACAGGCAGGCAATTACGGCCATAAACATGGCAAGAAGGCGTAAGCATGCGCCCCTAAATGAATATGTGTCGCTTTCGCAGCCTTTAAACTCGGATGATCCTGATAAGACGCTTGTCGATATAATGCCTTCTCATATTATAAATAACCCCGAAGATATAGTGATAAGCAATGAGTCAGTTACGCTTCTAATTCATAATATAAAAACAAGTCTTACTCCGCTTGAGTACAATGTCTTAGTGCTGTTTATGGAGGGGCTTGGCTATCAGGAGATTGCAAAAAGGCTTGGCCGCTCATCTAAGGCTATTGATAACGCGCTTCAACGCGTAAAAAAGAAGGTTTCAAAATTTATAGCTCAGGATGAAGTTTAAAAAATTATTTTCATACCGTGTTTTGTGACTTTCGCATCCTTTCGGCTCTGGTTTTGCGCTTACGTAAAACCAGTCCCAATTCGATAAGAAAGTTATGTTCATAAGACTGAACTCATAAAGATAAAAGGCGTATGTAACCGAGTTCGTCTTTTCCTCTACGGCAGGCATCGGAACAAAGGAAACAGGAGTGCTTTTTTCCAATCCCACTCGACTTGTACTTGGGTTTACTTCCACAAAATCTTCTAAATTACCAACATAAAATTTGCTGTTTCTTAATCTTAAAATTATATTTTTTAAATAGTCACTATGCGGATTACAGTAGAAGCCAATTTCACGCAAAGCACCAAGTGAGCTAAAACTATACAGCGAAGGGGCAAATTCATCGAACGAGATACCTAATTGACCAAACGCTGCCTCTCTCGCTTCGAGTGGTTGTATATTGGTTCGTTTTATATTTTTCAACCTTGTCTGCTCGGCATCATCCATGAGTTCAACTAATTTTTGCTGAACACCAATTTCCGGAAGAATGATCTCAAAAGATTTATATTCTTCTTTGTTTATATTGGGCTGTCCCACTGGACGCTGGATGCCTTTAACCCAGTTCTGATAGTTATCAGTCTTAGTGTACCAATATACAAATTTGGGTAAAACTTTTCTTTCGTCAAACCTAAAACGAATACAATATCCAGCAAATACAGCAGGACCAATCTCGCCATTATAAAAATATGTTTTTCCTACTGTTCCACCAGTGCGAGCAAAAAGAATATCATTCTTTCTAAGTAAGTGCCTATTCGAATACGATTCTGCTGCCATATACTCGTGGTTTTCCTCAATGCCGAAATCGTCAAAATCTGTAATTCTAATGTATTTAGGTTGATTATCATCAATACGCTCTATCGCAGTAGCTGACGTACCATAGCAAGGCTCTTCAAGACATAGCGAACCCAAAGAAACCTTAGCAGAAGTTGTTCCAAGCAAGGCAATATTGAAAAGGATGTTTTTTACGTCAATTCTATTCTGTATATACCCCCGTTTAATAGCGAAGACGCAGAGGTCATTCGCATCGGGGGTTATGCGAAAAAAGGCGTTGCGTCCTTTCTAAATTTCTCATACTTTGAAACAATATCATCAAGTTGAGATTCTGTTTTTCTGCCGGTAGCATCATATCCGATTAACTGCGGTGCAGCCATGAAGATCGCCTCATTATCATCCGGCTTTTCATTTTCTCTACGCTTACGAACAAAAATTACGGACGCTTTTACACCTGCACCAAAATGCGCAAAGGCGCACTGAGGTAAGCTCACAACCGCAAGCAGTTGGAACTTTTCTAAAATAAAATCACGGACGTACTGCATAGAGCTATTTGTCAAAATACCATCGGGCAAAATAATAGCAGCTTGGCCGATACCAGGCTTCAAGAATTGCCAAATACGCTCAATAAACAGAACCTCAGAACTCTGATTTTTGCGAGGCTTCTTTTTGCCCTTCGCATCTACAGTGTTTCCAAGTTCATAAGTGGACAAATACGGCTTTTCTGCGAGGTTAATAGTAGAACCGAAAGGAGGGTTTGTAAGAATCAGATCAAAACGATTCTCTGCAAAACCCCTGTTATGGTCGTGCATCTTATCAATGTTTTCAAGCGCATCGTGGCTTATAACGTTGGTGTGTCCATCGTCGTGAACAATCATATTCATTTTAGCAACACGAGCAATCTCGTCATTGATTTCAATGCCATAGAGATGTTTAGCTGCAAAATCATGCCAATAGTTAAAATACTCCACGGGCTGAGTAGCCTTATCATAATAGTCTCCGGCTTGTTTGCGCATATAATCGAGTGCGTGCAGCAGAAAGCCGCCCGAACCACAAGAAGGATCGAGAACATCCCAATCTTGTTCGGGTTTCATCATATTTACACAAAATTCGATAATAGGACGAGGGGTAAAATACTGACCGAAATCACCTTTAAAGAAGCCGTCCATAAACTGTTCAAAGGCTACCCCTTTTACATCAAGATCAGTTTTATTGAGATTAATAGCTTCCAAATGCGAAACGACAGTGCGAAGTACACGGTCATCCACTTTGATAGATTCCGTGAACACTTCCGGATCTTTTACTTTTTGTTCGTCATACAAAGC
>JAFQCL010000007.1 GCA_017416425.1 Clostridia bacterium
GCATTAATGTTTGGGATGAAAACAATAGTTTGAGTATTAAGGTCAACTGTAGAAATGATGCAGCAGCTGAAAGAGAGGAACGCATAATTCCTTATGCTTTATTTGTGACATATGAAATGGCCCCAGAGCATGAAATTGATGTCTATCAGCGGGTCGTAGATCGTGTGCGCATCCGTGAGGAGGTTGCACCACAACTATAAACTAACTATCTGTCTTATTTAGTTATATGAAAAACCACTCTCTGATGTAGTACTATGTGCAGAGTGGTTTTTATTTGTTTAGAGGTTTTTGAAAGAATAGCGTTATATTGAACGCGTAGCCGCAGGATTTATCCTGCGTTCTATTTGGGGTTTGGGGTCTTCCCCAACAAGCATTTTTGCATGAACGACCGGTAAGGGCGGAAATAAAAAATCGCAATGTGGCTTGCCACTTGCATTGCTTGCCGCTATTAGTCGTTCTACTTCAACATCCTTGATGAATAATTGGAAATGCCCTATTTTAAGGTTAAGGAGAAGTGCAAATGGTAACAATTCAGTAACCTTTTTCACTCCCCATCAATGATAAAATAGGGATAAGTAAAATGAAACGAGGACTGCATATATGGCTGCAAACAGGATACTTATCGTAGAGGATGATCACGGCATATCGGATACCGTGGCTCTGAACCTTCGATATGTGGGATATGAATGCACCGTATTTGACGATGGCGCTGAAGCTGCTACCGCACTAGAGAACGATCATGCCTATGACCTGGCTCTGCTGGATATCATGCTGCCCGGCATAGACGGCTTTACACTGTTCGCATATATGGAAAAGTACAATATCCCCGTCATCTATATGACCGCCAAAACGGACAGCGAATCCGAGGTAAAAGGGCTGCGGGACGGCGCTGAGGATTACATCGTCAAGCCATTCGAAGTGGTGACGCTGTTGGTACGTATTGAAAAGGTTTTGAAGCGTGCCGGACGGCTGAACCAAGTCTATCACTTTGGGAATATCACAGTAGATGTAGAGAATCGCTCCGTCACAAAGGATGGCGAAGCGATAGAGCTGCCGCCGCTGGAGTTCGATGTTCTGACGGTGCTTATCAAAAATAAAAACCGCACCGTCACCCGTGAGCACATCCTCAACGAGATATGGGGTGAGGACTATTTTGGCGATGTTCGCACCGTGGATGTCCGCATCGCCAACCTTAGAAAAAAGCTGGGCTTAGGCGATGCCATCCGCACCATCTCAAAGGCGGGCTACCGATTGGAGGAAAGGCAATGAAGCTGTGGCAGAAAATATCCCTGATATGCAGCGCCGTGCTCACGGCTATTGTGCTGCCCATGGGCGGACTTCTGCTCAATGAGGCAAAGGGAAACATCCTTGATCTCACTTATCAACAGGCGGCGGACAAGCAGAAGAACCTTGCCGCCTCTTTCTCCGAGATGTCCAACTATTATTTGGAGGACAGCGACACGAAGCCTGTGGAATACTCGCTAGTCAAATACTGCTTCTCCCGCTTTGCAGATGCCTCCTCCGTGCTGATAAAGGGGTCGGAAGCCCTGTATTCCAATGTGTCGGTGAATATGGACGCATACCCTATCGAGGGCTATGAGGCACAGCAGTTTGAGGAGGAGATAAATGGACGGAAAATCCTCATCGTGGGCAGCACGGTGAGTGTTCGAAACGAACCCTATGCCGTATATGTGGTAGAGGATATCACCGGGGTATATGAGAGCATTACAAGAATGGTATGGCGGTTCGCGCTAATTGGTAGCGTGGGCATAGTGCTTGGCTTTATATTGATAGGATTATTGGTGAACCGTTCCATGCACCCGCTTGCAGAGCTGAAGGCTACTGCGGGGCGTATAGCTGCGGGCAGCTACGGGGAACGGACAAGTATTCTTTCCAGGGATGAAGTAGGCGCACTTGCCGATGACTTCAACGCTATGGCGGAGGCTGTGGAAAAACATATCGGAGAGCTCACCGAGACCGCCGAACGGCAGCGACTTTTCATCGGCGGCGTGACCCATGAGTTCAAGACGCCGCTCACCACCGTTATACTCAATGCGGACACCCTGCAAAACGCTTATATGGACGAGGATGAGAAACAGACTGCCCTTTCCTATATAGAGAGCCAATGTAAGTGGCTGGAACGCATGACGCAAAAGCTCCTGAAGCTCATTACACTGAAACAGGATATGGAATTGCAGCCCGCCTCCGTCCCCAAGCTCTTTGAGCGGGTGGAAGAAAGCGTAGCTGAGACCCTGCGCCAGC
>JAFQCL010000008.1 GCA_017416425.1 Clostridia bacterium
ATAAAAAAGATATGATTAAAAGCCTGTTTAGCGATAGGCTTATTAAAGTCAGCTTTAAAACATTAACTTAGTTCAAAGGCAGAAAGGAAAAGGCCCTGCCGCGCAAAACGCGGCAGGGAACCTTATTGTATGGCTGTTTTTTACAGCCCCGTTTTAGAAGTTTATAGCGCCACATGGGAAATTATTTTACATTTTCAGTCATGGAATTTTCAATATCGGCATCCTCAACGGTTGCGATAGCGCCACGAGCAAATATGAGACGTACTTTATCAGGACCAACGGAAATGGTTATGATATCATCTCTTACAGACGTTACAGTTCCATATATACCGCCAATTGTGCGGACACGATCACCGGGCTTTATGCTGTTAAGCATTTCTTTGATCTTCTTGTCGCGTTTGCGCTGAGGGATCACCATTACGAGTATCATGACAACTATAATTATAATAAGATAGCCGCCCTGGGAAAAAAATGTACCAATGCCGGAAAGAAACGAAGAAAAACCTTCGGTTGCGGCCAATATAGGTGTGATCATTAAATAAACCTTCCTTAATTACATATTTTTTTTAGTATACATCAAACCTTAAGCAGAGTCAAGCAGTTTTATGAAGGTTTAGAAGTATCAATAAAAAGTAATGGATTAAGCATAAAAAAGGTTTTCCTTTTGGTAAATCTGCTGTATAATAAAAATGAAATTGCTTGTCTATATACAAGTAATGCTTGATATTTGATTATTTAGCCTGGCTCTTTTAGCTGAAAAGCTTTTGGGGGGTTTTTGGGAGAAACGAGGAAGTATGAATGAGCATAAAAAAAATACGGTTAAAAAACGTAGACTTATTATTCCTGTTGCAAGTGTGGTCTGTATTGTTTTAGCCGTTTGTTTTATGATACCATACGTATTTAATATAACCTCCGGCTATACTACCGCAAGCGAGTATGTTGCGCTTAACCCGAATCTTGAGCCTTCTAATACGATACTAATACCCGAGGATACGCTTGAACCCACCCTTACCCCTCAGCTTACCTTAGTGCCTGTTGAAACCGAGACACCTGATCTGCTCCTTAAGGTAGGAGATGAGTCAGAGGTGGTAGAACAGGTGCAAATCGAGCTTATGTCACTTGGCTATATGGATAGCGATGTTCCAACTCGTTATTTCGGTGAGCCTCTAAGGAATGCTATCATGATTTTTCAGCGCAATCACTATTTGTCTCAGACAGGTGACATAGATGGAGCACTACTTGATGTGATTATGTCAGATGACGCAAAGGCGTATTATCTTGAGCGTGGCAATAGAGGAAATGATGTTCTCAGAATGCAGATGCGTCTTTCTGAACTGGGCTTTTACCAGAGTAAATTAAACGGTTATTTTGGCGCTGCCACTGAAAATGCCTTATCCACATTTCAAGCTATGAATCAGCTCGTGGTCACAGGCAACGCAGATAGCGATACATTTAACATACTTTATTCCCCATACGCAAGGAATAGCGTTGGAGAAACGCCAGCGCCGATTGAGACGCCTACGCCTGTGCCTACTCCTACGCCAACGCCGCGTCCTACGAATACACCTAGGCCTACGCCAACGCCGCGCCCTACACAAACTCCAAGGCCTTCTGATACTCCGGAGCTTTCCCATGATCCTACGCAAACGCCTGTACTCACACCGACATACACACCAACACCAACACTAGCTCCTACTCCTACGAGGACTCCGGATCCTACCCCGGATCATCCTGTAAGTGGTGATGTGGAGGAATTCATAGAGGTAGCAATGGCACAGCTTGGGAAACCGTATGTTTGGAGTACGGAAGGACCTGACAGCTTTGATTGCTCGGGATTTGTATATTTTTGCTTAAGAAGCATTGGACTGAATGTTCCAAGGCTAAGCGCTCAAGGGTTTTCACAGGTCGAATCATGGGAACGTATAGATAGATACGAGGATCTAAGGCGCGGTGATTTGATCTTTTATGCAAATAGCTCAGGCGGAATAGGTCATACAGGCATATACCTTGGCGATGGCTATTATATACATGCATCATCTTCAGCAGGTCGAGTGGTAATATCCGATTGGGGCAGCTGGTCTAATACCTATTTTAGACTAGGAAGGCGAGTATTTGACTGATAAATATGAATCCATATGGGCTTCATTGCACAAGCGATGTTGCCCTTCTTAAATATTTACGTTGAAAAATGAGTGGCTTTTTCATATAGTAGGATTGAAACTTAATTTTGTGTTTAAAACGCGCAAATTAATAATAAAATGCTTTTAAGGCATGGAGATATCGCAATGGCATTGCTTTCTGTTAAAAACCTGAAAAAGGAATTTATAGATAGGATATTATTTGAAGGTCTGAGCTTTGATATAGAGCCGAAGGATAAAATAGGCTTTATAGGTGTAAACGGCTGCGGAAAAACTACCCTTTTTAGGATACTTCTTGGTGATGAGCCTTATGATGAGGGCAGTATAGCCATAAGCAGGGGCACCGTTATCGGCAGCATGAAGCAGCATGTAACAAATGAGGATACTTGCCTGTTTGACAGCATCTTGGAGGTATTTTCCGATCTTATCGAGCTGGAGGAAGAACTTCGTACAATTAGTGAGCGCCTTGAGGCTGGAGACAGCACATGTGAAGAGCTTATAAAAAGGCAGTCTATACTTTCCGAACGTTTTCAAAATGACGGAGGACTTACATTTAGAAGCAGAGCAAGGTCAGCCGCGCTCGGTCTTGGATTTACCGAGGATGAGTTGAAAAGACCGCTTTCAACGTTTAGTGGCGGACAAAAGAATAAAGCTCAGCTAGCTCGAATGCTGCTTTGTGATGCCGGCCTTCTCCTTTTGGATGAGCCTACAAACCATTTGGATATAAAGAGCGTAGAGTGGCTTGAAGATTTTCTTAAAAATTATGGTAAAGCACTTATCGTGATATCACATGACAGATATTTTCTGGATAGGGTTACAAATAAAACCATGGAGCTTAAAAACGGCAAGCTCTTTATTTCAAACGGAAATTATTCCGAGCATATTAAAAGGCGTGAATCCGCCAGGGAGATAGCTATAAAACATTACTTGCATACAAAGCGTGAGATAAGACGCATTGAGAACATAGTGGAGCAGCAAAGAAGATGGGGTCAGGAGCGAAATTTTGTTACTGCTGCTTCCAAGCAAAAGCAAATAGAAAGGCTGAAGAATACGCTGGTTGAGCCTGAGCGAGATCCGGATCATATCAGATTCGGCTTTATGGCGAAGGAAATAAGCGGTAACGATGTCGTGATCGCTGATAACCTTAAAAAAAGCTTTGATGGACGCACGGTATTTGAAAATGTAAGCTTTTATATAAGAAAGGGCGAGCGTATATTTCTTATTGGAGCAAATGGTTGTGGAAAAACCACCCTGCTGCGCATGTTAGTGGGGGAACTTAAGCCTGACGGTGGCAGATATGCACTTGGAGCCAAGGTAAAGCCAGGCTTTTATGACCAGACATTAAGCGGACTATCACCTGAAAAAACGGTGCTTAGCGAAGCTTGGGATGATCATTATGCGGGGCTTACTCATAAGCAGATACGAAACGCACTGGGAGCCTTTTTGTTTCGAGGAGATGATGTAAATAAATTCGTTTCGTCGCTTTCGGGTGGAGAAAAGGCTAGATTGCAGCTTTTAAAGCTCATGTTATCCGAATCAAATTTCCTGCTTTTGGATGAGCCTACAAATCATCTGGATATCGATTCGAGAGAAATGCTTGAGCGAGCGCTTGAGGAGTATACCGGCACACTCCTCATTGTCACGCACGACCGTTACCTTATCAATCGCCTTGCAGATAGGATACTAGTTATCGATAGAAACGGTTTAAGCGAGTATGTTGGCTCATACGACGAGTATATCGACAGAAAACGTGAAGTTCCTTCGCCTATGCAGCATGCTCTTACTGCTGCATCTGCCTCCAAGCAGGAGTATCTAAAAAATAAAGAGCGTCAAAGCAAACTCAACCGACTAAACGGCGAGATCGCTCGTACTGAGGCCGCTATTTCGGAAATTGAGGGAAAAATCGCAGATATCAATAGGCAGCTTGCGCTGGAATCCGTTTCTATTGATTATGTGAAAGTCGCCGAATTGGCATTTCAGGCGGAAAAGCTGAATGAAGAGCTAGAAAGCCGCTATGAAGTTTGGGAAGATTTGCAGTTTAGGCTCTCTAATATGGAAGAATAAACGCTATAAAAATGGGAGAGCCCAAAATGCTTTCCCCTATTTTATTTGAAGTAATCGATAAAACTCTAAATCATGTCATGGAAATGATATAAGCACGATATAAAATAAGCGCTAAAAGGTACTAGATTACTGCTTTATTTAATTTAGCAAGTTTTGAAAATTCAGGTTTATGTATATTGGAGCGATGACAGATTGTTGATATGTAAAAATATACCAACTCTTTTAGGAGGAATCATTATAAAGTGTGGTATAATACTAATGATTATGTTATAAGGAGAAATAGAAGATGAACAAAAGAGTGTTTTCAATGGAGCTTGCCGGAAGGCAGTTTACCGTTGAGACGGGTGCATATGCTGAGCAAGCAGGTGGAGCAGTGCTCGTTCGCTGCGATGATACTGCGGTAATGGTATGCGCTACGGTTGCAAAATCTGCAAGAGATGGAGTGGATTTTTTGCCCCTTTCTGTAGATTTTGAAGAAAAAATGTATGCCGTGGGTAAAATACCCGGAGGCTTTATTAAAAGGGAAGGCCGTCCTTCCGAAAAGGCTGTACTTACATCAAGACTTATAGACAGACCTCTTCGTCCGTTATTTCCTAAGGGCTTTTATAACGATGTACAGGTAATTGCTACCGTTTTGTCCGTTGAGCAGGATGTTCAGCCGGATGTTCTGGCAATGAACGGTGCATCGATCGCCCTCAGCATAAGTGAAGCGCCTTTTATGGGACCTGTCGGCGCTGTAAACGTGGGTATGATAGACGGTGAATACATAATAAATCCAAACAGCGAGCAGCGTGAAAAAAGCCGTATAAATCTTACTGTGGCCGGTACGCGCGATGCCGTTATGATGGTCGAAGCCGGAGCAAATGAAGTTACTGAAGAAGAAATGCTCAAGGCTATACTGTTTGGACACGAAACTATAAAGGATATAGTTGCTTTTATTGAAAATATAGCTGCCGAGGTTGGAAAGAAAAAATGTGAAATAAACGTTTATAAGCCCAATGAAGAGCTTATGAACGCCGTGCGCGATTATGCATTTGATAAGATGATATGGGCGCTCGATACATTTGACAGAAAAGAGCGAGAGGAAAGATCCTCAGCGGTAAAGGCAGAGACTATTGAGCATTTTGATGCGGAATATCCGGGCTCCGCAAAGGATATCGATAATATTCTTTATGGATTTACCAAAGAGATCGTTAGGGATAAGATAATAAATAAAGGAATACGTCCGGATGGCAGAAGCTATACGGATATTCGTCCTATCTGGTGTGAGGTCGGTATTCTTAAAAGGACCCATGGAAGCGCTGTGTTTACACGCGGTCAAACACAGGTAATGAGCATTGCAACTTTAGGTGCAGTAGGCGATGGCCAAACACTTGACGGAATCGGTGAAGAGGAATACAAACGCTATATACACCACTATAATATGCCTCCGTACAGCGTTGGCGAAGCCAGAATGCTAAAGAGCCCCGGAAGGCGTGAAATAGGCCATGGTGCTTTAGCTGAGCGCTCGCTTATACCTATGTTGCCTCCCGAGGCGGACTTCCCCTATGCTATTAGGGTGGTATCCGAGGTAATAAGTTCAAACGGTTCTACTTCACAGGCATCGGTCTGTGCCAGCACGCTTGCGCTTATGGATGCCGGTGTGCCGATTAAAAAGCCGGTTGCCGGTGTTGCCATGGGTCTTATAAAGGACGAGGAAAATGACAAGGTCGTTGTTTTGACCGACATTCAGGGTCTTGAGGATTTCCTGGGTGATATGGACTTTAAGGTAGCGGGTACGGCAGATGGAATAACGGCAATTCAGATGGATATAAAGATCAAGGGCATAGACAGGCAGATATTGACGCGCGCACTTGAACAAGCAAGACTTGGCAGGCTGCATATACTTGGAAAGATGCTTGAGACTCTTCCTGCGCCTCGTGAAGAAATGTCTCCATACGCGCCTAGAATACTGCAATTTACAATTCATCCTGATAAGATTCGTGAAGTAATCGGAACTGGCGGAAAGACTATCAATAAGATAATCTCTGATACAGGCGTAAAGATCGATATCGAGGATGATGGACATGTATTTATAGCATCTCCGGATGAACAGGCTGCTGCTGCTGCAAAGCGCATGATTGATGACATAGTTCGCGATATAGAGGTTGGCCAGGTATATCTGGGACGTGTCGTTAGCATATTGCCAATCGGAGCACAGGTGGAGCTTAAGCCCGGAAAGAAAGGACTTGTACACATTTCAAAGCTTGCAAACAAACGCGTTGAGAAGGTAGAGGATGTTGTAAGTATAGGGGATGAAATTTTGGTTAGGGTAATAGATATAAAGTCTGATGGTAAGATCGACCTTACAAGAAAAGGGCTGCTTCCTGAGGATAAGAAATAAAATTAATAAAGTCGGAGGGGAGCACCCCTCCGTTACGTTATGCGGTATGTTTTATAAAACAGCAATTTGAGCGTGAATATGGAAAGCGAACTTCGAATAAATCTATTGTGATAGTAAGCTATTGCATTATTGATATGATTTGGAGGTAATTGCCAATGAAAAAGGGGCTTTTGAGCTTTGCTGTAAATTTTGTGCTCGTCGGGGTGATCGTGCTCTTATATCTGATAACTGCGCTTCCCTATACTGATGCTGTGCCGACTCTGGGTACTGCTGTGTATAAGGGCAGCGAGGATAGCAAGGTGGCTCTTCAATGGGTGGTTAGTTGGTCTGCGAAATCGCTTGATGAAATACTTAATATTTTAAAGGACAGCAATGTTAAGGTAACGTTCATAGTAAGTGGAGAATGGGTAAATAATAACCAGGCAATGCTTATTCGCATGGTTGCAGAGGGGCATGAGATAGGCACATGTGGTATGCATCCAAACCAAGACGGTAATCTATCGTGGGTATCAGCGGATGTTATTGAAGCTATAGGCGTGATTGAAGAATCAGGTGGTGTAAGCCCGAGGCTTTATTATTCAGGGAATAGAAAACAGTCAGTATCATCACGCGCTTCACGGCAGCTTGGTCTTACACATGTTGTATGTACTCTGGACCTCCTCTGTTCAAGGGGTAATGCGGATGATATCATGGAAAGGCTTGATAATGTTACAGGCGGCAGCATCGTTTTGATGCAACCTACAACTCAGGCTGCAGAAGCGCTTTCAGACCTTATTGCTGAGCTTAAAGGGCGTGGTCTTACGCCGGTTCCAACTGGGGAACTGATAGGAATATAGTAAAACCAAAGAAAAATGGAGATAGCTTATTATGATAAGAGAAGCAGTATTAAAAAACGGCGTTCGCGTTGTAATGGAGCGAATGGAAAACGTGCGCTCTGTGGCTATATCAGTGGCATGCAGGGCGGGTTCGGTTTATGAAACGCCGGATGAGGCGGGTATATCGCATTTTGTTGAGCACATGGTGTTTAAAGGAACAAAAAAACGCAGTGCGGGTGACATCGCGAAGCAGATGGACGCTGTGGGCGGCAGTATCAATGCCGCTACTTCAAGGGAATCGACCCGTTTTTATGCTAAAGTATTGGACGAGCATCTGCCGATAGCTGTAGATGTACTTTCAGATATGGTGCTCGACCCTCGCTTTGATGAGAAGGACATAGAGCTTGAAAAGGGTGTGGTATTTGATGAGATACTGATGGCTGCAGATGATCCGGATGATGTTGCAATGCAGAAGCTGCACGCGCTTTATTATGAAAATGATGCCCTTGCAAAGCCGGTGCTTGGAAGCAGAGAGACGGTAGGTACATTTACGCAGGAAATGCTTTTTTCATACATGAAGCGTCGTTATACCCCGGATAATCTCATAATAAGCTGCGCGGGTAATTTTGACTACGATAGACTAATGACTGAAATAGAGGAACGCTTTTCAGGACTTAGCGGAACGTGCGGCGAGTCCGCTGCTTTCGGAGTTCCGTCAGGCATTTCAAAGTTTGAGGCAGTTGAGCGCAATGAGCTTGAGCAGATACATATAAATCTCGCCTTTCCAGGCTTTGGATTTAAGGATTCCGGCAGATACCCGCTGATGGCTTTTAACTGCGCTTTTGGAGGCAGCATGAGCTCAAGACTCTTTCAGAACATAAGAGAAAGCCGTGGCCTTGCTTATTCGGTGGGTTCAACCCCTTCCTCCTACATGAACAGTGGCTATTTTATATGCTATGCTGCGACCGGGATAAAGCAGGCGGAAACGGTATTGGAGCTCATGCTTTCCGAGGTAAAAAAGGCACGTTCTTTGGGCATAACAAAGGATGAGCTTGCTCATGTTAAGGAAAACCTTAAAGGCAGCCTGCTTCTTTGGTATGAATCCACTGCTGCACGTTCCGCAATGCTTTCGCGTTGCGCTTTGGAAAATCTTCCGCCTGTTTCGGAAGCTGATCTCATCGCGCAGACGGAAAATGTGACCATGGATGACATAATGGAAATACTTCCGTATGTGCTGGATGAAAAAAGACTTTGCGCGACCTTCGCAGGGCGTGACAGCAGGCTTATGGTGGATCTGATCAAGAATACGTTATAAAAAGAGGCTTACAATGGAGAAAAATGACAAACTTGATACTATTTTTGCTCTTCAGCGCATGCTCAATGAGGATATAACAAGGCTCAGAGGGCTTGATGGAATAACGTATGAGGAGTGGATACAAAAGTATACGCTTGCAATAATTTCAGAGTTGTCTGAGCTTTTATGCGAGGTAAATTTTAAATGGTGGAAGAATAAAAAGCCTCTTGATAACGAAGCTATCCGCGAGGAGCTTGTGGACATACTCCATTTTCTTATCAGTATGTGCATACGCAGCGGAATGAGTGCCGAGGATCTTTATAATGGTTATATCGAGAAAAATCAAGAAAATTTTGACCGTCAATACGGAAAATCCAATAAGGAAGGTTATGCTATCTCGCATGCTAATGATCTGAATTGTTGATCGAGTTCCTAATTTAATTAATTTGTGAGATCATGGCGCTTAAATGTCCTTTTTCGTCTTTAAAGGCGAAATAGTACCTTGCTTTTTCATAAAGACTGATATATACTTGCTATTGAGGTAACAATCAATAATATTTTGGAGGTGCTTTATGTGGAAAGCGTTTAAGGCTTTTGCGTTTAAGGGTAATGTCATGGATATGGCGATCGGTGTTGTGATCGGCAGTGCGTTTAGCAGCATCGTTACATCGCTTGTAAATGACATCATAATGCCCCTTGTAGGCATTTTGACCGGAGGAATAGACTTTAACAATGCATTCATAGCGCTTGATGGCAATACATATGAAACGATAGCTGCCGCAAAGGAAGCCGGCGCTGCTGTATTTGCTTATGGCTCTTTTATATCTGCGATCGTTGATTTTCTTATAATCGCCATCAGCATATTTTTGATCATCTATTCTGCAGGTAAGATCAGGGAAAGGCGTGAAGCTGCAAAGGCTAAGAATGCGCCCCCTAAAGAGCCTGAAAAAGAGCCCAGAAGATGTCCTTATTGTATACAGGAGATACCTGACAATGCAACTCGTTGCCCGCATTGTACCAGTCATCTTGAGGATTGATCTTCTCAATTTAAATTAAGCGGGGCGCAAATTTAAATGGAATGCGCTCCGTTTTTTATGTATCTATGGAGGTTTTATGGTAAAAAATTTGAATAAAGAAGTAAGAATGGCAGTGATCGAATATCTCAAGAAAAACGGCGTTATTTTTTTGGATGAAGCTAATACATATTTAGATGAGTCGGTTAAGATAGGAGCGGGAACATTGATCTATCCGGGCGTATGCGTTGAAGGCAATACCGTTATAGGAGAAAGCTGCATAATACATATGGGCTGCATGATAAAGGATACTGAGATAGGAAATGATTGCGTGCTGAAATATGTATGGTCTGATGGCGCGAAAATAGGTGATGGAGTCACGGTCGGTCCCTTTGTAAATCTAAGACCCAATACTGTTATTGCAAATGGCTGCAAAGTTGGCGATTTTGTTGAGATAAAAAATTCAAATATCGGTGATCGAAGCAAAGTACCTCATCTAACATATGTTGGTGATGCTGATGTGGGCAAGGATGTAAATATTGGCTGTGGTACTGTATTTGTAAATTATGACGGTTACAAAAAGCAGAGAAGCACTGTCGGTGATAAGGTATTTATAGGATGCAATACGAACATAGTAGCTCCTGTAAGGATAGATCAAAACGCATATACAGCTGCAGGCACTACTGTTACTGTTGATGTTGAAAGCAATGCGCTTGCTGTTGGGAGAGCAAAGCAGGTCAATATAAAGGACTGGGCAACACGCCATAGACAAAGAAATATCCCCCAAAAGTGAAAAAATTAAGAATATAAGGTATAATTGGAAAAAGAGCTTGCAAAAATTTTGATAATAGACTATGCTCAAAGTGGCTAAAATTAAAGCAGTTTAGCTAAATACGCCTAAGGGCGACTTTATGGGAGATTATAATGGCAAAGATTCAGATGCGCACACCTATAGTGGAGATGGACGGCGACGAAATGACCAG
Organism: Clostridia bacterium; assembly: GCA_017416425.1. Lineage (GTDB taxonomy): Bacteria > Bacillota > Clostridia > Christensenellales > CAG-138 > RGIG1693. The sequence goes on from JAFQCL010000008.1 coordinate 10,691, forward strand.
AATTATCTGGCAGATGATAAAGGATGAGTTGATCGCTCCATTTATCGATCTTAAGTCTGAGTACTATGATCTTGGTCTTGTAAATCGTGATGCAACGGATGACCAGGTTACGGTTGATGCGGCAGAAGCAATTAAGAAGTATGGCGTTGGCGTAAAATGCGCAACTATTACCCCTAATGCGCAGCGCATGACAGAATACAACCTCAAGAGGATGTATAAGAGCCCCAACGGAACTATTCGTGCAATTTTAGATGGTACCGTATTCCGCACTCCTATAACGATGAGCTGCATTAAGCCTACGGTTCGTACTTGGGTAAAGCCGATTACGATAGCTCGTCACGCTTACGGTGATATCTATAAATGCGTAGAATATCGTGTGCCGACCCCCGGTAAAGCTGTTTTGACCTTTACCGATAATGAGGGCAAGGAGCTTTATAATGAAGTAGTATTTGAGTACAAGACCCCCGGCGTACTTATGGGAATGCATAACAGGGATGATTCCATTGCAAGCTTTGCTCGCGCGTGCTTTGAGTATGCTATTTCTATAAAGCAGGATCTTTGGTTCTCAACCAAGGATACCATCTCAAAGAAATATGATCATACGTTTAAAGATATATTTGCAGAAATATTTGAGAATGAATACAAGGCAAAGTTTGATGAGCTTGGCATAACCTACTTCTATACCTTGATCGATGATGCTGTTGCCAGAGTAATTCGTTCTGAGGGCGGCTTTATTTGGGCTTGCAAGAATTATGATGGCGATGTAATGAGCGATATGGTAGCTACTGCATTTGGTTCTTTGGCAATGATGACTAGCGTTTTGGTTTCCCCGGATGGAAATTATGAATATGAAGCAGCCCACGGTACTGTAACTCGCCATTACTACAAGCACCTTGAAGGTGAGGAGACTTCTACCAACTCTATGGCGACTATATTTGCATGGACCGGCGCTTTGAGAAAGCGCGGCGAAATGGATGGTATTGCTGAGCTTGTCGAGTATGCGGACAAGATGGAGGCAGCTTCCATAAAGGCTATCATGGACGGCTACATGACGAAGGATCTCAAAGGACTTTGCGAGCTCGATGAGATACATGTTCTTAATACTGGCGACTTCATTAAGAAGGTTCGTGAGTATTATGAAGCAATGTAATATTACAGTATAATTTAAACCTATATAATGGCATCGTCAAAAAGGGGCGGTGCCTTTTCGTTAATATGAATAATGGGAAAAAATAGATAATAAAATTCAAGGCCAGTTCAATCACAAGATATCATATCCGAAAATGACTTTTCACCAATAATTGTAAAAATTTTTGAAAAAGGAAAAGTATTTCTGAAAAAAATCCTATTATATGGCGAATAACTAGACTTGCATTTCTGCGTCATAAAAATGAGGAGGAGCAAAAAAAGATATACAATAATATTTTAAGGTCTAAAATGAAGAAAAAACAAGTTATATATATAAAATCAAAAAAGTAGTATTCTATTGACAAACGTTTCGAGTAATAGTAACATTATATTAGTTGTAGAGGGATATTTATGTCACTGCAGCAGTTTATAGTAGGAGGTATAAAATGAAGCTATTTAAAAGGATTACGGCATTTGCAATTGCTATTATGATGTGTTTTAGCATGCTTTGCATTATTAGCGCGGAAGAAGCAGATGCTTCCAGAATGCAGGAAGACAATGTGGATAATGCGAAAAAGATAGAAAATCTACTTGATTTTTCTTCCAAGCTTAATGAGATGAAAGAAAAATATATGCCAAAAACTCTGGAAAGAAATTCGGATGATCCGTATTCTAATGCCAGAATAATAGTTAAAAGTGCAGAGCAGCTCGACTACACTGGGGCTCTTTCAGCTGTTAATGGTTATAATGATTGGCATGTTATTCAATATGCTACACCTGAGGAGGCTGAAAAAGCTTGTGCTTATTACTTAAAGCTAGACTCTGTTGAATATGCACATCCCGACCGTGTGCTTAACGTAGCTGCGGATCCTGGTTCTAATGAGTTCCTTTCATATGGTTATGATGAGGATCATTCTAATGCTTTTGATTATAATGAATGGTTGCTTGAAGTGTATGGTGGGCTAGAAAACATACCTGAATTAATAGTCGGTGTTATTGATACTGGTGTAGATTATTATCACCCAATGCTGGAAGATAGGGTTGTAGACGGATATAATTTCGTTGGAGATAATGATGATCCGTATGATGATCATTATCATGGCACTCATATGGCAGGTATAATAGTAGATGGTACGCTTTCTAATGTAAAGATAATGCCGCTTAAAGCCTGTACATCAAGCGGTTCATCTGATGAGATTTGGCTGGGTCTTGCGATGGAATATGCACATCTGAACGGATGCGGTATAGTGAATGTCAGCATATACGGAAGAGGAAAATCGGATTATTTGGAAGAGATAACAAATGAGGGCACTGATAATGGAACAGTTTACTGTTTTTGTGCCGGAAACTCCGGAGCAGATGCGTCGGGTTATTTTCCTGCAAACATTCAGAGGGGCTTTACTGTAGCATCATGCAATATAAATGATGTTTTGGCAGAAACATCAAACTATGGTGACGCTGTTGATATTACGGCAAATGGTGTAGACATTTACAGTTCTGTGCCGGGTGGTTTATATGAAGAGCATAGCGGTACCTCTATGGCGACACCACATGCGGCAGCAGCTATAGCAATGGTTAAGAGCTTCAACCCCGAAATAGATGCTGAAACCGCTATGAATATAGTAATGAGATCTGCAGAAGATGTTCGCGATATACGTTATGGCGGAGGAATTCTTCGCATTAATAATATGCTACGATTTGATGCTGTTTTGAATGTGGATTATTTAAATCTACACTTCAATAGTGATGGGGCAAATTCCTGGCAGGTGACAGAGGACTATGCTTTTAGCGGAAACTCGGGTGCCAACAATACTACCTCAACGCTTATATCAAATATCGAGCTTAAGGGTTATCAGGAGCTTGTATTTAGCTATAACGTAAGTGGCGAGCAAAATGATATCTTTAAATTCTATGCGGATGATGAACTTGTATTTGAAGCTTCGGGTGAAAGCGGTTGGACTACTTACACATATCAACCAGCAAATACACGCGAGATAGAATTTAAATGGGTATATGAGAAGGATGGGTCTTTTTCAAGCGGTGACGATATGGTTAAGCTTCGTGAGATATACGTGCAGAATACGATTAGCTCAACCATTAATACATATGGTATAGATCAACTTTTCGAGACGGATACTGCATATCCTTGGACTATCGATGGTGGTACGGTAAAGAGCGGTAACACTGGTGTCAATAATTCAACATCGAGTCTTAGTACTACCGTAAGCATAATTGCTGGCATAGACATAACATTCCAATATAGAGTGAGCGGCGGTTCGGGCGATAAACTGACCTTTAGCATAAACGGTGAAACTGTGCTTGAGGAAGCTTCAACATCCGGATGGAGAGAGTATACATTTGAGACCGATGAAGCTGGAGTATATGAGCTGATTTGGACGTACACAAAGGATGCTTCAGGTGCAAGTGGAGATGATTGCGCTTGGATACGTAGGTTTGATATAGACCATACATTATCTTCAGCGTTGAATTGTCCAAATGGAACCTTGGAGTTTGTCTCTGCTGGTTCAACAGGTTGGTTTGTTGAAAATGGTTATGCTAAATCTCGGATAAGGGGCTTAAATGATTTTTCATCAACTATTACTCTTAGGACATATATGGAAGAAGGTGACATGCTGTCATTTGAATATATGGTCGATTCAGAGCATAACTTTGATAATTTGTACTTTATCGTAAATGATGTCATAAAACTAACAAGCAGCGGTGAAATACACTGGACGAACTACGTATTTACAGCTCCATCTTCAGGTGATTATGAATTTGAATGGGTATATTATAAAGACTCTGACTATTCAGAGGGCGATGATTCGGCGTGTATTGATAATGTTGCTCTTATAAGCGGAAGCTTTACACTTGGTGACGTTAATGATGATCAGAATGTCAATGCGGTTGATGCGCTGCTTATATTACGCTATGCTCTTGATGGTTCATTTGAAGGTCAGTTTAACGTTTTAGCGGCCGACTTTGATGAGAACAGTCTTGTAAATGCAATAGACGCTTTGCTTGTATTAAGGCATGCCCTTAATTGATAAAATTAATTAAATTATAGGAGGAATTATGAGAAAATTTAGGACAGTTTTAGCCGCTTTTGTTGCAGTCATGATGTGCATAAGCTGTCTTTGGGTCTCCGGCGCTGAGGTTTACGACATAGCGACAGAGAACATGAAGGCGCGGGAAAATGAAAAGCGTATTGATGCTCTTTTGGAATTTTCAGCTGATATTGATGAAATGATCAGTAAATATATGCCTAAAGATATTGTGAGCGATATTAATGATCCTTTTACTTCAGCAAGAATAATCGTAAAGAGTTCCGAAAAGCTTGATTATGAAGGTTCTTTGGCTGCGGTAAGCGGATATAATGATATGCACGTAATACAGTATGCTACTTCCGAAGAAGCAGAAAAAGCCTGCGAGAAATATGCAGCGCTTGATTATGTTAAGTATGCTGAACCTGATAGATTAATGTCTATTACAGCGACCCCTGGTGACGATAGCTTTCTTTCATGGGGCTATGAGGAAGGTCATGTTGATGCCTTTAACTACAACGAATGGCTTCTTGATTATGCCGATGGACTTTCGAATCTTCCGGAGATAACCGTAGCTGTTGTAGATACCGGCGCTGATATTGACCATCCATTTATAGAGGATAGACTTGTTCCGGGTTACGACTTTGTAAATAATGATACTAACCCTGATGATGATCATGACCATGGCACCCATGTTTCCGGTACTATTATTGACGGTACTCTTCCTAATGTAAAGGTAATGCCTATTAAGGTTATGAATTCAAATGGAAGAGGATATGAAAGTGATATAGCCCTTGGAATGGAGTACGCATATCTTAATGGTTGTCCTGTTGTCAATATGAGTCTTGGTGGAGATGGTTACTCACAGGTCTATGCGGATGCTATAATTGAAGGATTTGAATATGGGACTCTTTTCTGTGTAGCATCAGGTAATGATGGAGATAACGTAGAAAATCATTGCCCCGGAAATGTTGAGCAGGCCTATACAGTTGCTGCGACAGATAGTGATTACACGATGGCACCCTTCTCTAATACTGGAAGCCTTGTTGATATATCTGCGCCAGGCGTATCTATATATAGCTCTGTAGTTGGCGGTGGCTATATGAGTGCTGATGGCACTTCTATGGCAACTCCTCATGTTGCGGCGGCAGCGGCAATGGTGCTTAGCTATAATCCGATGTTCACTATTGATGAGGTAACTGAAGCGCTTGATGACAATGCTTTAGCAGTTGGTCTTGATGGTGGTGGCTCAGGAATACTCTGTCTAAAGGATATGTTTAAGTATGACATAGTTCTTAATGTAGAGGATGGTAACATGCACTTTACCTCTGAGGGCGACTATCTTTGGGGTATTGACGATGACTGCGCATACAGCACAAATGGCGGAGTACATTCATCTGTATCTACGCTTATTTCAAGAATGAACTTTGGTGCTTATCAGACTATTACTTTTGAGTATAAGGTAAGCAGTGAATCAGAACATGACTTCCTTAGGTTCTATTCTAACGATGAACTTATATTTGAGACCTCTGGTGCACAGGATTCCTTTGAGACTTATACCTACCAAGCTGGTCCCGCAGGCATTTATGAGCTTAGATGGGAATATGTCAAAGACTCAGGTGGCAATGCGTATGATGATAAGGCTTATATTAAGTGTGTTGCGCTTTATGAAACTTTAAGTAGTGTTTTAAATGATGAAGAAAATCCTGAGAGTGTATTTATAGAAACAGAAGGCGATTATCCGTGGATAATAGATGGAGATTCGCTTAAGAGCGGCAATACTGGAGTGAATAATTCTGAATCTGTACTTAGAGGTGAGGGCGCACTTCAAAACGGAGTAGATCTCGAATTCATGTATAAGGTAGATGGGGATTCGGGTGATAAGCTTACATTTAGCATCAACAATACCCTCTTGTTAGAATCAGATGCTACATCTGGTTGGCAGCAGTTTACATATACTATTCCTGCTTCGGGCATATATGATTTTGAGTGGGTATTTTCTAAGGATGGAGCCGGCGCTTCAGGTGAAGATGCTGCATGGCTAAAGGATCTTAAGGTTCATGTAACACTTGATACCGTCCTAAATGTACTAGGTGGAAATCTTGACTTTATGACTAACGGTGATTATCCGTGGGTTATATGTAATAATTATGCAATGTCGGGTAATAGTTCTGTATCTTACAGTAGCTCCTCTATTATGCTGTCAATAACCATGCAGGAGGGAGATATCCTTTCATTCCGTTACATGGTAAGCAGTGAGATGAGGTATGATAAATTGACGCTTCTCTTAAATGGCGAGAATATTTTTGAGGAATCCGGAAATGTTGACTGGACTACCTATACTTATACGGCAGAGAGTTCTGGTCTTTACGAATTCGAGTGGGTTTACACCAAGGATGGAAGTGTTAGCTCAGGTGCTGATGCAGCATTTTTGGATGATGTTTGCTTGACAAGAGGAAGTTATTTGCCCGGTGATGCTGATAGCAATGGTGAAGTAACTGCATTAGATGCTCTTACCATACTCAGGTACGCAACTGGCGCTATTTCTCAAACCGAAATTGATTTGAGGGCAGCGGATTTCAACGGTGATGGTATTGTAAATGCGCTTGATGCGCTTGAAGTACTTAGATATACGTTGTCATAAATTTTAAAACGGAAAGGCAGAGCTTGTTCTCTGCCTTTTTTATTGCTGTAATGCTGGATATGTGATAATATTCTTAATATAAATTTTAATTCAGATTTATTTTAGGAGTTTTATGGATAAGGATGTAAATATCAGAGTCATTGCCAGAATACATAGTGATTTTACCACAAAATTTGGTATACCAAGACAAAGCGGCCTTGCGCCGTCTCAAATATCCACGATAATATTTGAAAAAGAATTTCGTGACGAAAATGTTTTACGTGGACTGGAAGACTATTCACATATTTGGCTCATCTGGGGATTTTCAATGGTGCCGACAGGAAAATGGTCCCCAACGGTCAAGCCACCCCGCCTCGGAGGAAATAAACGTATGGGTGTATTCGCAACAAGATCGCCTTTTAGACCAAATCCAATAGGCCTCTCTTCAGTAAAGCTTATTAAAATTGAAAAAAGTGCAAAATATGGATTTATATTGCATGTGGGTGGGGCAGATCTGGCAGATAATACACCTATTTACGATATAAAACCATATTTGTCTTTTACTGATAGCCATCCTAATGCTATAAATGGCTTCGCTGATTCTGGACTCTCATATGGACTTAAAGTTGTATTTGATCAAAAATTGCTTTCTATGATTCCTGAATATAAGAGAGCGGCACTTATAGAAGCTTTAGAGCAAGATCCTAGACCTGCATATCAAGATGATCCCAATACGCCATATGGTTTCGAGTATGCAGGCTTTGATATTAGGTTTAAGGTCGATGGCAATATCCTTACGGTATTTAATGTAATATATTTATAATGCAAGATGGATATAAGAAAGCAAGTCATAAGTTTTATCTTTTTTATTGACGAGTACTTTCAGATGTAATATAATCAAGTTAACCCTACAATGCTACAAACAAATAGTATTGTAATTATTTGAGGAGGAAAAATGAGAAAAACGAGAATGATTTTGGCTATAATGATGGCTGTTGTCATGTGCATGAGCCTTGTGTGGGTCTCTGGTGCTGAGGTATACGAAGCAGCAGTTGAGGATATAAAGGCGCGAGAAATTGAAAAGCGTCTGGATGCACTTTTGGATTTTTCGGCTAAGATTGATGAAATGATCAGCAAATATATGCCTAAAGATTTAAAGCGTGATGTTAATGATCCATATGCATCAGCAAGAATTATCGTAAAGAGTGCGGAAGAATTGGATTATGATGGTTCTCTTTCTGCAGTAAATGGCTATAATGATATGCATATAGTTCAGTATGCTACTCCTGAAGAAGCAAGAAAAGCCTGCGAGAAATATGCAGCGCTTGACTATGTAAAGTATGCTGAGCCGGATAGACTGATGAGTATCGCAGCAGCCCCGGGTGATGATAGCTTCCTGTCATGGGGCTATGAAGAGGGTCATGTTGATGCTTTCAATTATAACGAATGGCTTCTTGAGTATGTCGACGGACTTTCTAATTTACCGGAAATAACTGTTGCAGTTATTGATACCGGTGCTGATAGTGATCATCCATTTATTATGGATAGACTTGTACCAGGTTATGATTTCGTAAATAACGATAGCAATCCTGAAGATGACCATTATCATGGCACTCATGTTTCCGGTACTATAATAGATGGTACGCTTCCCAATGTTAAGGTAATGCCTCTTAAAGCTCTTGACTCAGGTGGTTTTGGTGATCAGAGCGATATTGTTCTTGCGATGGAGTATGCCTACCTTAATGGTTGTTCTGTTGTGAATATGAGTCTTCGTGGGCGTGGATACTCTCAAGCCTATGCGGACGCAATAGCTGAGGCTCTTACTTATGGTACTCTTTTTTGTGTAGCATCGGGTAATGATAGTGGTAATGTAGAAGATTATTGTCCTGCGAATGTTGAAGATGCATATACTGTTGCCGCAGTAGACAGTGCCCACAATATGGCATATTTTTCCAATACTGGTAGTCTTGTTGATATATCTGCACCGGGTGTACAAATAAACAGTTCAATGGCAGGCGGCGGCTATGATCAGCTTGACGGTACTTCCATGGCAACTCCGCACGTTGCGGCAGCGGCAGCCATGCTATTTAGCTATAACGCGACTTTTACCCCCAATGAAGTAACTAATGTTCTTGATAATGCCGCGCTGGATGTTGGTCTTTCGGGCGGCGGTGAAGGTATGCTCACCGTAAAGGATCTGCTTAAGTATGATTTTGTTCTTAATGCAGAGGGTCTAAACATCCACTTTACATCTGAAGGCAATTATCCTTGGGATGTTACTGATGAGTATGCATATACCACTAATACTGGTGCCGATAATACAACTTCAACACTTGTTGCAAATATTACTCTTGGAGCTTATCAGACTCTTATATTTGACTATAGCGTGGATAGCGAAGAAAATTATGATTTCTTTAATTTCTATGTAAACGATGAGCTGGTGCTTGCTGAATCAGGCAATGTAGCATGGCAGAACTTTACATATGATGCCGGTGCTGCAGGTGATTATGAATTCAAGTGGGAATATCAAAAGAATTCAAGTGGTAGTGAAGGCGATGATATTGCTATGATCAAGAATGTCCAGCTTCTTGAGTCTTTAAGCTCTATTCTGAATGGTGATGATTCGCAGTATAGCCTTTTGTTTGAAACCGAAGCTAACTATCCCTGGATAATTGATGGTGATGCTGCAAAGAGCGGCAATGTAGGTATAAATAATAGTGAATCCGTGCTTTATGCTGAAGTTGAACTAGGTGCTGGTATAGATATCGTATTCGACTATATGGTTGATGCAGGTTCGGGTGATGCATTTACTTTCAGCGTTAATGGAACGAATTTGATTGAGTCAACTGGAACCAATGGCTGGCAGGAATTTGAGTATACCACTACTGCTGACGACATATATGAGCTTGAGTGGGTATTTACAAAAGACGGATCCGGTTCATCAGGTGAAGATGCAGCATGGATAAGAAATGTTGTGGTATATTTGACTCTTGATTACATCATTAATGTTCCTGGCGGCAATCTTGATTTTACAAACAATGGTACATATCCTTGGCTCATAAACGACCAATGCGGAATGTCTGGTAACAGAGGTGCGCATAATACATCTTCAACGCTTTCGCTTAATATCTATATGCAGGAGGGCGATATCCTTTCATTCCGCTACATGGTAAGCAGTGAGAGCAGATATGATAAGTTTAAGCTTGTCTTAAATGGTGCGAATATTTTTGAGGAATCAGGAAATATTGGCTGGACTACCTATACTTATACAGCAGAGAGTGCTGGCAATTACGAATTCAAGTGGGTTTACACCAAAGATGGAAGCGTTAGCACAGGTCAAGATGCGGCATTTTTGGATGATGTTTGTTTGACGAGAGGAAATTATCTACCCGGTGATGCAAACAGCGATGGAGAGGTCAATGCAATGGATGCACTTCTTGTGCTTAGGTACGCTCTTGATGTTGTACCGGAGACTGCTCTTGATATCAGAAACGCAGATTATAACGGCGATGGCGATGTAAATGCAATGGATGCTCTTGCGATACTCAGATACTCATTAGCATAACTAAGTTAATAAATAAAAAGGACGGGGAAGCTTTTTCCGTCCTTTTTCAACTTCTGACAATCTGGACAGATCAGCTCATAATACAAAGTTATATTATTAATTTTGGTTTATATAGTGAAGTTATTCAATTCATATACAGTAAAATTATAGATTCAGCAAAACAAAGTTAAATTTGACTACTTTGATGGATGTAAAACTTAATCATAAATAATAAACTCAATTGCTTGGAAGGCCAAACTATTGAGTCGCTCGCCCTATAACAGCTTAACCAAATGCCCTTAGTGTGAACCGGTTTATTTTTGATGATACATGTAGATTAATATTTAATAACGATTATAATGTTTTACCGTTAAAGAATGTACTGATTTAAATGAAAAGTGCTATAATAACAACATAAGATATAAGGGAGGAAAGTTATGAAAGAAATACCTGTTAAGGAATTGATCATAAACCCATCGGAAATGATCGCGCACGAGTGGATGCTGATCAGCGCCGGCACAAAAGAAAGAGGCTATAATACAATGACCGCCAGTTGGGGGCATTTAGGATCAATATGGGGACACAGCGGAGGTCTACCTACTTCTGTTATATATGTGCGTCCGCAGCGGTATACAAAGGAATTTATTGACCGAGAGGAACTCTACACCCTAACATTTTTTCCTAAAGAGTACAAAAACGCTCTCACTTATTTAGGCACACATTCGGGTCGTGATGAAGATAAGATAGCAAGAGTGGGACTAACGCCTGCATTTGGTGATGCCTATACTTATTTTGAAGAAGCAAAGCTTGTTATGGTATGCAAAAAGCTGTATCGTGCGCCCATCGTAAAGGAAGGCTTTTTCGATGAAAAATTAATTGAGGACAACTATCCGCAGCGAGATTACCATGACATGTACATTGGCGAAATTTTAAAGGTACTGGTACAATAATATAGATTCGATCTAAATTAAGAACGCTTAAGTGATGCAATATGTCACATCACTTTAGCGTCCTTTTAGCACTATCCCAAGAGCGATTCAATATAGCCAAAAAGCTTACTTTTGGACATGGCGCCTAGCTGTGATCTGACAAGCATACCGTCCTTATCAATAAATAGCGTCAGCGGTATGGAAGATACCTCATACGCAAGTGCGGCGCTGAAGGATGTATCATAGTAGATCGGGAACGTATAATCATTACTCTCTACAAAGCTCTTTACTCCGTCAACTGTTTCGTCCACTCCGTCAGTAAGATTAACCATAAGGAAGGTAACAGTGTCGCCATATTCACTGTAGGCAGCATTGAATGCTGGAAGTTCCATTACACATGGACCACACCAGGTTGCCCAGAAATTGATAACAATGGGCTTTCCCCAAAAGTCTGATAGATCAGTTGATTCACCATCAATATTTAGAACAGTAAAATCTGGTAAAGAAGGATGGTTAGTTGTGAATAAGTTAGTATCCACGTCCGAAAGCTCAGGAGTGTCAATGGGAGAACTGGGGATACATCCATAGCTTAGCGCAGCAGCAATAAAAACTATAGATGCGAGAAGTGTAGTTAGATGCTTTTTCATAAAAAATACCTCATGAAATTGAAAACCGGTCAGCTGATAGACCGGTTTATTTAATTGTTATTTGTCAAGCATAGCAATTATATCTGCTTTGGGTTTTGCGCCTACAGTACGATCTAGCACTTCACCATTTTGCATAACGATGAGAGTAGGTATGCTCATAACCTTAAACTTCCTTGCAAGCTCAGGTTCTTCATCCACGTTGATCTTTACGACCTTGACTGTGTTAATTTCCTGGCCTATTTCATCGATAATGGGGGATACCATGCGGCATGGACCACACCAGGGAGCCCAAAAATCAATAAGAACCTTGCTGCTTGCATTTAATACTTCATTTTCAAAGTTTTCATTTGTAACTTTAATTGCTGACATTTTTTTAACCTCCATGTTTTCTATGTGATTAGTATAAGCGCCTTTTCTGAGTTAAAACAGTGATTTGATTACAAAAGATCCAGCAAATTTTTTTATGATAATTATATTATTGGTCTATGTTTAGTGTACACATTTCACAACATGGTTTTTAATTTCATATTATCTACTGTAGGGTTTTTCTAGGAACTCTATAAATAACTTTGAGGTGAAATAAAGTGGCACAATTTACCAACCAGGCACAGCTTTCGTATAATAATGCTGTGATTAATTCTAATATAGTAACAGGTGAAATACTGGAAGTATTATCCGTTACCAAAACAGCGGTACTGGATGATTACTCTCGTAATGACGATGTTACTTTTGTTATAAGCATTGTAAACTCCGGTAACACACCGTTTACAGGAATAACACTAACCGATGATCTTGGTGGATATGAATTTGATGATATGACCCTGTATCCGCTTACATACGTAGCGGGTTCGGCTCGTTATTATATAAATGGTGTATTACAGACAACCGGACAGGATATAACGGCAGGCCCGCCGCTTGTATTTGCTAATCTTACCATACCTGCAAACAGCAATCTTATTATAATCTACGAGGCTGATATTAATCAGTTTGCCCCGCTTGGACCGAATGATACTATCACAAATAGCATTACACTGAGTGGTGGCAATATAACGACGCCTATCGAGGCAGAAGAGACGATAAGTACAGAGGATGAACCTGATCTTACCATTACAAAGAGCATTAGTCCTACACCGGTAACAGAAAACGGAACTATTACGTATACGTTCATGATCCAGAACTCTGGTAACACGGCGGCTGATGCAGGAGATAATGTTTCGGTTAGAGATATCTTTGATCCAATTCTTTCGAATATTAGTGTTACATTTAATGGTATGACCTGGACAGAGGGAGTAAACTATACGTACGATGAAACAACCGGTACATTTGTTACCATTCCTGGTCAGATCACTGTTCCGGCAGCTACCTATACTCAAGATACTACGACAGGAAGATGGATAATAACTCCAGGAGTAAGCACATTGGTAGTTACAGGTACAATTTAAGTGTAAACGAGGGAATTTATATCGGTTTTAAATGTCAAGCGGTATAATAAATGAATTGGGGTGTCATAGAGTTAAATCTATGACACTTTTTTTCTTATTTTGCACAAAGATTATTAAAACTCGCGAATATGCAATCTTTTTCTCCCGACAGCTTGAGAACAGTACCATTTGGAAAGGTAACTTCAGCTTTATTCCCACAAGTGAGTTCAACAAAGCAGGAGAAAGGCAATAAATTTTCAAAAGAGTAGCTGCTTATGCCGCATAAAGCTTCAACACAAATTGAAAGCAGATCATAACCGATAAGTAGTGATTCTTCGTTAATTGCAGCATTTATGCGATCCGTTATGGAAGATGGGTCGTCACCGACAATATGCATATGGGTTAGATATATTGTCACATCTGCATCAGATAGAAATCCGTCATCATCAATGATAAGGACAATGATAGCGCTTGTATAATCTGTTTCAGCTTTATAAATACCTTGCTCAATTTCATTAAAAATGTTATTTTCATCGACCCTGTCAAGATGTGCAATGAAAATGTTATGAGTAAGAGGTACTTTTAAATATTGGGTAGGAGATTGTGAAGGAATATATGTCGATAAGGGTTCTATGGGGTTATATGAATTTTTAATAAAGTACATAATTGCACAAATTACAAGTAGTACAATCATGACTATCAAAGCATAATGTTGCCCGGATGTATTTGGTTTTGCTTCTTTACCTTGTTTAGTTTGCATAGTATCCTCATTGTTACTTTTTAACATTTTACCACAAATCTATGCAAAATAAAACAAAAGAAAATGCGCCATATAAGACGCATTTCCCGCTTTGGTTCAATCAGTTGTTGCCTGTACTTTCGGGTGAAGCTGAGGGCGCATTTCCACTTATGATCTCATAGTTTGAGCGTACATATACCTCGCTATTTTCACCATCACTAAGTTTTATGCTAACCTTATATGCCTGTTCACCTTCATAAGTAACGTGAGTGATCGACTCTATAGTTGCGCCGGGATATTCTTCTTCTATCGCAGCAAGAAGTTCGGGGACATCCTCTGGATCTACTATTGATCCTTCAATAAAACCGCTGATGCCTCCCGGAGAGCCACTCGGATCCGGTGATGCACTTGATGTACCACCATCCATGGTACCCATCGGTGACGCACTTGGTGATGTATCAGGCGTAGTCGCTGTATCGGGCGTTGTATTTTGAGTCGTCTGTGGACTATGACTTGGAGACGGGGATTGTCCTATCATTCCTTCATCACAGCCTGCAGCAAAGAACATAAGCCCTGTTACCAAAGCAAAAAGTAAGAATCCTTTAATGCTTTTTTTCATTTGGCATTGCCTCCTTATATAAATATGGATTCATGGTTTAGTATTCTCAATAATGCAGGCATACTTACATGCCAACAAATAATTATTTTGTTTTTTTTTGGAAAATATGTACTGATCTTGTAGAGGTGATAGCTGAAATAGAAGATGTACTACTATTTTCACTATTGATAAAACCTTCATATCAGTATAAAATTATAGAATAATATCATGAGGTATGTTTTCTTGAAAAACCGTCCATTTACCGCGATTATACTTGCTGCAGGGCGATCCGTAAGGATGGGATGCTTTAAGCCAGCTGTTCTTATAGGGGATAAGCCTGCAATCGCTCACTGTATTGATACTTTTTTGGATGCCGGCGTTAAGGATATAATTGTGGTTTTGGGTAGTAATAAAGAGCTGCTTACAGGTATACTTAATGGTTATAGCGATATTAGGCCGATTTATAATAAGGACTACGTGAAAGGTATGTTTACATCGGTCAAGGCCGGAGTAAAAGCTCTCATGCCGGATGGGAAAGGATTTTTCATTACGCCTACCGATATACCGCTTTTTAGCGTAGATACCGTTATGGCTCTTATGGAAAATTTTGAGGATAGCCCAATGAACGTGCTGTCGCCATCGTATTCAATGCGGGCGGGGCATCCGACCCTCTGCTCGATGGATGTCGCAAAGCGCATTTTAGCTTATGAATATGACACATTAAGGGCTGTCTTTTCTGATTGCAATCGAAGTTTTTTGAATGTTGATGATTATGGGATATTGCTTGATATGGACACGCCTGAGGATTATTTACATCTTATTGCATACTACAATGGAATATGTAGATCATGTGATTTATATAAAAAACAAGGAAAGGATGAAAATGCATGAAAATACCCGAAGTTATACCGGAAAAATATGTTGTTGGTACGGATACTCCGCGTATGGATGGCTATGCTAAGGTAACCGGTAAACAGGAATACTCAAGCGATATCAGCTATCCTGATATGATGTGGGCAGTGGTAATAAGAAGCCCCTTCCCGCATGCTGAAATAGTAAGCATCGATACCTCCGAAGCGGAAGCTTTTGGCGCCGTTGTGCTTACCAGTAAGGATACTAATCCTTACTTATATAATGAAAGAAGCGTTTCGGTACCAAACGCTACCTTTAGGGACAGACGACTTCTTCCGACCGATAAAGTTCGTCATTATGGCGAACCTGTCATGGCTCTTGCTCATGATACGGAGGCGCTTGCTCATAAAGCAGCAAGGCTTGTAAAGATAGTTTATAGGGAACTTCCATATGTGCTTGATGCAGAGGAAGCCATGAAGGACGGTGCGCCGCAGCTTTTTGACAAGATATACCTTGGTGATGAAGAAGTGCTAGTGCACAATAACAAGGGTGTTATAAGGAATATTGACGAAGGTAATGTAGATAAGGGATTTGCTGAAGCGGATCATATATATGAGGCGCATTATGTACTTGATAGGATATACCATAATCAGCTTGAGACAAAGAGCGCTGTATGTAAACCCGAGCCTGATGGCAGCATGACAGTTTGGTGTACCACGCAGAGCATACATGGTACAAGGTCTTTGATAGCAAAGCTTCTTGATTTACCTTTTTCAAAAGTAAATATTAAAAAAGTAACCCTGGGCGGCGGCTTTGGCTCATCTATTCAGATGAATACAGTGATACCGATCTGCGCCGCGCTTGCAAAGAAATCCGGAAGGCCTGTAAAGCTTTTATCATCAAGGGAAGAGGACTTTTACAGCCATCATAAATATCCCACGACATTCGATATTAAGCTCGGTGTTACCTCGGATATGATGATAACTGCTGCTGAAGTGAAGGCTTTGGTAGATTTTGGTTCGCATCAGATACAGCCGCTTGCTTATATAGGCTGTACGGCCGGATGGTTTGCCTCGCTTTATAAGTATGGAAGCAACATAAGATTTAACGGTACTGCTGTGTATACTAACAAAGTACCTTGCTGCGCTATGCAGGGATATGGAAATCCGCAAATCAATTTTGCGATCGAAAGCATGATAGATGACATATGTAATGAACACGGTTGGGATCCTATTGAATTTAGGCTTAAAAACTACCGTACCGTAGGTGATGAGTTCTGGGGGCAAGGACCTACCATTCGCTCTATAATTAAAACCAGCGGTGTAAAGGAATCGCTTATCGAGGGTGGAGAGCTGTTTAACTGGAAGGAGAGAAAGCCCCATACAGAAAAAACAGGAAGATACCGCAAGGGTATTGGTGTTGCGAGAGGCTTCCATACTTCGGGTACCGGTGGACCCAAAGAGGGAGAGGTCATCGATTATTCATCCGCTTACATTAAGATAAATGAGGATGGTTCGGTCGATGTCGTATCGCCTGTTATGGATCACGGTGGTGGAACCTGGGATGCTTTAGCGAAGATATGCGCCGATGTTCTGCAGGTGCCGCTAAATAAGGTAGGCATGTCACCGACAGATACCAGAACAACAGGCTTTGACATATGCACGCACGCTACTCGTGGAGTATATTGCGGAGGAGCGGCAGTAGAACATGTGGCGCTTAAAGTGCGTGAAAAGCTTCTTGAGGTTGCAGGTCGCATAATGAATGAGGATCCCAAGAGGCTTTCGATCTACAGGGATGATGAGCTTGGTCAGGGTGTCGTATATTTGATAGGTTTCCCAGATAAGCGAATGACAATAGAGCAGATTGCGTTCCATGCTAAAAATTATAGCTGGGGCACGATAGCCTATGCGGACAGCTATAGACAGAAGAATTGTCCGCCATGCTTTGTTACGCACTTTGTTGAGGTAGAGGTAGATACGCTTACGGGGGATATAAATATGACTAAGGCGCTTATGTATGGAGATTGCGGCACGGCCATCAACCCAAAATTGCTTGAAGGGCAGCTTATAGGTTCGTTTAACCGAGGTCTTGGCTATACGCTCTATGAGCACATCGACTACGACAATAAGACGGGTCAGCTTAAAAACCGCGCAATGATGGTCGATTACAAAACGCCTACTTTCTGTGAGATGCCATATGTTAAGGATTGTATGGTGCGTGTATGCGATGTATATGAGCCAACCGGTCCATTTGGTGCAAAGGGTATAGGTGAAGCGGCGCTTGCTTCCGTTGCGGCATCGATAGGAAATGCTATTTATAATGCGGTAGGAATTCGTTTCACAAGCATACCCATTACGCCTGAAAAGATGCTTAAGGCGCTAAAAGAAAAGGAGGAAAATGCATGAGTACTAGATTGCTTGATAGAGAATTTGAGTATGTAGCACCAAATAGCTTAGCGGACGCACTTGATCTGCTCTCTGCATATGAAGGCGGCGTAAAGGTGATGGCAGGCGGAACAGACCTTTTGGTGAAGCTGAAGACGGGTGCTGATATCCCATTTTCCATATTGCTGGACACAAAAGATATTACCGAGCTTTCGTTTATATCAAAATGCGAAGAAGGTATTGAAATAGGAGCGCTTACCAAGCTTTGCAATATAGATCGAAATACGATGCTTTCAGACTATCATGCCCTTGTAGAGGCTATACCGCTTATGGCATCGCCGGCGGTTCGCAATATGGGCACTATCGGAGGCAACATAGTAAATGCTTCGCCTGCTGCAGATACTGCGTGTCCACTAATGGTTTATGATGCTGTTTTGAGGCTTTCAAGCGCCTCAGGGGATAGGGAAGTACCTATATCCAAATTTTTTACAGGCGTTTCAAAGACTGTGATAAAGGATGATGAGATGCTAGTATCCATCGTGTTACCAAGAGTAAAGCCGGATAGTGGCTCGTGCTTTATCAAAAAGACAAGAGTTAAACCTGATATATCCAAGATAAGCGTAACTGCTTATATTGAGCGAGATGGAAGTGCTGTAAAAGCATGCAGGATAGCAATGGGTGCTGTTGCTCCTACTCCTATCGAGCTTTTAGGCGTTGGTGATAAAGCCTTTGATAGGGTCGCGACAAAAGAGCTATTTTTAGAGTTGGCAGAGCTGGCTGCGAGCATTATAAAGCCGATCGATGATATTAGATCTACTGCCGAATATAGGCGTGAGATATCAAAGGTATTGGTGGCGCAGGCGCTTGAAACCGCATGGCAAAGAGCAGGAGGTACGCTATGATGAAGCTTCACAACATAACGCTTACTGTAAATGGCAGAAGGTATGATCTTGCTGTAGAACCAAATGAGCTGCTGCTTAATGTGATTCGAGATCGTCTGCATTTAACGGGCACTAAATATGGCTGTGGTATAGCCGAATGTGGGGCATGCAGCATAATTGCAAATGGTAAACTCATGCTTGCCTGCATGATACTTGCCGTTACCGCAAGCGGTTGGGACATAACAACTTCAGAAGGGCTTGCAAAGGATGGAAACCTCAATCCCGTTCAGCAGGCATTCATCGATAAAGGCGCTATACAATGCGGATTCTGTACGCCCGGCATGGTAGTTGCGGGCACAACGCTGCTGATGGAGAACAATAGTCCTACCGAAGATGAGATACGAGAGTATATGCGTGGCAATTATTGCAGGTGTACCGGATATACCTCGATAGTTGAGGCTATTGAAAGTGCGGCTATCCATATGAACGAAACTAAATAGTATAAACATAAATAAAACAGGTCAAGAGGTATAAATATCCTGACCTGTTTTTATAGAAGTATTATTTGGGGCAAGCCTCCTTCAGAATATCGGAAAGGTTTGTACTGAATGCATTAATATTGCAAAGACTTCTGCTTGAGTTAAAAACATTTCCTTCTATATCTATGCTTAGAGCGCACGAGTCATCCGAGATTATGTGGTCGATTTGCTTTATACCACTTATCAGCTCTATTGGGAGCAAGGGATGGCTTGGATTTTCGCGCATTTTTATAGCGTATTCTGTTGCAGCTTCGCATGTATCCAAGGAGCACTTAGAATTTGGGATGAGCATTAATGTCATACATCCGGAAGGAAGAAGCGTCTTAAGCAATTTGCCAAATAATATGTTTGAAAGCATGCTTTTATCGTAGTACAGATGAGCGCTATAAAGTATGCGTTGCTTGTGCGCTCTATGTGCGGCTTCAAAATAAGATGGTGAAGCCGAGTTAAGTGATAGCAATATGTTTTTCAGCTTTCTGATTTCTGTAAGTTCATGATCGCCTATAAATTCAGGTTCGGTTATGATTACAAATGCACAATCCGGATAGGAAGCAAAAACAGAAGTCAGTTTTTTTACAATATTTATACTGCAAAACACAAAGTATGTAAAAATTCCGAAATTAATTCCTTGAGAAATTATAGTACGCAAGAGAATATCAATATTTTTCGAGAACCTTTCAATATAAAATGATATGGCCCAAGGGATATTAAAGCGCTTTTCAGCTTCATATTTGCGTATTAATTTTGCGCCAGAGGTAAAGCTGTTATAGCCCACATTAAATGCGAAGGTATTAAGTATCTCCGGGTCAACATCGGATACAATCCTATGTATATAAGGATAGTAGTTGCTATCATTATTTTGTAATATGTTATAGGTAGCGTTAAACAAGGCGCTTTGAAAGCGACCTTTGGCATGATAACAGCCATGCTCAACACAACGGCGTATAGTGCGCTGCGGATCTTTATAGATGCCATTTATAGTCTGTTTGATTATGGTTTTTACTATTACTTTGTTGAGATCTATATTTGGCATAGAGCTTTCTCCTTGACATATAAGTATACATATTAACATAATAACCATACTTTAGCTATGTAAAAACGGACAAAATCAGTCGTTTGTCCTAATTTTGATTTCATACAAGTCTATATATTTATGTATTGACGATAAAACAGGAAGGTTGTATTATTAATTATTATAGGTGGAATAGCAAAGATGAGGGGGAGATGATATGGAGAATAGATTGATGGATTTAATTAAAAATTCAAATCGAATAGTATTTTTTGGAGGTGCAGGAGTGTCAACTGCTAGCGGAATACCTGATTTCCGTAGCGAAAATGGCGCCTTTGAAGCTATTAAAAAGTATGGATTTGATCCTGAAACTCTGCTTTCGCATAGCTTTTTCATGCGATATCCCGATCTGTTTTATGATTACTATAGAAATTCTCTTGCTAAAACAGGCTTTTTACCCAATTACGCTCATTATGCGATTGCCGAGCTTGAAAAAATGGGAAAACTTTCTGCTGTGATAACGCAAAATATTGATGCACTTCATCAAATGGCCGGCAGCACAAAGGTATATGAGCTGCATGGCTCAATATATAGAAATTATTGTTTAAGATGCGGCAAATCATATGGTATTGATAAAATACACGCTGCACAACCTATTCCAACGTGTACCTGCGGAGGAGTAATCAGGCCTGATGTAGTGTTATATGAAGAGCTTTTGGATAATAGTGTAGTAGAGGGCGCTATATACGAGATAATGAACGCTGATATGTTGATAATAGGCGGTACGTCCCTGGTAGTTTATCCTGCGGCATCTTTAATCGAGTATTATAGAGGAAGTAAGCTGGTACTCATAAATAAAAGCACAACGCCATATGACCAAAGAGCAGATATAGTTATAAACGATGCGATAGAAGATGTATTTAAAAGGGTAATGCAGAAGATTATATAAAATAAAAGCCCACTCTATTTTATGTAAAAAAGTGGAGCGGGCTTTGCTTATCTATGCTTTCACCGGGGAATCGAAATCCGGTTCATTCTCGAGATATACGCGATGTATACGCATATCAACAAGGGGTTTATCATAAAAAGTGGGAACGGATGCTATTTCATCTACAACCTCCATACCGGATACGACCTTTCCAAATGCGGCATATTGGCCATCGAGGTGCGGGGCATCTTCGTGCATGATGAAGAATTGCGATCCTGCGGAGTCGGGATCTTGCGCTCTCGCCATAGATATAACGCCTCTTTCGTGCTTTAAGGTATTATTTACGCCGTTTGCTGTAAATTCACCCTTTATGCTATATCCGGGACCGCCCATTCCTGTTCCATTAGGACAGCCGCCCTGTATCATAAAGCCTTTTATTACACGGTGAAAGATCAGTCCATCGTAAAAGCCCTTTGATGCAAGGTGAAGAAAATTTGATACGGTGTTTGGGGCAACATTTCTGTTAAGTTCGACTTTAATCAGCCCACCATTTTCCATTTCAATGATTATCATGTCATACTCCTTTGTTTTTGGTTTAAGACGCACATGGTTTATCTTAAAAAGCCAAGCGTGCTGTCGTTATTAATTAGTATATATGCAATATAGCCAATACCTGCAAGCAAAAGCAGAATTACGAATACTAAAAGTATCTTTACATACGGTATTTTAAGCTTGCGTTTGGGCGCATAGGCATGCCTGATTCCGGGACGTACTGCATTCTCAGTATATCGTGCTGGTTTGTTACTTTTTGCGCTTATCTTAGGAGCAATCTTTAACCCCTGGAACGAAAAGCGTGACGGTCTTGTAATAGAAGGCATTCTGCGTGAGCTCTCTGAACCCATCCCTTCAAAGTTAAAACGTTTTATATTAGCTGCTTTGGTAGTACGCTTTAATGGAGCTATTTTATCAATGGTAGGGAAGCGCTCCATGCGAAGCTGAAATGGATGATAGGAGGCTCGATTTTCTCCTTTGGAAAAGCGGGAAGCCTCAAAACGTTCATTATTGATAGTTGGCTGCTTACCTTCGGGCTTAAAGCGAGTAATCGTCGGACGCTTTGCACGATAATTGTTATTTTTGCCTTCGGCATCAAAGCGACGAAGATTCATGCTCTTCCCCAGCCTTGACGTTTGGCGCAAAGATGTCTTACTGAATCTTCCTACATCAAGCCTTGTTGTAAACACTTTAGCTTTTTTCGCTTGAAAGTTTGAAAAACGACCAAGTCTAGGGCTTGACCGAACCCTTCTAATGGCGCGAGCATTGATCTTATAAAATTTATGTAGATTGGCTCCGCGGCTTTTTAAAAATACACCTGTTGCCGATTTGGGGGCACGATGTGATTTTGCGTTTATTAATCTAAAGAGTTTGAACTCCCTGAAAAACCTTGGCTTCATAGTTTTTTATTGTGGTGTAGATGAAAGAGGCTCAGGAGAAGGTAAAAGATCTGCACTTTCATAAAA
This sequence comes from Clostridia bacterium, assembly GCA_017416425.1. Lineage (GTDB taxonomy): Bacteria > Bacillota > Clostridia > Christensenellales > CAG-138 > RGIG1693. Next base: position 33,474 of record JAFQCL010000008.1, read on the forward strand.
GTGGATGCTCCCAAGGCCTTTTTCCTTGCGTAGATCAGGAGTGCACTCTCCTATAACATGGTAATTTTCTGTAAGCATCGCAATAAATATACCAACACCGTTTTCACCGCCAATTGCATTTATTTCCACAGTTCCCTCGATATAAATGGAATATATTTCGCACGCGTGATAGGTGCCTATATTTTTAACATCAAGCTTTGAATCATCAAGCAAAGTTACGGTGCTATCACATGAGAGTACATTATATCCATAGCCCGAAGCAGTCAAAGAGCTTCCTTCGGTTAAAAGTAATCCATCATGCGAAACACTAACCGTACTTGCTGAGCTAAGTGAATGTATTACGGCATCTACGCCATTTTCAAGAATAAAGCCGGCAGCTGCTACTCCATAACCCGAGGTACTGGTAGCAAGTAAGTCTGAATTTTTTTTAAGTGTCAATGTTTGAAACACATCAAAGCAATTAAACTCCGATTCAATGGATAAGTCTGTTGCGGCTATGCTTCCGCTACCCTGAATAGCTATGCATATAGCACTGCTTGATAAATGTATATCGTTTAAGGCAAGGGAGGTATCATCATCCATACGAATGAGACATTCCGCACTTCCGCTTATTGTATATCCGCCGCCGTTAATGGTTATATGGCCGCGATCTTTTGTTAGCTTAAGCATGTTAAACTTTACGTCAATATCGCAGCTAAGCGTGCATTCCGGCTCCGTCCCATATAAAAAGAAATCGATAAGTTCGGCTTCTGTAGAGATAAGTTCATCATGCACATTATCAAGTATAATATCGGGTGTGGAGGCCACTCCTAATGAATCCGTGGTAATGGGTGCATTAGCAGGCGATAACTGACTGCATGTCCATGCGTGTGAAAACATGGACAGCACTATAAACATTGCTATTAACTGTTTCAAAATACCCTCCATATTTGTCATTTTTTACATTATAGCATAGAACTAACGATTTAACAAACCTAAGTGTATATCGCTTTATCATTTGTTATCATTCAGATCAGATATGTTAATCTCGTTATAAGAGTCCATATCATTTCGCGAATATCCACGATCTTTGAAACGAAGCTTTGTCTGATATTCTTCGAGCTTTTGAGAATAAAAGGACATTAGAACAGAGTCGGCTGTGTAAAGAAAAACGCTTGCCCTATATCGTCCATCTTTATTTTTTGCTACCTTTATTCTAATTAGGTAATCACCGTGTTTTTCACAGCGCGTTACAGCTATGGCCTTTGTAGCGCTGCATTGAACCCAGCCTTTTACTGGAAGGCGCTGTTTGCACATAGGGCACTTTATTATAAAAGAACTGTGTGCTGCAAAAGCTTTGTCTATGGATTCAAAACCATGATAAGCTATGTGGTAAACATGTGAATTTGAGAATAAATCCTGGGTATTTGGAAGAATTCGGTACTCGCTTATGCCACGTTTTAAATCAAGGTGTTTGCATACCTCAGAGGTATAATAGGCGTCATTATGTGCGTCATGAGCCGAGCGAGTGGCTTCTATCTCAAAAAAATCGACGGCTGATGCTAGTGACCTTTGCTGAGAATCGCCGAAAAACTGCTTGCTGAATATCAACTGCAAATTATACCATCTGGGTATCCATGAGGTGTCGAGCGAATGAAGTCTTAGATTGTCGATGAGCATAGGTATGTCATCACGACCCCATGTAAGAATAACATATTCCGTACCGCACCAGCGCTTAAAGTGTGAGACCGCATTTATAAAGGGCACGCCGTATGCGAGCATGGATTGAGTTATGCCGGTAATCCTTTTTACACGGCTTTGGAGTTTTTTATAATATTTTGGAGCGACCCAAATTTTAAAATCATCAACCACATTCAAGTTATCGTCAAGCTTATAAGCCCCTATTTCTATTATCTCTCCAACAAGAAGAAATGGCTGCTTTTTAGCTTGCTTATTAGAAAATGGTTGGTTCCATTCAAGGTCGAGCACAATGTAGTGCATACTTACACCGCCTAACTAAAGTTTACATATCGCTTTGAAGTATAACATATTTGCACTTTAAGGTAAAGCGCATTTACCAAATACTTATGCCTCCTTTTTGTGCCAAATGAGAGAGTCCGTCTATTTTAAAGGAATTAAAGCCTGAGAAAAATCCGCATATACGAGTTGAACTACGGGATGTTCGGGGATATTCACAAAAGGCAGTCTGGTCGGCATAGTGGAGCAGAAAGACGAAGAAAGTGGAGTTAAGGTGTTATCGGAACTTAGGTTACATAGAGCAGCATATCTTAAAGGTATATCAAGGCATGTCCTTTCAATAACTACGCTTAGCATGTCTTCATTGAGGATCACTTCTATATTTGGCAACTCAAAAGGCTCCATCGGAGTGTTGTATTTTAATGTAACACTACCGTTACATTGTAATATTCCGGATGATTGCTGTAAAAGACGGTTCCTTATGGTCATAAGAGCTGCCGGAGAATTATCAACGGCGACCCATCTGCGATCAAGGGTAGAGGCAAGAGCTGCAAACGTTCCGCTTCCGGAAAAAAGATCTAAAACAAGATCATCCTTTTTGGTAGAGCAAAGCAGTATGCGCTTTAAAAGCGCTGATGGCTTTTGCTGAGGGTATCCGATGCTTTCAGCGCTTTTTACTCCAACAGCATCTATATCATCCCAAACATCGCTGGGAATTATGGTACTGTCCTCATAATACCTATAGGCTCTACCGTTTGCCAGTGCGGTAAAATAAACCCTTCCATCATCTGATATACTGCGTTTCCTATGATTATGCGGCTTTGAGCCTCTTTTTATGCCGATATCTTTTGTGCTGAAGTAATGGTTTGTGGGGGACTTGCAATAAAACAATATACTATCATGCCTTGAAGAAAAGCGCTTGCTTGAGCGGCCTCCGGCTTTATAAGTCCAAATTATCTCATTTAAAAAGCAATCAGCCCCAAATACCTCATCCAGTATCAAACGAGCATGGTGAGTCTGCATCTGAGTGGTATGTAGAAAGACGCAGCCGCTTTCACAAAGCAGTGGATGGCAAGCGATAAGAACAGCTTTGAGCATAGCCTTATATTCAGCAAGTGATATATCATGAAAGGCTTCAAAGGAGCGCTGCTTACCGCAGGCCTCGCAAGTGATGTAATTTGAAGCATTGATAGCGCCGGGAGGATCCATATAGATCATGGAAAAATTACCCTCATAGCTGCTTTTTAGCTCAATTAGAGCGGATTCTGCATCACTCAGCATAAAATATCCGTTTCCTAAAGCGGATATATGTTCACGTATTATTGGATCGCTATTAATCATTTTTTGGCCTCTAATCAACATATTATACAATAGTTTACATTACATTGCAGATATTTTCAATTAAATTCATTAAATTTATTCCTGCTTATGATGAAAAGGATGCTAAAAAGGCATAATAATTAAGAATAAAAATAATAATTTTTCGAAGAGAGGTACAAAAAATGAAAACAAAGGTATTTTTTGTTATTGCTATAGCGCTACTTCTATGCCTTATATCCTGTAACGAAATTGAAACTGAGGAGTTCATTGGAGAACTGGTTCATATAGATGGCTTGGATGTGTCAGGTATGGATGAATATACCGCAACGGAAGCGCTGATTCAGGCACACGAAGCATTGTTATTCGAAATGCGCATAACCGTTAATACAAAGGACGGAGACAGCGTAAGCTTTACAGCAGCAGAGCTTGATTTTTCTTTTAATGTAGAATCTGTTTTAAAAGAAGCAATGCGACTTTCTAAAAAGCCGGAGCAGGATGGAGAGATACGTAGGCTTACTTGCGACATAAGCTATAATGAAGTAGAATCTAAAGATTTGCTTTTGCCCCTTATTGAACCTTTAAAAAAAGCACCCGTTGATGCGAGCGCGCATTATGACCCTGGAAGTGAGGAGTTGATCTCTATTAAGCCGTCTGAAGCAGGAAGCTATGCTGATGTAGAAACCGTAAACCAAGCAATAGCGGATAATGTACATGGCATAGGTGATATTACAGTAACGGTAGACACGGTAGAGCTTTTACCAGAAGTTGATGAAGAAGCTGCAAAAGCTGAGTTCTACATGCTTGCGGAGTACACTACGGAATTTTCCTCGACAGAACTATCCGCCTCCGGTAGGGTAGAGAATATAGTAAAGGGAGCGGCAATAATTGATGGCTATGTTTTAGAGCCCGGTAAAGAGTTTAATATAAACGAAGTCTTAGGGCCAAGGACAGAGGAAAATGGATGGAGTATGGCGTTTGGTATCAGTGGAGGAAGATATGTGGAATCCTACGGTGGAGGAATATGCCAAGTATCAACCACACTTTATAATGCAGCATTGCTTTCGGACCTTGAAATAACTGAACGTCACCATCACACATGGCCTATGGGATATACAGATGTAGGGCGTGATGCAACCATTACATCTGATGGACTTAATCTTAGGTTTAAAAATACCATGGAATCCAAAGTTCTCATATCAGCTATAGTGGATAAGGCAAATAAAAGCATTACTATAAGAGTATTCGGGAAAGCGCCCGAAGATGGCGGCTATATAGAGCTAAGCTCAAAAAAAATACGTACCTTAGAGCGTGACGAGCCGATATACAGATTGAACGAAACCCTTCCGGCCGATACAAGCAATACATATAGGAGCGGAAGGGATGGATGCATAGCTGAAACGTATAAAGAGTATTATAACGACAATGGTGAGCTTATTTACAGCGTGCTCGTATCAAGGGACACATATAACCCAGTGACCGAAATAATCGAGCTTTCAGCCGATCTTTACTACGCACGGCTTTGGAGCACACAGTAACGCTTGCTAGCCTCTATTTAATATAAGCAATGTAATAAGCGAGCACATTGTCCACCATTCGGCCATAGCTTTCTACACCATCGAGCTGCTGGTTATGCTTGAGGTAGTTATCGTTTACGTTTTGAACGGTCTGTTTTACTTCGCCTTCGTAAATATCCCAATATTCTGAGTAATCACGAAGATCTAGGCGCATTTCGTCGCTATATGTACTGTAGAGTTCACTGTATGCGTCCTTATCGCAGCTATAGAGCCTGTTGGAGCATTCTAGAAGCGTCAACATAGTACAAGAATAAGCTATATCTTCATCCTCTGAATATAATCCGCATAAAAATGCTATGAAGTTGGCGTCATCCTCATGAGCAAAGCCAAGCTGATGTCCCATTTCATGTGCGGAAGATGAAAGTTTTAGCAGCGATGGTTGATGCGTATTAACATTAGCCTCTGCGGTGAAAGGAATGTAGATACCTGATATTCCTGCGTAGGATAGCAATTCAGAGAGAAAGGGGGATTTGGGCTTGCCGACAGGAGCAAAAAAACAATCATGATCTTCAGCAAGAGCAGAAAAAGCGGCTGCAAGTTCTTCGGATTTATCATATATGCTGCCTTCGAAGTAAAATACTCCATCATCATTGGTATTTACTTGTGTCCTTAGCTCTTTTGATTTATCTGAAAGATAATGGCAAAGCTCTGAAAGCTCCTCGCTTGAGCGCTCTTTGATCTCAAGTCCCATGATATCAGAAATATCTTTCCTAAAATAGTTAAAGCCCCAGTTGATATAGAAGATGTTTATCATCGCACCGCCTATAATACCGATTATAAGCATTATATTTAAAAAACGCACAAACTTTATCTTGCATAGTATCAGCTTTATTATCAGGTATAATAAAAATGCTGTTCCACCGATAATAAGTACTACAATAAGAAGCTCCGCTATCGATATGTTTATCCATGAGGTAAGTGTTATTAGAATACGGCTTATGACCGGATATATGCTTTTTGCATATACTGATTCTATCCACTCGCTGTTTCCTGAAACTATACTTGGAAGAAAAAGTCCAAGTGGTATAAGTAGAAGCCAAGGAAGAAGTATAAAGCAAGTTGAACGTCTATCAAGCACATGCTTATTCGACTTTTTGTTGCGTTTTCTTTTTTTTTCATCAGTTTTTGCCATAATCTTTACTCCAAATACTGTGTATTTATTTTTAGATTTTAGCATAATTATTTACATTCATCAACCAGCTTTTTGACCCACTCATCGTTTGGTGATTCAATTATGGATATAGGCGCGTGATCGGTCGAGCCATCATCCGGGAAAAGGTAAAGGGTTACATTTCTGAGTTTATTGGGATATACTGTAAGATGAAATAGTACTAAATCTAGATAGCCATCAGCATATACAATAAGCGTAAGCTCGCCCCAGTTTTGCGAAAGAGGAAGATGACCTTCATAATCATACACCCGAACTGAGAATTCTTCCGTAAAGCCCTTTTCATGTGTTATAAATTCATCGCCCGTTTCTGCAATTATAACATGCGCGTTACTAATGGGTGATGCGGAAAAGGCATCAAGTACACGAACCTGAAGGCTGCTTCTTTTTTCTATACAACCCGAGGTAAAAAGCATCATGATCATACCGATCATTATGAGGGTTATGAGGCATGATTTAATAAAGGGAAAGGCAGATATTTTCATACGATCCTCCAAAGCTGTTTTTTAGAGTATCATATGTTGCTTTGCTGTGATATAATAACAGAATAATGCTATGATTATGCTGAAAGGGGATTATTTTATGCAAGATGCGAATAGGCTTGATATGCAGATAAGTATTGATTTTAATAATATGATGGAGCGCTTTGTCGGAGAGCATGGTATAGGCGATGATGAGCTCAATGAATTCATAGAAAAAAATGCTGATATAGCGCAAAGGGTAAATGAGACGCGGGATAATACAAGGTGGAGGGAGCTTCCTTATAATCAGGAAACGGTAGTAAATAGGATCTTAGAAATAGCCGAAAGTGTTAGAAAAAATTATCACAGCTTTGTAGTGCTTGGGATAGGAGGTAGTGCGCTTGGTCCTATAGCGGTTCAAAAGGCACTTAATCATTTGCGGTACAATGAGCTTTCGGACGATTTAAGAAGAGGCCCCAAGCTTTATATTGAGGATAACATTGATCCTGAGCGCATAAGGTCACTTTTTGATGTTATCGATATTAAGCGCACCATGTTTAATGTTATAACAAAATCCGGAAGCACATCTGAAACTATGGCACAATTGCTTCTTATAACTTATATGCTGAGAAACTGCCTTGGCGATAACTGGGCAAATCATGTTATAGCCACTACCGATGAGCATAAGGGAAATCTTGTAAAAATAGCACGTCAATTCGGAATTACAACGCTTTATGTTCCTGATGGCGTAGGAGGAAGATTCAGCGAGTTATCTCCCGTTGGACTTTTGCCTGCAGCAGTCTGTGGTATAGATATAAAGAGTCTGCTTGATGGTGCGGCTTATATGGATAAACTTTGCTCCGTAGATGATCCACAAAAAAATCCTGCATTTATGCTTGCGGCACTTGAATGTATTTCTATGAAAAAAGGCTGCAATATAAGCGTAATGATGCCCTATGCAGATTCATTAAAGGAGATGGCGGACTGGTATGCGCAGCTTTGGGCAGAGTCTCTTGGAAAGCTTTATGATAAAGAGGGCTGTGTCGTGCGTACTGGACAGACCCCTGTAAAGGCGCTTGGTGTTACGGATCAGCATTCTCAGATACAGCTATATGCAGAGGGACCTTTTGATAAAGTCATAACATTTTTGGCGGTTGATCAATATAGAGCGCTTATGGATATACCAAATGCCTACGATGATATTCCCGATGTTGCCTTTTTAAGTGGTCATACATTTAACGAGCTTATCGATGTGGAGAGAAGAGCGACAGAGTATGCGCTTATGAAGAGCAGGCACATGTCAAAAACCATAACCCTTCCTATGGTAAATGAATTTACTATAGGACAGCTTATGATGCTTCTTGAGCTTCAAACCGCATATGCTGGAGGTATTCTTAATATCGATGCCTTCGATCAGCCGGGGGTTGAAGAAGGTAAAAACGCTACTTATGCGCTTCTTGGAAAGCCTGGATATGAGGAAAAAGCACTTGAGCTTAAAAATATGCCTAAGAAAATGAAAGAATATATGTTGTAATTGTAAACATAGTGTAGAATCGGTTTTTATTGTACACTTTGCATGATAAAATCTTATACACTGATGTGGAGGTATTAGGATGAAAAAAACTTTAATGCTTTTGATGTCTATGCTGATTGTCTTGGCCTTTTGGGGATGCAGTTCGGGAATAGTGGAACCTACTCCTACTGTTACGCCAGAGATAACGCAGACAATGGCACCTGGGCCTACCAAAGAACCGACCCCTACACCTACTCCTGAGCCTACTCAGGCTCCTATAACCGCAAAATCTATAACGATAGGCTTTGTAGTGAGGGACAACGGAAGCTATGAAGCATCCGCCATGATGTATGGTTTTTTGAACACTGCTCGTACACTTGGTTATACTGCGGTTCTGCTTCGCTATGGCGAGGACGGAGTTAACGCGCTTGATGCAGTCAAAATGGCGCATGGGAATAAATGTGAATACATTGCCATAACTAATCCAACAGGCACAAATGATGCTGCCATAAAAAAGGCTGAGGAGCTAAATATCAAGGTCATAGTTGTTGACGATAAGGTAGATATATCTGGAGCTATTATTGCAAATATAGCCATGGATGACAGCGAATACATAAAAGAGCTGTGTGTAGCCACCGCGCAGCGCATGAAGGAACGTAACCTTACCTCCGGTTGGATACTGGTGTATGGTCAAGGTGTTTCTCGTTACTCTACTGCGTGCAAGGATATAATTGCTGAGCTTTATCCAGAGTATGGCGTTGTGATTTATAATCAAGGTACAGGAACTTTGGATCAAGAGATAGAGGCGCTTTCTGAATATCTCTATTATAACAGACAATTCGGAGGGCTTGTTGCAATTGGTGATGAGTGTTCGCGACTGGCCAGAGATGCCAGAGAAAAAGCAAGCGCAAGACTTAGTGAGGACGGCGCGATTGATAACCCTAACCCTCCTGCTGAATTCTCAAATCTTCCTCCTGTAGATGAATCCATAACCAATAAGATAAGTATATCAATATTTGGTACAGGATACAATGAGGACAATATTGCTCTATTAAGGTCAAGCGGTATTTATGGTCTGAGTATAATGCCATATTATGATCTGACCGTGTATGCTGTCATGTTAATAGATAATGCAGTGAATGAAATACCATATCAAGCTGATACCATGGTGCCATGGCCTATAATACGTTATGATACTATAGATAGATATGTTGATCTGCACAATGAGGTTTGTGAGTTGTTTGGTCTTATAGAGCAGGAGGAAGCAAACGAAAACGATAACGATGGAGAATAAGATATAATTTATGCGACATGCCGAAAAAAATGTCTTTGCAAGGATCGACTGGATCACAATGATAATTGTGGTCGCACTTGTCGCGTTTGGACTTATTAGTCTTACAAGCATAATGGCAACCCCCTTTACTGGCGAAGAAAGCAGCATAAATGATTATATAGATAAGTTGAATTTGGAATACATCGAGAGGCAAGCTCAAAATTTTCTAATAGGTCTTGCGGCAATGATAGTATTTATGGTATTTGATTATGAGGTATTAAAACCACTTTCTTGGTGGGGATATGCCGGATGTTTGGCTTTTCTTCTCTTGGTACTTGGAGCAGGAAAAATACGTGGGGGCACGCAGGGATGGTTTGTACTTGATACGATAAACAGAGCATTTCAGCCTTCCGAGATAACAAAAATAGCCATTATTATAATGCTATCAAAGATTGTATCTTCTGCGATGGATAAAGATGGCTATTTAAAACGATTTAGAGATATACTTATTTGTGTAGCGTTAACAAGTCTACCTGCTGGACTGGTAATTTGGCAGCCCGATATGGGAACAGCTATAGTTTACATCGTGATTATGGTATTTATTTTCTTCGTTGGGAGAATACGTTGGCCGTGGATTTTTACAGGCATAGCAGTAGTGGCAGTTGCAGTCCCACTTATATATCTTTATGCGTTTAAGGACTACCAACTTGATAGAATAACCGATTTTTTACAGCCTCAGCTGGATTCTGATAGCGATGTTGCGCTGACGCTTACCGCTATAGGTTCAGGCCAATTATGGGGAAAAGGATTTTTTAATGAAGCGACACTTGCTCAGATGCGCTGGATAAGAGCAAGACATACCGACTATATCTTTGCGGGTATAGGTGAGGGGGTAGGTTTTATAGGCGGTTCAGCATTGATAGTTACCTATTTGTTGCTTTGTCTGCGTTGGATCAGGGTTTCATATACCTCCAAAGACAACTTTGGTTCCTGTATTACGATGGGCTGTCTTGGGGTGCTTGTAGCCCATATTTTTGAAAATATTGGTATGAATATTGGTCTTATGCCAGTAACAGGCATACCTCTTCCGTTTATAAGCTATGGCGGTTCAAATATGCTCACAAATATGATGTGTGTTGGCCTTGTACAAAATGTGTGGATGCGTCATTACACCGATAAGCATACAAGGGATTGGAACTCGTTGCGGTACGATCGGAAAAAGCGAAGTTTAGCTTAATGTCTTTGGGTATGCTACACTATGGTCAAAAGATTGCTTTTCAATGGAGGATGTGAAAAAGCTGAAAACAAAGGTAATAGAATATTATGGTATGTTTTATAGAGGTGATGCATAAATGGTAAATGAGTTTTCAGCTATGGCATTGGTGTTTTCTCAGAAAAATGGTACAGTTTGTCTACTTCAGGCATACGATGGAAAATGGGTATTCCCAAAAGGGCATGTTACATCCTCTGAATCGAGCATAAAGGCTGCATGCAGGGAAACACGTGAGGAAGCCGGGGTAATAATAAATCCGCACGACTGCTTTGCAGTTATAGATGGATTTTCTTACTGCTTTTTAAAAGTTGGTATACCTGTTAAAAAGCGCGTGGCTGTATTTGCGTTTTCAATACCTGAAGCCACAAAGATATTCACTCAGGAGCGTGAGTTTTTTGGAGGCGGATGGTTTTATTATGATACAGCCATCAGTATAATTACATATGATGATGAGCGTGAGGCATTTAAAAAAGCATATAGCGAATTTATGCGACAACTTGATGTGTATTAATGAGGATGCTGCATCATAAACAAAACAAACGATAGACATCGACTGTTCTTATATTATATAAGCACTGATATCGTGAGTTGATCAAAATTTATATGCTCCATGAAGTCATTTGCTTTAAATGTTGTATGGTAAAAAGCTTGAAGTTCTGCGATGTTTTTTATAAGCACAACAGGCCTTGAAAGATCAAGCGCCTGACATATATCGCCGATCACTTCATCCCAGTTAGTGATCATAGATGGCAACATATCAGGGTAGTCAATTATAATATCACGTTGTATTTTGTTGCAGGAAACAATTTTCCCCCAAATCTTCATGCTTATTTACCTCACGTTTAAAATATGCAGAAGCAGCAATTTTCTGCTTCTGCATATTTTTAATGTAAATTTAGTTTCCAGATCCTGGCTTGATGACAAACCAGGCATATAGATACGGATATGTATTTCCGTTTGAATCATCATACGTACCGCATGGAACAGCTGCGAGCCTGTATAACTGTGTGGAGCTTACCTCAATAACGGCTGCTCCGGAGTAGCTGTTGTGATACTGGAAGTAAATTATCTCGCCATCTTCAGTCTCAAGCTTTGCAATGGCATAGCCTTCACTTTGAACTATTTCACGAACATAGCCAAGAATAAGATAATGTGCGTCATGATTAGGTTGATTTAAGCACCTGTCATAATCAAACTCATGTGCAGTGGCATAGTAGTCATTATGGTTTTCCGGGGCGCGCTCAATATGGAGTGATGCTTTCATTATATCACTTCCAAGAGTTATAAGAACATCAATATCATAATAACCTACTTCAGGTATGGTTGCGCTGAATGTAAATGCACCTGTATCGGTATAAGTTACTTCGCTGAACTGTATGCTTTCGTCCTCACATGAAGGCTGTAATGTCGCACCGGGATCGATTTTGCCCGTAATCGTTAGGGTATTGGTTTTGGTGCGAAGCTGCACACCATTATCCAGTAAGAAAGTAAGATCCATAGACATTTCCGGCTTTGTATAGTTTACTGTGATGTTCTCACGGGCAACACGGCATCCGTTTTTCTGAGCTTCAAAGTTTACAGTGTAGCTGCCGGATTCTTCCATGACAAGAGTATACTCAAACCCACCAAGGCTATCGAGAGTGAGTGGCTCTCCGTTTGCATATAAAGTAGCGCTATTGTCGTTTACAGTTCCCTTAATTATGGTCTGGCTTACCTCTGTATTAAAAGGATTTACCGTAGGTTCGCTTATAGTTATCTTCAGCGTTGGTACGAACACAGGTATACCTTCAATAGTGACTCCCTTGGCGCGCTCTTCAGCCGTAGACTCAGGTGCCAATATATCGATTATGGCAGCATTTGTAGTAACAAAGGATGTTACTGGGGTAACTTCGCTTCCATCTGGAGAAACAATGGATAAATTCGGAGTGATTACAATATAGTCATCTGTAGTATCAATAGGCTGGTTGGGCATAAATGTCGAAAGCATTAGAGAGCCTGAAAAGCTATTCCCAGCGCCAATCGTTCTTTCAACGATTTGGTCATTTATCATAAAGCGGACTATATGGCCTTCGCTGGCATTTATGTAAAATATTACCTGTTCATTGCCATTGGCATCGGTACTTATATCTATGGTGACAGGACGCATGAGCGGGTTCCCGCCAAATACGTGCTGTGTGAAATTACCCAAATTGCCATAATTTGTTGATATAAACACAAAACCAATTATAGTAACAACTAGTAGAACCGCTGCAGCAGCTATGATTATAATCAGTTTTTTAGTATTGTTTTTTTGCTTTTTTATGGGCTTATCAGTGCTATTATTGCGATATTCACTATCGTGAAAATAGTCATCATCGATAGGGGGAGCATAGCGCCTGTTCGTTATGGTTTTTTTTTCATCTTCATCATCGAAATCTAACTTAATACCCGAATTGATATCATGATCTATATTCGAAATTTCATCATTAGACTTAGCCTTATTTCCAAAGAGGAAGTTTCTTTTGGCAGATTTTTTTACTTCATAATCTTCTTGGTCGTCATCATCATCAAAGTAATCGTATTCATTCTCTTGCTTGTCGTTCTGCTTCATATTATCAAAATTTTCCGCCGCCTCGGTCTTTATCTGTGATGATGTATCTCTTGAAGGTACAAAGGTTTTTACATCATCCTCAAAATCAATTTCAGATATATTTTCACTTGAGGTGCTAGCTTGAGAAGATGAAACAGATGTATCTTCATATATGTCATCTGCAGAAAACGTGGGACGCTTCCACTTAGGCATGCGAAGCATACCCCAGACAGGAGTCTCCTCAGGTGTGTCATTATTATCCGGTGCAGTAGTTGAGGGTTCATCGGGAATCAGCTCTTCAGCACAGTTTTTGCAGTATTCCAGATAGCTTTCGTTTTCTATTCCGCAGTTTTTACAAATCATATATGCCTCCTTTTAAAATAATAGGGTTTATTAGCTACTATGCTTAAAAGCTGAAACCTTATCTGCCCTTTATAGAATTTAGACGACCGGTAAAACATCCCCTTCTTTAGAACATAGCAAGCTATACATTTCAATTATAGTTATAAAACGTGTCTTATGCAAGCCTTAAATGGTATGAAAGTTATTAGAAATAAAACAAATACTTCTTATGCATAGAAAAATATAAATAGATTGCCCAGAAAAGAAATCGCTTTTTCTTTGTCAAAAAAAGCGGTTTCTTTAGTGCAAAAGAGCTCGTAAATTATGGGAAGGAGCACGTAAAAAACGCGAAAAGGTGCACAGATTACAATAGGTCGATAAACTGGAGTTTGATGGGTACATCATTTATTTTTTTGCAATTACAATCGGCTGATAAAAGCTCGTTTCTTCTGGAAACTTCCACACCACTTTACTGCAGCCATTAGAAATAAGTAAGTTTGTCAGTTCTTCTCTGCGTATTGCTCTGTATTCACATTCAAACTTGCTTATTTGAAGAGTTTTCTCATCATAAATGATATACTGGATAAGTTTGTAGTGGTCGTCGTACCAGTCCCATGTTTGGAAAGATACTCTTTGCCCCTTATAGGTCTTATGGATATAGGGTGGAGAATATGGAGGCTTATCCATAAGTAGCACATCGTAATCTCTAATGCTGGCAACAAACATGCCGCCTATCACGATTTGATTGGTGATGCTCTTAATGGCAGCTTCCAACGCATTTTTTGAGAGCATGTGCGGCAAAGCATTATCCATGGCAATAATAATGTCAAACTGCTCCGAAAAGGCTTCCGATAAAGCGCAGAAGTCAGCATGTTCAAAACGGATATTTACATTATTCTTTACAGCCCGTTCTTTTGCTTCCGTAATTTCTCCGTAACTTATATCAGAAGCGGTTACATGATATCCAAGTGAAGCAAGCCCGATGGACTGTGTCCCTATTCCGCATGCGCAATCAAGAATTCGAGCGGTATAATCAAATCCATTATTCTGAAACAGCTTGTTTAAAATTAAAGCTTGTTCATGTGTTGTAGACTGCCAATCAAGAAAAAGCTTATCATATTGGGGAGCCAAATTATCATAAAAAGTCTGTGTGATATCCATGTTAATACCTCTCTCAAATTCTAATTTATTAAACTGATTATACAAAAAAACTATGTATTTTTCAAGTAAGCGTCAAAAACACCCCTGACAACCGTTCTGGCCGCCGAGGGTATTGTTAGTAGAAGAAAACCTCTCTTGCCAGGAAGACAAAAGAGATTTCTTTTCTGCTAAAGACTGCGTAAACAGAGCAGAAACGGGGTAAAAAAGCCTGAAATTAGTGTGCTGTACCACCTGCTTCAGCGTATTTTCTCCGATCTCGGCACCTTCTCCCACTTCGTTATCTGGAACTATTCACACCCTTCTTTCGCGAACTCTTCCTTATAAATTTTATGCGAATAGATTAGTGTGACGGTCGTGGCGGCAAACAAGTATACAAGTAACATAAACATTGCAATAACGGAATCTGCAAATACGGCAGTCGCGATTGTCAGCAATACCGCAATCATTATGGCAACAGCAGCAAACCGATTGCTTTTCATCCAAGTGATATCATTATACATGCTCCAACTTATTCTTACACCAACTGCGTAATTCTTTTTTGTTTTGGCATAAAATTCCCAAGGATTAGAATAATCGCACCGACCAAAATGCAGGTAACTTTCATAATATCAATGTGTGCATGTGTTGCGTCTGTATTTGCCTCCACGTATGCGCCGTATAAAATGAATGCCTGCACGGCTGTAGATAACGTTGCCATCGAAACACCTGTTATTTTTAACACCTTTGCATTTGTTACTGCCTCAACGCGTTCTTTTTCGATAGCTGATTTGGCTGCTTTCTTCTCATAATACGACACAAAGAGTTGCCAAAACAGGAAGATGGCGATGATGATGATCGGGAAAACCAGATTTTCGTATTTTGATCCCCACCTGTCGATTTCTCCAGCTAAATTGTAATGCATCGGCACTGAATCCGGCATGAACTGCAACGCGATGGCAGTAAGGATAAGCGAAAGAAAGGAGATGATCCACATCGCTTTTTTCATTTTCTGTTACCTCCTAACTGTTCAATCCACAAAATCAATTCATCAAGTACCGTTGTGTTGATTTCATAGTAAACAAAGTTTTTGTTTTTATATTCCATGACAAGATCTGCGCTCTTAAGTAATTTTAGATGGTAGGAAAGTGCAGCAGGTGTTACGCCCAATTTTTCAGCTATTTCTCCTGCGCTTAATCTGCCGTCTTTTAACATTACCAAGATATCGCGTCGTTGCTTGTCTGATAGGACTTTGAAAATACTTGTATCACTCATCTCATGGCACCTATTTCAAAATTCTTTTAAATAGTTGGTCGGTGATGATACTAAACTACTATAACTTTAAAGGAGCGCAAAAATTTTCCTGACAACCGTTCTGGCTGCCGAAGGCGAGGAAATGCAAGAAAAACCTCTTCTATCTCTCAAGGCAAAAGAGGTTTCTTTCGTGCGAAAGAACGGCCAAAAGGTGTGTAGCTGGGGGGGTAAAAACGCGAAAAGGTGTGTAACTTATGCGATACTATTTTGAATGATTTCTAAAATTTCTTTCTCTGCCTTTTTACCATAGGAGTAAAGCGTGACAGTCACATTTGTGCCGTCTCTTAGCCTTAATATATAGAAGAAACAATCACCGAAAATGAATTTATCGCCTTTATTAAACTTGCTTTCAACAGAACGGATTTCATCCATCATTATAACAGTCTTTTGAAAAACAGTTTTTCCGTTTTTATCTATACCTATTGGTAGAATAATTTTATTGGCATCGATTATCAGGGCGCGACTTTTTTCAGCAAAAAAGCAAGTTACGAAAATAATGGACATTAGACTGCCAAAACTTGTTAATCCAATTTGTAGTGCAATATCAGAAAAATCTGCAATGATCAAAATAATTCCTACGGCAAATATTACAGCACTAATTAAAGTTAAAATTGCTAAACTCTTTGTCGCACGAGATATGTATTTTTTCATTTCACATTCTCCTTTTCGGTGTTGAAAGACGCAATTAAGATACAACGCATTCTTTTAATGCAATCTGTAATTTAGCGATAAAATCAGGTTTTCCGTGGGCATAATTCGCTTCGTGAATGTTTGCGCCAATGCTTGTGGCAGAACGCTCCAACTGATTAATGAGAAATTAGTGTCATTTAATTGTTTTTAGGGTTTTATAATCTTAATGGCAAAATCCATTGATAAACCTACAAGTTTATTCTCTTTCAAATTCATCACCTCTATGAGTATTATAGCATATTGAATGAAATATTTTGCCTTGGCGAAAATTGTGAAATAAGATAAATCCCTCATACGCCGAAGCGTATTTCATAGCGTCAGCTATTTCACCAATCCCATTAGGGATTTATTTCTGCTAAAGAGTATCTAAACTGAGCAGGAACAGGGGTAAAAAAGCCCAAAAGTAGTAGTGTAAGCGTACTGTTTGACAAATTGGAATGTATCTGTCTTTTATTTGCTTTTTACATTCCTAATTTTTTTAAAGGAAGCCAAAAATGTTATCAATGCCATAAGAAAATATAGCAGAAGGCAAATAGGCTGAAACGAAGCATTAACCGCTTTATATATATGAAATCGTGTTTCCATATCACTTTTATCTAAAAAACCTGCAATAAACATGGTACAAAAGAAAGACAACGGCATAATTGCAGTCATCAAATAATCAAATGTCATGTGCGTAGACGAAAAAAAGCCAACAATAGCAGAAATGAATAGAAGCACCCCAACCATTATGTATGGAGACATTTTTAGCATTTCCATATTATTAAGCAGCTGAAGCAACAACATTAAACATGGAAGGATCACAAACGGCATAATATAATACATATTCTTTTTCATGCGAGGTTCCTCCTTCGACAAATTATACCATATTGAATGAAATATTTTGCCTTGGCGGCAAAATGTGAAATAAAATTTGCCCATATTCGCATCAGCTAATATTTCACATTTACGAAGCAAAATTTCATAGCGCAGCTATTTCACTTGCCCGCAAGGACAAATTTCATTAAAAAGAAAAGGGGCTGTAAAAAAACTCCCTAAAAGAAAAATATCTTAGGCCGTGAGGTTTAAGCTATTTTTTGGTATAATTAATTATGCGACTAAATAACTCTACCAATGTTCATTATAGCATCCGTCAACTGAAATTATCATTGGAAATTGAAAAATTAATCGATATTGCTGACCC
>JAFQCL010000009.1 GCA_017416425.1 Clostridia bacterium
AAAACCGCTCTTAAACCCCAAACTTCATTTTATCGCTTAAGCCCCACAGGCTTATGGGTCAAGGGCAGCGCCCTTGCGGCAGGAGCTCGCCGCTTGTCACCTGCTATCTTGTGGGGCTTTGGTTTTGTTAGGGGCTCTACCTTACCCCCATTCGGGACTGCACTGCGCCCGATGAAGTGCAGGGGTGAAATCCCTGAAAAACCGCTCTTAAACCCCAAACTTCATTTTATCGCTTAAGCCCCACAGGCTTATGGGTCAAGGGCAGCGCCCTTGCGGCAGGAGCTCCTCGGCGGAGCCTCGAAGAAAGCCCACATTTTGTACCGCATATTTAACGGTAAATCTGCGTGCGCTGTGTTATAATGGATTATACTACATTATACGGAGCTTTTAAATGATAAACTGCGTTTTTTCAAATGAAGCGGCTATGTATGACGTTACGCCGCTTGAAAATATATTCATAAGCGAGTATCTTCCAAGGGCGGAGGGTGAATACGTCAAAGCCTACATCTACGGCCTCATGCTTTGCAGAAATCCGCAGATACCGGCAAGCGACATAGGGACTGCGCTTGACATGACTGAAAAAGAGCTGCTTGAAGCCTTTACATATTGGCAGAAGAAGGAGCTGGTATTTATAGCTTCTGAGGATCCGCTTGAAATACGCTATCTAAGCCCACGGCAGAGCATAAACAAAAATTACGACAGGCGCATGGGTACACACACAGAGCTTATACGTCATATTCAAGGCATCTTTGGCACTCGTGCGCTTTCCATGCACGAGATGCGGCACATTTTTGACTGGGTGGATGTTTTTGGCATAAGCGAGGAAGCCGTTATAGTGCTGATCGAGTACGCCGTAAATAAAAAGGGAGTCCGGGTAAGCATGAATTATATGGAAAGTATAGCTAAAAATTGGGCTGATAACGGTATAATAACCGCAAGTCAGGCTACTGCTCACATAGCTGATATGGGCATAAACTCATCTGCTGCTTCACGTATCGCAAAGCGCTGGAGACTCTCGCGCCGCGTCACGGAGGATGAGGAGCGAATGTATGAAAAATGGACTCGTGGATGGGGTTTTACGGAAGAATCCATAGATACCATATGCGCCGCAGAAGTAGTTAAGGCAACAAATCCGAGCTTTGCTTATCTTGACCGGATACTCGATGCATACAGGCACAAAGGAAACATAAGCCCTGAGGAAGTAGACAATGAACAGCGCAGACAGACCCTTTTATATGAGCTTGCGCGCGAGGTCTTTTCACGAGCAGGGATAAAGCGGAGCGCCACACAGAAACAGCGTGATGAGATCGAACGCTGGGTCGAAACTTGGCACATGCCAAAGGAACTCATAGTATATGCCGGCGAGCTTGCGGCAAATGAATCTTCGCCATATCAGTTTATAAAGCGCATCGTAGCGCTTTGGCATGAAAATGGTATTGACACCATCAAAGCGGCCGATGACAGGCTTTCAGAGATCAAAGAGAAGCTTGAGTACGGCAGCAAATCAAGCTACAGCAATAAAATCGGTAAGCCAAAAGGCAGCGAGAAAGTCCGGAATTTTGAAAAGCATGACTATGACGACAGCGTTTACAAGTCTCTTGAGATCACATTCTTGGACGATTGAGCGCTAAAATCAGGATTTTTTGGAGGGCACTGCCGCAGGGTACACCTTCTGACGAAAGCGCCGGGGGCAAAGCCCCAAGACAGGAACTTGCTCGCAAGACCTGCGAAGAAAAACACGAAAAACTTACCAAAAACCTGCCAAAATATGCCGAAATACTACTATAGAGATCCGAAAAAAGGCCAAAAGAAAAGGCCGCAAATAGTCCTTATTGCCATCGCCATTGCGGCTATTGTCGTGGCGGCTTTAGCGCTGCTTCTTACAGGTAATGACGAAGAGCCCGCAGGTGAGAGTTCCTCTCCATCGCCGAGTACGACCTTAGCGCCAAGCAGTACGGAGTTTGAGCCTGCCCCCACCTCATCTCCCGAAATCACAGTATACCCGCAAGAACCTAAACAGACATCAAGCGGCACGCAGATTGAAACGATTCGTCCCGCACAGCCTTCGGTATTTTATAATACGCTCTATGAAGCAAATATACGTATTGATGAGCGACCTGAATCTTATCTTATAAGCTGCGATCTGCTTCTTCGTTATAAAAACCGTACTCAAACGGAGCAATACGCGCTATATCTAAAGCTGATCCCCAATTTTTATGAGAAAGACAGCGTAGGCATAAATGAATTGAGCGTAAACGGCATGCAGGCATATTTTTCATTAAATGAAAGCAGAACTACGCTTATGATACCCTTCACAAGCGAGCTTCTCCCCGATGAAGGCATATCGGTTTATGTAAGTTTCACGGTAAACATCTCAAAAACCGATTCACCATTCATAAACGCCGGCGAGCTTGATCTTTCATACATATTGCCCATGGTTGCAAAGACAAATTCAATCGGCGAGTGGAATACAGCGAATACCAATTTAGTAAACTATCGTATGACGTATAAGGTCGATGGAAATGTGCTGATACATTGTCCCGAAGGTATGGTCGTTTCAGGCGCGAATTTGGCGCAAGAGCATGGATTTTTGCTTTCGTTTAAGGGTGTAAACAGTTTTGAGATAAAGATAGAGGCTTAAGCTTAGCTTTTTGACTCCGGGGATATCTTTAAAAAGGCTTCTATCTGAAATGCATCGAGCAAAATCTTTGGCATTATACCAATGCTTTTTGGCTGCTTATAGAATTATAAAAAACAAAACAAACACCTTGATAGCGGGGCGTATGTATGCTATTATTAAGAAAAATATATTGAAAAGGCAGGAGATATCATGGCAAAAAAAGCTTCGAAATACGACATAACCTATATTTGGAAGGACAGAAAACGTTTTCTTGGCATACCGCTTTCTTTTACGCGCTATCGCATGAGCGAGGACAGAATTTTCCTTGAGTCAGGCTTTTTTTCCACAAAAGTTGAGGAAATACTGCTCTATAGGGTACAGGATATAAGCCTGTCTATGACGCTTGGTGATAAGATAGTTGGAGTAGGCAGCATAACTATTCAGTCCTCGGATAAAACAATGCCGACCCTTGTTTTAAAGCGTATTAAAGATCCACGCAGGATAAAGGAGATGCTGAATCGTCAGGTTGAGCTTATGAAGCTGAATTACAGGGTGCGTGTGAGCGAGCTTATGGGCTCGGAGGGTCAGCTTTCAGACAGCGACTCGGATGGGATACCCGACTATCTGGATAACTGAAATTGATATAAGCGCCTTTCAGGTGTGCTCATCGGAATGTTGCCGATGGGTTTTTTTTCTGTATCCTGGCAGGATAATTATAATAGAATTATTGCCGAAAGCTTTTATAATTACGGTATCTCCTGTGAGAGTTTACTATTTTTTCATAGATAAGTGTACTGCTCTTAAAGACGGTTTGCAATTTAATTTATTATGACCAAATATAAAATCAGGCTTTTATGTTTCACGTGAAACCGTCAATAATCCCCCGGAAACGATGAAAGTATACAATGAAAAAAATTAAATTCGCTTGCATATAAGACAATAATACTATAAAATAGATGCGTATTACCAAAATAGCGACTCTGGGAGGAATCAATGCCATCTATAATTGATGCAATTCAGAATGCGGAAAAAAATGCGGCCGAAATAAAAAAAGAGGCACTATTGTCTGCGCGTCAGGTCGTTTTACTTGCTGAAAAACAGGAAAATACCCGATTTGAGGAAGCTTTGGCAAAGGAGCGCGAGGAGCTTTTTGCCGCCCGTGAGGAGGCTGAAAAAGAAGGCGAAACGATCAAAAATACCATACTTCAAGATAAGACCGATGAAGCAAGGGCTATGGGCGATACAGCAGCCAAAAAGTCAGATAAAGCAGTCGGTTTTATTCTGTCGAAAATTAAAACGCTATGATAGTACCCATGAAAAGGCTCACGCTTCTTGCCCTGAAAGAGGAGCGAGGGCGCCTGATTAAAGCGCTGCAAAAATTGAATGCGGTGCACATAATAAGCAGCGAACTTGGCTTTAAAAAGGAAGAGGATCCTGAACATGCAAATGAGCAGGAGCTTTTGGCACGTTTTAATACGGCCTTTAAGCTGCTTGAGGTTTATTCGAAAAAACCGGGGCTTCTTACACCAAAACCCCAGGCTTCCCCTTTGGAGCTTGAGGAAAGCATAAAAAAGGCGCAGGCTGTAGTGGAGCTTGTTGATCGCCTGAATAGCGAGCGCGAGAAGCTAAATGCCGAAATAGCGCACAATAAAGGT
The DNA here is from genome assembly GCA_017416425.1 of Clostridia bacterium. Classification (GTDB taxonomy): domain Bacteria; phylum Bacillota; class Clostridia; order Christensenellales; family CAG-138; genus RGIG1693. Next base: position 4,276 of record JAFQCL010000009.1, read on the forward strand.
CTTCTCTCCCAGCTCACGCCTTGGATAGATTTGAAAACGCCTCTTGAGGATATAACTTCATGCAAAAGTGTGAAATATTTCCCGGGAAATATACGCGAGGAACGGTTGGCCTTTTTAAAGTTGCCCGAGCTTTGCTATATAGAGCCTTATGGCAGAGGCGAAAGCAGCGTGACATACCTCCTTATTGCCGTCCACGACAGCGTGAGACATGAGGCACTTACGGCGCTTCGTGATGTGGATTTTACAGAGGTATCATTTTCGGGGCTGACAGGCCTTGCCAAAACCAACATAGATGAAATTTCAAGCCTCATAGCAAAGGCCGAGTATAGAATTGTCGGCATAGAAGCGGAACTTTCCGCGATTGCGGCGGATAGCCTGCCAACATTAAAAAAGGGTATCGATGGCCTGAACATCACCATTGAAAGAAGCGAAGCCGCCGCGCGCCTTGGCGCTACGGATCGCGTTTTCGTGCTGGAAGGCTGGATAAGAGATTATGACGAGGAACTTGTTCGCTCAACCGTCTCAGAGGCACTTTCTGACTACTATATCGAGCTTCGGGATCCAGCCGAAGATGAAGTCCCCCCCACCGCGCTTAAAAACGGTAAATTCGTAGAGCCTTTTGAGTCCGTTGTTAACATGTACTCTCCCCCCGCTTATGGCAGCATAGACGCCACTGTATTTATGATGCCGTTTTATCTGCTTTTCTTCGGCATAATGCTGGGCGATACAGGCTATGGCCTTGTGCTGTTTTTAGGAACGCTTTTATATCTTAAACTGAAGCGTCCCTCGGGCAACTTCAAAAACACCGTAAAGGTAATAATGTACTGCGGTATTTCTACCATGATATGCGGCCTTTTTATAGGTACGTTCTTTGGAATGAGCTGGGTGGATGTACCGGTAGTCGGCAGCTTTTTACCGATACTTTTTGATCCAATGGATGAGATATTGCCCATGATGCTTATATCCTGCGGGCTTGGCGTAGTGCAGATGCTTTTTGGAATAGGCATAAAGATGTATATGTGCATAAGGGAAGGCGACTTTAAGGCCGCGCTTTGCGATCATTTCCCATGGATGCTGTTCATACCCGGCCTTATACTCCTTCTTGCAAACGGTTTTCTGCCGGATACCGATCTTTCGCTCATAGCTCAGATACTGACCTTCTCCGGTGTGGGTATAATACTGCTTTTCTCCAACAGAAAGACCAAAAACCCCATCAAGCGCATAGGCTCCGGGCTTTGGAATCTCTACAACGCAACAAGCTGGATAGGAGATATACTTTCATACGTGCGCATATTCGCTCTGGGTCTTGTGACGGGCGCTATGGGTATGGTATTCAACCTCATGGGAAGTATGATATACAGCGGTCTTTCCGGAAGCGGTGTTGTGGGCATAGCAGCAGGATTTATAGCCGCTGCCGCGATACTCGTTGCTACTCACCTGTTCAGTATGTTTATAAACGTGCTTGGCACATATGTACACTGCGCAAGGCTGCAGTATGTTGAGTTCTTCGGAAAGTTCTATGAGGAAAACGGCAAGCCCTTTACTCCGCTTTCATACCCCGTCAAGAACGTGGATATAAAATAGTTTTTTCTTGGGGAATCCATCCCGGAATCCCAATCGAAAGGGCTGCTCGTCCCCGGCGCCTTCGTCAGAAGGTGTACCCTTGGCAAAACATACGCCATTGACCCATTTTGCAGGGGCTCATAGCTCCGGAAAAAGAAAAACCCAAAATACGTTATCACACGGGCAGAAGCGCCCGGTGACATAAAACAAGGAGGCAAACAATGGAAAATTTAGGACTTATATTCTCTGTGGCAGGCGCGGTGTTCGCTCCGCTGCTTTCAGGCATAGGCTCTGCGATAGGCGTTGGAAGAGCAGGACAGGCATCGGCCGGAATTCTGGTAGATCAGCCGGAGCGCTTTGGCAACTGTCTTATACTCCAGCTTCTGCCCGGCTCTCAGGGCATATATGGAATGATAGTCGCCGTTATGATACTTTTAAATTGCGGTATACTGGGCGGCGAAATACCTAATACGGATATCGGCCTTAAATACTTTCTGGCATCCATGCTGATGGGCTTTGGCGGGCTGGTCTCGGCCATATTCCAGTCCAAGGTATCCGTAAGTGGCATCAACATGATAGCAAAGCGCGCCAATGGCTTTGGTAACGCTATGATGCTCGCTCTCATGGTAGAGACCTATGCGCTGCTGGCGCTGCTTATATCCATTCTTATCGTTATACTGTAAGGAGCATGGAACATGCCTGAGGAAAACAAGATAGAAGCCCTGTGCGCCCGCATAATAGACGATGCAAAATCTGAAGCAAAGCGCATATCAGACGAGGCCGTGACAGAGGTCGGGAAGATAGTTTCGATGGGCGATGCGCGCATAGAGCAGCTTCATGATGAATACGAGAAAAAAAGGGCAGAACAGGCGCTTGAAATAAAGGAGCGCAGCCGAATGAACGCGCAGCTTGAGGGACGAAAGCTCCTCTTGAAAAAGAAACGTGAAATATTGGACTCCGTATATGAAAAGGCGTATACCGAGCTTTTAAACCTTAAAGGCGATGAGCGCTATGATCTGCTGATTGGGCTTTTAAAGCGCGAGGCTTTGGGTGATGAGCATGTACTGCCGGCAAAGTCCGATGCAAAGCTCATTGAAAAAGCGGTAGAAGAGCTTAATTCAAAGGATGGCATGAAGCTGAAGGTGGGAAGACCCATATCGTCTTTTGATGGGGGCTTTTTGCTTCGTTCAAAGGACTTTGACAAGAACTGTTCGCTTTCAGCCTTGATAGACGAGGCAAGACAGGTCACTGAAATGGAAACGGCAGAACTGCTGTTTGGATAGAACGTTGGGGATTTTCTTTTCCCGAGACTTTCTCCCAAAACTTCTGTTTTTGACTGTGCGCCTCCGAATCCTGCGGCAGGGCATCCGTACTTAGTTAGGGTTGGGCAAAAAATGAAACTTAGAGCTTAGGGTGAAAGTATCTTTTCTGTACAAAGCTCCGTTCGGCGCAGGTCAAGGGCATCTAGCCTCCGAAGGAAAACAAAGAAAAGCCCAAAAAACGGATTATCCCACCCTTTCCGGGGTTTGGGGACGGGTAGCCCCCGGCAGGGGCTTTTGGGGGCAGAGTCTCCGAAGGAAAACAAAGAAAAGCCCAAAAAACGGATTATCCCACCCTTTCCGGGGTTTGGGGACGAGTAGCCCCCGGCAGGGGCTTTTGGGGGCAGAGTCTCCGAAGGAAAACAAAGAAAGCCCAAAATACGGATTATACCAACCTTTCCGGGGTTTGGGGACGGGTAGCCCCCGGCAGGAGCGTTTGGGGGGAGAGCCTCCGAAGGAAAACAAAGAAAAGCCCAAAAAACGGAT
>JAFQCL010000010.1 GCA_017416425.1 Clostridia bacterium
ATGAACAGCAGCCTTCAAAGAAAATGCCCCACAGGGTCAGAGCCCTGTGGGGCGAGGAGGGACAAATTGTCCCAATGTGGAGAAAGGAAAAAAGGCGATACCCAGCGCGGGTGCCGCCTTTTCGTGTTTCCCCAACAGACAACGGGGAAAAGTTAGCATTTGTTTGATACTGCGAAAGGAGGACGCTATGGCCGATACTGCCTGTAAGGAAGAATACACCTACCAAGTCGGGAAGATCACATTCATTGTCACACCTGTCTATAAGGACGAAGGAGAGCCTATGCGTGACATTCTTTTGAAGTTGATGCTGGCTGATTTAGAGCCAGCCTAATTGTTCCATCGACATCCTTAACATAGGCGGTCAGGCGAGGTATAATAAACATAGGATAAAAGACCTTGCTTGACTGCTTGGGAAGGAGGATATTTTGAAACAGTCAAGCAAATACCAAACCGGCACAGCCGCCCTCTACTGCCGACTGAGCCGTGACGATAATATGGATAACGAGTCCAACAGCATCCAAAATCAGAAAAAGATACTGCAAAAGGCCGCCAAGGAAAAGGGCTATACGGACACGATCTTTTTCGTGGATGATGGTATCACAGGCACTACAATGAAACGCAAGGATTTCCAGCGAATGATACAAGCTATCGAGGCTGGCTATATCTCGGCGGTATTCGTGAAAGACCTGTCCCGGCTGGGCCGAAACTACATTGAGGTCGGCAAGCTGACCGAAGAGTTTTTCCCGCAGCACGATATACGGCTGGTGGCCGTGGCCGATGGTGTGGATAGTGACGAGGGCGAGGATGACTTCACCCCGTTCCGCAACATAATGAACGAGTGGTACGCCAAGGACATTTCCAAGAAGCGTAAAATCGTAAACAAGATGAAAGGCAACGCGGGCATCCCGCTTTCCTAGCCGCCCTACGGATATATGAAAAACCCGGACGATCCCCGGTTTTGGGTGATTGACCCGGACGCCGCTGATGTGGTGCGCCGCATCTACCGTCTGGCGCTGGAAGGCAACGGCCCTATGCAGATCGCAACGGCGCTCTGTGAGGCTGGGATATTAAATCCCTCGGCTTACCGCACCAGCAAGGGGATCAGCAAATGCGGCTCCAAAAGTACGCTGGAGCCTACTAAGTGGAACCACACCACCGTCAAAAAGATTCTTTCCTTGCAGGAATACTGCGGCGATGTTATCAACTTCAAGAGCTATTCCAAGTCCTACAAGATGAAACGCCGTATTGAAAACCCGGAAGAAAACCGTGCAATCTTCCTCAATGTCCATGAGCCGATCATTGACCGTATCAGTTGGGAAAAGGTGCAGAGTCTGCATACCACGCGCCGCAGACGGACAACCGTTACGCAGGAGCCCAGCGTGTTCTCCGGTATTATGAAATGCCCCGAGTGCGGCGGTAATCTGAATTTCCATTTCAATCAGAATAACCACGACATTAAGTTTTTCAGTTGCAAAAACCACAACTCGGGACTTCGGAAATGTTCCTCTACACATTACATCCGGCTGGACTTCTTGGAACAGGTCGTTTTGTATGAGGTCAAGCGGTTGGCCGCTTTTGCCAACGAATACGAAAACGACTTTATCAAGGCCATGATGGGCCGATCCGCAAGGGTCGCGGAAACTGACCGGGCGCGGAAACAGCGGGAGCTGGATGTGCTGCTGGCCCGAGACAAGGAATTGGATATGCTCTTTGAAAGGCTATATGAGGACAATGTGTCCGGCAAGATTGACGATGCCCGGTTTGCTAAGATGGCGAAACGATATGAGCAGGAACAGGGCGAGGCAGCCGGAAAGATCAAGGCTCTGCGGCTGGAACTGAAAAAGGCTGACGGCAAGAAAATGGATATGGATTTCTTTCTTGAAACCATCCGGCGCTATACTGACGCTACCACGATTACACGGCGCATGGTCGGTGAGCTGATCGATCACATTGATGTGTACCACGCTGAAAAGCGGGACGGCGTTACCAATCAGCGAGTAGTCATCCACTACAACTGCATTGGTGCTTTCGATGTGCCGGATCGCCGGAAGATCCCGGAGGCCGACATTATCATGGAAACGCGAAAAGGCGTAGCATTAAGCTACGCCCCCGTACAGATCGCTGTATGATCTTTTCCGCAAAAAGAAATGCGGAGTATCATCAAAAGACTTTCAGATCCTTTAATGATACTCCGCATGTTCGGAGTAAAAGAACTTGAAGGGAGTAAGTCCGTCAGCGGCGGCGAAGGTACACGCCTTCGCCTAGCTGAGCTGTTTTCCAAAGAAAGCCCGCTCTATCTCATCGACGAGCCGACCTCACATCTCGATGCGGAAGGCGTCGAATACCTCGCTCAAAGGCTTTGGAGCATAGAGACATTCGTGCTCGTCAGCCATGACCGAGAGCTGTTGGATGCGCAGTGCGATTCGATAATCGAGATCGAGCACGGCGAAGTTAATCGTTATGAAGGAAACTATTCCTCATATCTCGAACAGAAAAAGCGGGCGTTCGAGCGGGCGAGCTTCGAGTACGAACAGTACATCGGCGAGATGGAGAGGCTCACCTCCGCCTACAGAGTGAAGAAGGAACAGGCGAAAAACGCCGCGAAAAAGCCGCGCGGAATGTCGTCAAGCGAAGCAAAGGTCAGGGACTTTTCTTCCATGCGAAGGAGCCCGAAGGGCAAGGCAAAGGGCCTCGAGCGCAGTGCGGAGAACATCAAAAAACGTATGGAGCATATGGAGGTCAAGGAAAAGCCAAAGGAGCTCCCAAAGATCCGCCCGCTGTTCAGCCTGACAGACCCGCCGCGAAATCCCGTGATAATGGAGGCCGAAAGCCTTTCCTTCACCTATCCGAACGGCAGGGAGATCTTCCGCAACGCCGTATTCCGCCTGATGCGCGGGTCCCGCACGGTGCTCCTCGGCGAAAACGGTTCGGGCAAGACGACGCTCATACGGCTGATACTTGAAGGTAAGCTGATCCGCACCGTTCCTAAGGCAAAGCTCGGCTATCTGAAGCAGGACCTTTCCGACCTTGACGATACCCTCACCGTGCTCGAATGCGCCGCGGAGACGAGCGTGCAGTCGCCTACGGTCGTGAGGAATATCCTCGCAAGGCTGCTCTTTACCGCAAGGGATATTGAAAAGCCCGTCTCCGTACTCTCGGGCGGCGAGCGGGTGCGTCTCGCCTTTGCGCGCATATTCCTGTCGGACGCAAACGTCCTCGTACTCGACGAGCCAACGAATTACCTCGATATCCCGTCCGTCGAGGCGATACAGGCTATGCTTGCTGTGTATGAAGGCACCATGCTCTTTACTTCGCACGATAAGACGTTCGTCAGGGCTGTTGCAACGGACGCGTTGCTTATTGAAAACAAAAAGATAGTTGAATACGATTTGAGTGATTATTAACGGAGGTGAAAAGGAATGACGGAATACAGACGTTTGAATATGAGCGACATGGGAAGTGTAAAGCGGCTTTATGAAGAAGCCGGCTGGACGGCGTATCTTAACGATGACACAAAGCTGAACAGGGCATGGGAAAAATCCCTGTTAACGCTCGGCGCGTTCGACGGCTATGATCTGATCGGTTTTATCCGCTGCCTCGGCGACGGCGAGCATACAGTGCTGATACAGGACCTTCTCGTTGCGGAGCAGCACCGCCGAAAAGGTGTAGGCGGAAAGCTGATGCGGTCGGTTTTTGAAGAATACCGCGACGTGCGTCAGATATTCGTGGTCACGGACGCGGAAAGCCCCGCCGTGAGGTTTTACCGAGCTCTGGGACTTCATGAGTTCGAAAAGGGCGGGATGCTCGCGTTTTTTAATTAGAACTCCCGGCTCAGCAGGAAATCCGTGACGCGCACATTGGCTATTCAACCAATACCCAAAACAAAAACTGCCGCCCTCATACGAGAGCGGCAAAACTTTTGCGTCCTCAGATATTCACTTTTACCGCAAAACCCGAAGGCCAGAAGAAAAAGTTCGTCTGATTCCGCTTTGGTGGAGGCGAGGGGAGTCGAACCCCTGTCCGAAAACCCGGTTACAAAACTTTCTACGAGCATAGTCGCTATACTGACATTTCCTCCGTCAAACGCCTAACGACAGGCTTGAGACTTTAGTAGTATCGCTTATATCCCACCTGCATCGATACCCCTACAGGCTGGTTCCCTACATTAATGACGCCGATTGCTGCAGTCGTAGGCAACTACAGGTCGACGGCAGCTGCGAATTAGGCAGCTGCTGCTACGAATTTAGATTCGCCAGTTAAATTTAAGTTTTCCCGCTTTTAACGAAGCTCGGGGCTTCGACTCGCTTATCCTGCACCCGCAATCCCCGTCGAAACCATGTACGCCCCCATGTAATACGCATAAAAGCATGTCATACCAATTGGATATTGAGCAGTTAGTAATTGAATTATAGCATATCACAAATGCTTTGCCAATATCAGTTTTTGTACTTGGTGTGAAATAAATCCAAAAAAGCGGCCATTAAGACCGCCTATTACCTAATTTGCATTGCTGATTTAAATTATGCCTTATGGATTGGGTGACACATAAAGCCGTAGCGACCTTCCTTCGCCGCTTGCAAAGGCTTTTAGCTGCGCTACTGGAATGTTCAAATAGTCAACATCTCCCAGCAAATCTGCATTTTCAGCGGTGTATTCTGTTTCAATATTAAGCATCAAACTCATATATTCAACCGGAACTGTATCGTAGTCGGGATAGACATGTACAAGCATTGATTTTACAGAGGGTATGTTTTCCAGGGCACATATATCTTTTATATATTTATCGCGTATCGCCAGGTGTTCTATCTTGTCGTTTCCGAGAAGAGCAGATAGATCGGTTATATCGGGACAGTCTATATTAAGCGATGTTACAGAGGTAGATGCAAGCTTCGATATATCAAAGCCTTCACCGTTTAAAACGACTCTTTTAATGCTGTCCGGCAAGAGGGAAAGATCCATAGCGTGGCCATATTCAGGCTTTGTTGAGTAGAGAGTAATTTCTTCAATATTTGAAGCGTCCTTAAGGATGCTTAAGTCATTGACATTATAAAAACTAATCTGTTTCGCGCCAAGACCTAATGTAACATTAGTGTGATCGTCCAGAGTTAAAGTTGAAAGTGTATCACAGCCTGTAAGGTCAAGACCGGCGCCTTTCGTTACTATCACACGCGAATTATACTCAAAGCCGGTATTGGGAAGGGCAAGCTGGGAAATAAATACTTTTTCAGTGATATTTATGCTTATCCCGGTAAGTCCCTTGCAGACTGCAAATTTTGACATATCAAGCTCAATAGAATTCTCACCCGCAAGGGATAGAACGGTTATATTTATCTCATTCAGCGTAGCCGGGGGATTGAGCTGATTGAATATATCGACCTTAGCCGCGTCGATCTCCAAAGTCAGGTACTTTAGATTCGTTGCATATTCCAATTGTGGGAGAACATCATTTTCACGATAGCCGATATCAAGCTGTTCTATATTTAATGGATAGGTTGTATAATTAAAAAGAAGTTCTGTAGGAGGCGGCTCGGGAGTATTTGAAGATTCGGTCGGCTCGGGCGCGTCGGGAGTCGATGTGGGGATTTCTCCTACATCGTCTGTGGGGTCGTTATTATCCACAACAGTGTTACAACCAAAGAAAGGCAAGACAAACAACAACATTGCCAATACGATAGAGAATAGCTTTAAAAACAGTTTCATAATTTAAAAACTCCTTTCAATTTTATTATTATGACATTTAATGACTATGACCAAAATGACGTTCTATTACAGCGGCTGCTGAATTATCAAGAGCACCGCTGGTTGCCATGGGATAATTATCCAATGATGTTACCGAATTAAACGATTCGCTAAATGTGCATATGAAATAACCCCAACTTGATCCATCAACCGCATAGCATTGAGGAAGTGCGAATTCACCTGTAAGACTATTATACATTTCATTCCAAACCTTTCCGTTGATCCCATCAACAGAGGCGGCAGGGATGTATAAAGCTCTCATGATACCGCTGGATCTTCCGAATTTATGATTCCAGGAGGCGTTAGGGCCGTCTTTTCTCCAAAAGTGATATGTGGAAGTCCAATTGGGCTGAACACCATTTACTGTTGAATGCCAGTCTCCATAAACGAATGCTATCATAAAACCACCCGCCGGAATAGTAGCATTGGGTGAAGATGCAGTGGTAACAGTATAACCTAGAGCTGTTAGTCAAGCTTGATACAGTCTTTAAATTGAGAGTAGCTGCTATATGAATTAGCGGAATAGTAACCCGGATCAACGGCTACAGAGCGACCAATTGCATAGCCGTAGCAATTCATGCTGTTATAATTGTTTGGAGTGCTGACATGAGCACTGTATTGCAAACCGGGAAAATCTGCTGCAGATACAGAGGAAAAAAGAAGAGACGAAACAACAAGAAAAGAAAGAAAAATTTCTAAAATTTTTCGTAGCAACATAATAGTTTAAATCCTCCTCATATCTTATTATACTATATAGAAAAATGAACTCATGGCATTGAAAATATTTATTTATAATCAATATCACCTCCTTGACATATCGCAGGAAAATCATTTGCCATATAAGATATTATATGGCAAATCAAGCGCGATGTCAATAGAAAATTTAAAAAAAGTAACATAAGGCAGCAAGAGGCGCAACCTTTTGGGATGAAGCGCGTTTTAGTTATGTGGAAATAAAAAGGAGGCGGTCGATTACAGGGGATTGGCAGTCGACCGCCGTGTCAACGGCATATGAAAGGGGAGTACCGTTGACGGGCGCAAAAGCAGGTGGCAAAACTGCTTCTGCATGCTCAAAGTGTGTGCGTCTTTGAGCAACTGAAAGGAAGAACACTCATAAATGAGGGTTACACATTTTTCTGACTTAATATATTTAGCGTAAACTAGCCATATAATTATGTCATTATCTTTAAAATACTATAAAGCGATTAAAATGTCAACAAAAAATTTACATTTCTCGTAGTTGGTACTTTTTATGAGATATATGTATTTTAGAGCGATTAACCTCAAAATTTTTAAGACAATATTATGTTTATTAAATAATATAGAAAGAATTAAAAGAGGTGTTGACTTACTTGAAAAAATAGTATAGAATTAGTTGCGACAAAGTGCGTAATGATGATTTATATGTGATTTAGGAAGGAGAAAATCTATGGAATTAAAGAGGATTGCAGAGGAGATGCAGCCAAGAACTATGGCTGCAAGAGATTGGGTATTTCAGGTAATTAGAACGGCGATAGTTCGCGGTGTGCTTCAGGATGGGATGCCACTTAGACAGGACGAGATATCGGCTGCTCTTAGCGTTAGCCACATACCGGTAAGGGAGGCTTTCAGGCAGCTTGAGGCTCAGGGCCTTGTCAGGATATATCCAAATAGAGGCGCTGTGGTTACAAAGCTTACAAAGCAAGAGATGGCAAATATAATGGACACTCGTATTATACTGGAGCTTGGCGCGATCAGGGCAGCATTCCCGTATATTACGGATGAAATATTAAATGAGGCCGCAGCACTTATCGACCTTTCTGAGGGCGAGACAGATCTGCATAAGATCGAGGACCTGAACCTTCAGTTCCATTTCTTGCTCTATAGCCCTGCAAACAATAAAACTATGTTCGACCTTATCGAAACGCTTCATGCTAATGTTGACCGTTATATCAGGCAGTTTTATATAACCGATGACGGTGCGGCCAATAGGGAACATAGGGCGCTTATCGATGCATGTAGGAATAAAGATATAGTTCTTGCAGATGCAGTACTGCGTACTCACCTCGAACGCTGCAAGAGACTGCTTATGAATTTGCCGAATGTGGACTGATAGAGATTATTTATATAACTAAATACAAAAATGAGGGGGGCAATACTTATATATGATTGCCCTTTTTATTTGTAGATATATATTTGCAAAAATTTAGAAGAAGTGGTAGAATTGCTTCGAACTTAAGAACATTGGAGGAAAACTTACATGAAAAAGATTTTAGCTTTGATTCTTTCTATAATTATGGTCACCTGTGCATTTGCATGTGATCAGCAAACAGGACCTGAGGACGAGCTGAGGGTTACGGTAGTTGTAGCGGGCGGACTTGGCGACAGGTCGTTCTACGATTCTGCGAAATCCGGTCTTGATAGGCTTATTGAGGATTATGGCGTTATCGGAAATGTTATTGAATGTAACGAGGATCCGTCCGCATATTCCGTTCAGATCGTAAATGCGGCGGAGCAGAGCGATATAGTTATCGCAGTCGGCTGGCAGTTTTATGATGTGCTTACCGAGTATGCGCCCCAGCTTTCCGATACAAAGTTCATATATGTAGATGAGGCGGTCGCTGGCATCTCGAATATATATAACATTAAGTATGCCCAGAATGAGGGCTCATTCCTTGTAGGTTATATTGCCGGTAAGATCAGCATGACCGGAAAGATCGGTGCTGTTGGCGGTGAAGACAGCGTTACCATAAATGACTTCATGGCCGGCTATAAGCAGGGGGCGGAATATGCGAATCCCGGAATAGAGGTGCAGATCAATTACGCAGGCACCTATGAAGATCCGGCGAAGGGTAAGGAGTGTGCGCTTGCGCTCTATGACCAGGGTTGTGATATTGTATTTCAGGTAGCAGGTAAAACCGGTGAGGGCGTATTTGAAGCTGCTGAGGAAACCGGTAATTACGCTATTGGAGTGGATTCCGATCAGAAATATATAAATCCCGAGGTCATCATTTGCTCAATGATGAAGCGTGTGGGTGATTCCATCTATGAAACGATTAAGGCTTATATAGAGGATGGAACCTGGAATGGCGGAACTACTTGGACAGCAAACATGGAAAGCGGTTTTGTAGGTGTAGGCTATGGTGATGATACCATGACCCAGCAGATCGATGATGAGCTCAAGGCAGAGGTAGAGGAGATCATTGCAAAGATTGTTTCGGGTGAGATCGTTGTAGATACCACTAGAGAATAATATTTGGCAATTATTTGGCCGTCAATCGACCCGGTTGGCGGCTTGTTTAGCATTTTGGAGGTAAATATATGGAACAGGCTGCGGTTGAATTCAGACATATCAGCATGCAATTTCCCGGCGTACTGGCAAATGATAATGTATCGCTGAATATTGAAAAAGGAAAGGTTTTTGCGCTAGTAGGAGAAAATGGCGCAGGCAAGACTACCTTGATGAAGATACTCTATGGCATGTATAGACCTACAGACGGTGAGGTCTATATAATGGGTAAGCGTGTAAAAAGGTTTGATTCATCGGAGGCTATAAGGCATGGAATTGGGATGGTACATCAGCATTTTATGCTTGTTCCTTCATTTACGGTAGCTCAAAATATCGTGTTGAGCCGCGAACCTAAAAAGTTTGGTATATTTTTTGACGAAAAAAGGGCTATAGAAATTACAAAAAGAATGGCAAATGAATACGGTTTTTCAATAGACCCATACGCTAAAATAAATGATATAAGCGTTGGTGCGCAGCAGCGTGTGGAGATATTAAAAGCCATGTACAGAGGAGCTGATACGCTTATCCTTGATGAACCTACAGCTGTGCTTACGCCTGGTGAAACTGCCGAACTGTTTAATATAATACGCAGGATAGTAGAGGAAAAAGGGATAACTGTTATAATAATCACACACAAGCTCTACGAGGTAATGGAGATCGCCGACAGGGTGGGCGTAATGCGTGCCGGAAAGCTTGTTTACGAAAGCAATATAAAGGATGTTACGATGGATAAACTGGCGGCTGTGATGGTAGGTCATGAGGTTATAATGTCTAATATACCTCATGATACAATAGCGGGAGACATTCAGCTTAGCATTAAAGACCTGACCGTTTCAAGCAATATGGGGCTGATTGCCGTAAATGGCTTAAACCTTAATATAAGAGCCGGAGAAATAGTGGGTATCGCGGGTGTTGAGGGCAACGGTCAGAGTGAGCTTATAGAAGCAATAACGGGTTTAAGAAAACCAAATAGTGGGTCAATAATAATAAATGGAACGGAGGTCGCCTTAAAATCTCCAGGAGAGATAAGAAAGCTGGGTGTTGCGCATGTACCGGAGGATAGGATGGCGACAGGCACATCTCCTAAGGGTACCATAGCAGAAAATTTGATAGCAGGTAAGCAGCGTGATAAAGAATACCAAAGCTATAAAATACACCAAAGGCGAAGCAGTATTGAAAGGTATGCGGCAGATGTATTTAAAAACTTTGATATCAGGGCTGCCGGAATTGGTACGCAAGTCGGTTCGCTTTCGGGTGGAAATATTCAAAAAACGGTAGTAGCGCGTGAATTTTCATTTGAAAACGCAAATGTGCTTATAATATCTCAGCCGACAAGAGGTGTAGATATAGGAGCTATGAACTATATACATGATCTCATCGCCGATAAGCGAAGACAGGGCTGCGCAATCTTGCTTGTAAGTGCTGATCTGGATGAGCTTTTCAGGCTATCTGATCGCATAGCTGTTATCTATAATGGTGAGATTACAGGTATGTTTAATACTGAGGATACAACTAAGGCTGAGATCGGTATGTATATGACAGGAGCAAAGAGGAGGAGAGTATGACAAAGCTGAAACACTATTTTAGCGGTCAAAGAGCACGCTATCTTATAACGCTTGGAATTGCTGTAATCGCCGCTTTGTCGCTTGGTGCCGTAATAATGCTTATTACAGGCCATGATCCGATAAGCAGCTATGGTGCGCTTTTTGGTGGAGCTTTGGGCTCGCTAAGATCCATTGGAAACGTGGGGGCAAAGGCGGTCACACTTACAATGACAGGTCTTGCTATGGCGGTTGCGGCTCAGGCAGGTATGTTTAATGTAGGAGGCGAGGGGCAGCTCTTCATGGGCGCAATGGCAAGCGCTATCGTGGGAGTATGGCTCAAAGGGCTGCCTGCGTTTATAGTTATTCCATGTGCAATTCTTGCTGCTATTCTTGCGGGAGGTGCATTTGCCTATGTACCCGCAAGGCTTAAGACAAGGCTGGGTGTAAACGAGGTAATAACTACTATTATGCTCAACTCGGTGGCTATACTTTTTTGTTCTTTTCTTGCAAATGGTCCGCTTAAGACCGATGAGTCGGGAATTGCGGCAGGAACCCAGCAGCTTGATCCAGTGTATCGCTTTACCAAGCTCGTACCGCTTTCAAACGTAACTACATCGATATTTATCGCTGCTGCTATAGCTTTTGTAATATGGTATCTCATGCGCCGTTCAGTACAGGGTTACGAGATGAAAATGACCGGTCAGAACAAGCAATTTGCACTCTTTATGGGCATGCCTACCGAAAAACATGCCGAAGTATCAATGATAATTTCGGGTGCGCTTTGCGGTATCGTAGGCATGTTTGAGGTGTATGGTATACATGGCCGCTTTATAGAAACTGTAAGCAACGAGTTCTATTTTGACGGCATGCTGGTAGCCATGATAATGCGATATCAACCCGTAGGAATAATGTTGATGAGCATCTTTTTTGCAATACTCAATATTGGTTCTGCTGCAATGGAAGCAAGGGTAGGAGTATCAAAGGAGCTTATATTCATAGTGCAGTCTATAATAATATTCTTCATGGCTGCAGAACCGGGAATAACGGCCTCAATAAATAAAAAGCGCGTTGAGATAAGCGCAAGGAAAAAGATTCATGAGAAAAAAGACAGGGGAGGCGAATGCGATGCTTGAAATGTTGGTAGCCATAATGGGCAACACCCTAAGAACCGCAACTCCGATTGTGCTTGCTGCGATGGGTGGACAATTTACGGAGCATGCGGGTGTAATGAATATAGGCATGGATGGCATGATGCTTATAGGCGCTTTTGCCGCCGTAACTGCCAGCTATTTATTTGCAAGTGCTGCTATGGGCGTACTTGCCGCTATACTTGTGGGGCTCCTTGTTGGGCTTTTGTTTGCGATATTTGTAGTAAAGCTTCGCAGTGATGAATTCATAATAGGTGTTGCTTTAAATCTTTTCGCGGGTGGACTTACTGTGTTCCTTTTAAGGCAGCTTTTTGGTGTCGCGGGTGCATTTGCAGACCCCGGTATAGTAGGGCTTCCAAACATTGAGCTGGGCTTTATAAAGGATATACCCATTTTAGGCAAGCTTATAAGTGGCCATTCCCTGTTTGTATATATTAGCTGGATAATTGTATTTGCTTGTTGGATAATTGTTTATAAGACACCCCTTGGGATGCGTATGCGGGCATCCGGGGAGCATCCTGAGTCATTAAGATCGCTGGGAATAAGCCCTGAAAGCATGAAGATCATCGCTTCGCTTCTTTGTGGTGTGCTGTGTGGTATCGCAGGAGCCCATCTTTCCTTGGGATATCTCACGCAGTTTACTGAGGGTATGAGCGCGTCAAGGGGCTTTATTGCGTTTGCCTGCATAATATTTGGTCGTGCGAATCCGCCCAAAGTTTTTCTTGCGGCATTATTCTTTGGTTTTCTTGATGCTCTGGGCCTTAGAATGCAATTTCTTGGTATATCCTCGGATATAACAGGTATGATGCCTTATTTGATGACCGTACTTATGATGGTATGGATGGCTGTCGGTGAAAGGTATAAGAAAAAGCGTATGCTTAAGCTAAATAAGGTTAAGTAGTCAAGTAAAGTAGAAGTGGTATCAGTGACGAAAAGGTATTACCGATTAGGTTTATCTTGCTTCAAAGCCTGATATAACATGTGCAGAAATGCATATGAAAGTCTATGGTTTGGTTCGAAAGCAGGGAATAGCTATATACAATAATACGATAGCTTGTTTTAAAGCAAACTCCTTGTTGCGGTTACTTGTCGGTATGGGAAATTTTAGAACTTTGCATAGCGTTTACTATAATATGAGTCGGATATATGCATATGCCCTGCTTTTGTAAAGTTTCGATCAGTGGATTGATTTAAAATTATGCTTTTTATATGCAGTTCTTGTCCGATTTTCCTGATGTTTAGTAAAGTGCGAAAGAGCTGTATACACTATGTGATCAATGTGAACCTTTTCGATGCATACTCATCCCTTTGCGAAAACATTCAGTTAAAAGCATATATAGATAGAAGGTTATGCAATGGTTGATGAACGTTTTCAAGTCAACATTTTTGTTATTTGATGAGAAGACGCTACAAAAGAAGAGTGTACTATTATAATGTATCTCTTATCACCCTTAAAAAACGTTGGGAATACTTCCATTTATGAAAGCTTGGTTGCTGACAAGACATCTGATGGGCGATAATTGAAGCGTATACTCTATTTCTATTATTTCTATGGAAGCAGGTGAGAATATTTATGCTTATATTGATAATAAGTGATCTCAGCGCAGAAAGCTTCATAGTGAAGTGGGGACTTTATAAAGCTGCAAAGTAATACTATGCTTTTATGCTTAAGTGTGTGAAATAGTGTGTTTGAGTACCTGCTTATGCTTCGTAATTAAGAACTTGAAATTTGCTTTATTTTGATTTATCGATAAATTAAAGAAGTCTAATCTTTGATAAACTTTAAAAGAACTATACATAATAGAAATGAAGTATTAAGTTTCGTTTTGGATAATTCGTCCTTTTACTATGGTATTGGGTGCGTAGGCAAGTTAGTTAGGGGATATTTTTATACAGATATCTATGGGATTTTCAGGAATATAATGAATATCATGCTTAATTAGGCTTCAGATTCCTCACTGACGCTGCAAACTATACAAGAATGCTATTGCGGAGGATTCAATGGTTAAATAGCTGAAATATTGATTAATATGATAGTAATCTATACTCAATGATACATGTATAGATAAAGTATTATAATACAAATCTTGAAGGAAATGTATATATAAAGTAAAACATTTGCGCAAACTCAAGTGATAAAATTCATTGAAGCTACATATCAGGGAGTTTAAGCATAGTTAAAACATGATAATTAATATGACTACTGGGGGAAATGCTTAATCTCTAACGTTCCTAATAAGAGTAACTGGATTATATAAAAAAGAACCGCTGAGTACTTACTCAACGGCCTTTTATATATTAAATTTGAAAATGGATATTTACTAAATAAGGATTATTCGGGCTCTATAAGGCCGAAATTGCCATCTTTTCTTAGATAAAGAACATTGATCTCTCCAGTCTCACCATTTGTAAATACATAGAATGAGTGACCAAGCAACTCAAGCTGTAAAATCGCCTCATCAACGGTCATCGGTTTCATATCAAAACGCTTCGTCTTTACAACTCGACCGGACGCTTCTTCGTCATGCTCATCTATATCGTCATCTTCATAAGTGCTGACAAATGCATCATTTCTGAGCGTTTTTTCAAGCCTTGTTCTGTGCTTGCGAATTTGACGCTCAAGTTTATCGATAACATTGTCGATGGACGCATACATATCGTTTGTGACCTCTTCGCCACGGATGACTCCACCAACGAAAGGTATGGTAACTTCAACAATGTGCCTATTATGCTCAACAGACATCGTTATCTGCGCTGCTGTATCATTGGGAAAGTATCTTTCAATCTTGCCCATCTTTCTTACAACGAGGTCATGCATTGCCTCAGTTATATCGATATTCTTTCCTGATATTGATATGCGCATAATGTAGTACTCCTTTGGTTTTTTTATAGAAATAAATACTGATGCTATACTTCTATATTAATTATATTCGATATTAATGAGTAAAATCCTGCAATACTTTTTGACATTTATGTGAAATAGCTATTGCACATAAATGTCTAGGGGATGGATAAAGCCGCAGCTTTAGTTTAACTGCGGCCTTGTTTATAAAAAAGATTACTCTTCGCTCATGTATGGATAGGTGATGTCATAGATGGGAACGAAGTTTTCTTTTATCGTGCGTGGGCTTACCCAGCGATAGAGATTGAGTATGCTGCCGGCCTTATCATTGGTTCCGGATGCACGCGCTCCGCCGAAGGGCTGCTGTCCAACGACTGCGCCTGTAGGTTTGTCATTAATATAGAAGTTACCAGCGGCATTACGAAGCGCATGCTCAAGTTCAGCAATTATATGTCTATCCTGTGCAAATATAGCGCCGGTCAGCGCATATGCGGTTGCCTTGTCACAGATGTCGAGCGTTTCTGCAAGCTTATCGTCATCATAAACATATACTGTGAGAACGGGCCCGAAAAGCTCTACCTTCATGGTATCGAAATCGGGTGTAAGCGCCTGTATTACGGTAGGCTTTACAAAATAGCCCTTTGAACCATCGTATCCACCGCAAAGCAGTTCCGCATCGTTTGAAGTATTTGCAAGATCGATATATTTTGTAATAGTATCGAATGACTTCTTGTCAATTACAGCCGAAAGGAAGGTGGAGAAGTCGCATACATCCCCCTGCTTTAATGTTGCTGTTATGCTGAGAAGCTTCACCTTGACTTCTTCCCATATGGATGCGGGTATAAAGGCTCTTGACGCGGCTGAACACTTCTGACCCTGATATTCAAAAGCGCCCCTTACCATAGCAGCTACAAGAGCATCGACGTTAGCTGAGTTGTGCGCGAATATAAAGTCCTTGCCACCGGTTTCGCCAACAAGACGGGGATAGGAGGCATAGCGCTTGATGTTATTACCAACGGTAGTCCAAACGCCTGAGAATACATCTGTAGATCCGGTGAAATGGAAACCTGCAAGCATGGGATGTGTGAGAACATGCTCGGAAACTTCATATCCACGGCTGGGAATGAAGTTTATGACACCGGCAGGCAGACCTGCTTCCATAAGCATTTGCATTACATAGTAATTTGAAAGAACAGCAGTTGAAGCTGGCTTCCAAAGCACTACATTGCCCATAAGTGCAGGCGCGGTACACAGATTGCCGCCGATCGAGGTAAAGTTGAAGGGTGAGATAGCCATTACAAAGCCGTCAAGAGGTCTATATACACTGCGATTCCAAATACCTTTTGTGCTTTGGGGCTGCTGCTGGTAAATCTCGCTTGCAAAATAGGTATTGAAGCGGAAGAAGTCACACAGTTCGCAGGCAGAATCTATTTCTGCCTGGAAAACCGTTTTGCTCTGGCCAAGCATGGTCGCAGCATTGATCTTATTGCGCCAAGGGCCTGCCAAAAGATCAGCGGCTTTTAAGAATATGGATGCGCGATGTTCAAATGGAAGAGCTTCCCAACTTTCCTTAGCGGCGAGAGCGGCATCGACTGCCATTTTCAGCTCTTTTTCACCGGCTATGCAATAGCGTGCAAGTACATGCTGATGGTCATGGGGCATTACTACCTCAGCATAGCTGTCGGTATAAATCTCCTTACCGCCGATAATGAGGGGTATGGTTACGACCTTAGAGGCTTGCTCTTTAAGCTCAGCTTTAAGACTGATACGCTCAGGGGAGCCCGGAAGATAGGACTTTATCGGCTCATTATATGGTGTAGGAATGATAAAGTATGCGTTACTCATTTGATCTCCTTCTGTACGCTTATTGTCGCACTTATTTTTCAAGGTATATAATAGCAAAAATCTTCATATGTGTCAAGCCTATTATAAGTAAGAGGTAAAAATGGATAAAAATATAGCTTAAACTTCCAACTGCAATATGTATAAAAAAGCGGAACCATAAGGCTCCGCTGAAACATTTTGATATAGCTGTTATAACTGATAACCACGCATAAATGCAGATTTGTTTATATCGATGAACTTAGGCTTAACATTTGCTTCAATAGCATTCATCCATTGCTCAAGCGTAAATGGAAGCGATTTTGCAAGAACGCCGATAAGCACAACGTTTGCCGCTTTAAATGTACCGCATTCAGCAGCGATTGAGGTGGCGTCAAGTTCTATCACCTTGCAAGCCTCATGAAGTCTAAAAAGGCAGTCGCTGGGATACTTAGCGGCGCCGGTGATAACGGGCATGGGCATAAGCTCCTGAGTGTTTACGATCATAGTTCCATTATCTTTAAGATAGGGAAGTGCTCTTACGGCTTCAAGGCTCTCAAATGCCAGCACTATATCAGCCTGCTTCTGTTCCACTATTGTGGAATAAAGCTTATCGGTATCGCTGATGCGAACATAAGTTACAACGCTGCCGCCGCGCTGGCTCATTCCGTGAACCTCACTTACCCTCACATCGCAACCGTTTTCAAGACCGATATAACCGAGTATTTTGCTTGCAAGAAGGGTTCCCTGACCGCCTACGCCAACAATAACTATATTGTGTGTCATACTTATTCTCCTTTCGTGCCAAGAGCGCCAAACGGGCATATATTTGCACACAGACCGCATCCAACGCACTGTGAATGATCTATCTCGATGCCATTTTCAGTTTTTCTGATAGCAGGGCAACCCAGCTTCATACACATATTGCAGTTTTTGCACTTGTTTTTGTCACATACAAAGGGTTTGTTTGTCTGCTTGATGATGAGTGCGCAAGGGCGACGAGAAATGACCACTGACAGTTCATCACGAGCGGTTTCCTCGCGTATAACGCGCTCCAGCTCCTTAAGATCAAACGGGTCAACGACAACTACGTGCTTTACGCCCATGGCCTCGCAGAGCTTTTCAAGATTGAGCTGCGGCGCAGGATTGCCATAAATATCAAAGCCAGTCGCCGGGTTGTGCTGATGACCGGTCATACCGGTTATGGAGTTATCTGCAATAATAATAGTACCAATCGCGCTATTATAGGCCATGTTGAGAAGCCCGGTCATACCGCTGTGGCAGAATGTGCTATCGCCAAGGACTCCGACAGTTTTATGCGCTTGATCTTTGCCTCTTGCCTTTTCAAAGCCATGAGCCATGCCTATGGATGCGCCCATGCAAATGCATGTATCAACGCCTGAAAGCGGCGGAAGAGCTCCAAGGGTATAGCAACCAATATCGGAACATACAGTCAGCTTAAGCTTTCCAAGTACATAGTAAAGACCTCTGTGAGGACAACCTGGGCAAAGAACCGGAGGCCTATTTGGAATCCCTTCGGTACTCATGGGACCGGCAGCCTCGGCATCAGCAAATTTTTCCGCTACTTTGCGGGCAAAAAGCTCGCCCTGAACACCGGTCTTATTTTTACCCGAGCAAGGAATGCCCCAAGCCTTTACGGTGTCCTCGATGAAGGGTTCCATATCCTCTATTACATAGAGTTCCTCAACGCCTGCAGCAAATTCTTCAACAAGCTTTCTAGAAATTGGGTATACAAGACCGAGTTTTAATACAGAAGCATTAGGAAGGGCTTCTTTTACATAATTGTAGGCTGCGCCACATGTAATAACGCCAACACGCCTATCCCCCCACTCTATACGATTTATGGAAAGATTTGCAGCTGCTTCAGACAGGCGCTCCTCGCGGTCTTCGACAAAGAGATGACGACCCTTCATATTTGCAGGCATTGAAACATATTTCTTTATATCCCTATTATAATCGCGAAGCGGGATATCTGTACGTTCACCAAGCTCAACGATAGTACGAGCATGTGCGATACGTGTGGTGAGTCTCAGAATGACAGGGGTGTCGTATTCCTCGCTGAGCTCAAGCGCTATGCGCATAAAGTCCTTACATTCTTGACTATCGGAAGGATCAAGACATGGAGCGTGAGAAGCCCTTGCGTGCATCCTGGTATCCTGTTCATTTTGAGATGAGTGCATACCCGGATCATCGGCAACTATAACTACCATTCCTGCGTTTACGCCGGTGTAGGTTGCGGTGTAGAAAGGGTCTGCTGCTACGTTAAGGCCAACGTGCTTCATGCATGCCATGCTTCTAGCGCCGGCAACGGCTGCTCCAAGAGCAACTTCCACAGCAACCTTTTCGTTTGGCGCCCACTCCGCATAAATCTCCGGATAGTTAGCAACGTTTTCATTTATCTCAGTACTTGGAGTGCCGGGATATGCACTTGCTACACGGACACCCGCCTCATAAGCACCTCGCGCAATTGCTTCATTGCCTAATAAAAGCTGTTTCATCTATGTGCCTCCATTCATAAATTTTATACCTGTGAGAATTCGTCAATTTGCCTGCGCTGATATCTTATGCATCAATTTACATAAGATATGCATGGCAATGCATCAGCCGCAGGCATCGATCTATACATCTCCAAAGCTTAGCCTTTTTGCTACAATATTAGTATAATTCAACTTTTCAAAATGTAAATGACAGAAACGCATATATACCATATAAATTGGTGATAAAGCATTTTTTGTGATGTATTTTGACATTAGAGACAAATTATGGTGCAATCTATTAGATATATTAATTGATCTTAATACAGCCGGTGCCGCATACCATGCTTTTATATAGAACAATTTATCTTCAATAAATGTAGTAAATTTTATCCGAAAAAAGTCATATATATTATTTAAAGATATTGCAATAGCAAATTAAAAATGCTATATTAATTATGAAAAATATTTGAAAAGTATAATTAGTGAAAGGAAATAATATATGCCCAAAGCAGTTATAGATCCGTTTTTTGAAGCAATGATGTATCTTGGAAACCGAGCTAATGGAACATCTGCCGCAAGAAAATGCGAAGAACTTATTGAAAAAATGCCAATATATAGGGATGAGCTTGAAAAAATATTCTTGCCTATAATTCAGCTGGAAGATTTGCTTGATAGAAGGATCACCATAGACGAAGACAGGCTCCATTTTTTCTTTGATTCTTTGTTTGTTGATACTACTGAAAAACAGTATAATAAAAGGCGATATCATGATACAATAGCGAGTCTTTTTGTGTCACACCTTGAGCTCTATGTACTTGGTATAGATGAATTATTTGAGGAACTGCGAAAGCAGGATATGAAAACTCGGGTGCGTTTTTTTATAATACCGTTTTGGCCGGAAGGTACATATATTAATGTGAATAATAAGCTTAATATCGAGGACTTACTTAATTTAATTAAGTCTTCAAAGCTTGATGAAAGAGTAAAGTGGCGTGTTATCGATGCGCTTTTAAGTTATGATGAATACCTTGAGGAGCTTTATCAAATGCTAAAGCCCATAGTTGCGTTCATCGAGAGTAAGCAAAATGTGTGCGAAAATATGCTCTATAAATTCTTTACTGAAAACCCTGAAATGCTCATCTTCCAAAAGGAGGAAGCGCTTAACGCATCTGAGTTGGAAGCCTTTAATAAGATACAAAATGCATTATATTCAACTAAGCTCTACGAAGAATATGATGACTTTTCCAGGGTTTTTGTGCAGCTTCGAATATCGATATTAGGCTTTGATGTAGTATCATTCTGCTTACATGCAGATGGCACGCCTGTAGAAAAAAGGGAGATTACTTTATCAATAGGCGTACTGCAATCAAAGCTTAAGACGTATGAAAATATGCGATTTGAGATAGATAGCCTTGTGCCGCAATTAAAGGCTATTTCAGATACACTTAGAATAAAAATACTGCTTGCTTTAAAGGAAAAAAGCGCATATTCTCAAGAAATATCAGAAATGTTCTCTATTCCGCCGACTACCTTATCACACCATATAAGCAAGCTTACAATGGCAGGCTTTTTAAAGTTGGACTGCCGCGCTGGAAAAATATATTACAGCACCAATTTGCAGAAACTTGACGAATTCATAGGTAACTTGAGATACGAATTCTCAAAATAATTTTATGTTTATACTTAAAAAAGGCTGCCTCTTATAAGGCAGCTTTTTATTGTATCCTGAAAACCCTGCCATAGTGGCGGGGTTTCGTAAAGGTTAAGCGATGAAACAGTAACAAAAAACTCCTAATGTGTTATAGTAAAAGCGTGACCTGCCAGTTACGCCGAAAACACCTCAGGAGGACATTAAAATGCAAAAGCAAAATAATGACAGCAATACTTTAGCACATACAAGTGAAATTGCAAATATCATGTAGTATTTGCACCCAA
>JAFQCL010000011.1 GCA_017416425.1 Clostridia bacterium
AGCATCACGCTTCATCAGCGCTACATCTACCGCGGTTACCTGCAACTCGCATGTTGCGACCTCACCCGCACCGGCCACCCCTGCCTGTGGCTGCTCACCTGGGATCCGACTCAACCTGTTGCCACGCGCCCCTTGGCCATCCGCAAAGACGGCACCTGGTACGCCTACGGCTGGGATCTCACCAAGAACATCTGCGAAATCTTCGGCCAACACGGCTACCTCCGCACCGCCTACAGCTACTCCCCCTACGGAGAAGTCACGGCAGATGGCGATGTCACCCAGCCCATCCAATGGAGTAGCGAGTACAACGACACCGAAACCGCCCTCGTCTACTACAACTACCGCCACTACAACCCCGTTGATGGTAGGTGGCTGGGGAGGGATATGTTAGGTGAAGAAGAAAACCCCTTGTTGTATTCATATTCAAATTCTCCCACATATATAACGGATCTCCTGGGTTTGGCTAAAAATTTAGGGGAGCTTCAAGATTACGTAAAACATTTAAATGAGCTATTATCGGAGATTAACAATTGTTATAATTCTTGTTCCCATGTCAATTGTGAGAAAATGCATGATGCTTACATAGTAAAGCTGAAAGAACTAAAGATACTAGCTAGTGAATTTTACGCAG
Source organism: Clostridia bacterium (assembly GCA_017416425.1). Taxonomy (GTDB): domain Bacteria; phylum Bacillota; class Clostridia; order Christensenellales; family CAG-138; genus RGIG1693. The sequence continues at coordinate 632 of JAFQCL010000011.1, forward strand.
AACAGTGGTGGATAAGTTCAGATGACAAACAACTCATGAGTGCCGTAAATGAGCTTCCTCATATGATTAACGGCAGTATTACCCCAAAACAATTAGATATAATAGCAGAAGCACAAAAAGAAAGTGCCTCCACTTTATCAAAGGCATCAAACATAAAGCATCGCAATATACTAAACGGCATTGCTGATGTATTAGCAGGCTTTAGCGATAGTGTATTATGGGGATACGGAGAAAAGCTATCTAAAACTATATATGGAAATCAACTCGCATGGCCTACTGAGCAAGGAGGAAGTGTTTGGTATGAAACAGGTACAGCCCTAGGCTATATTGCAGATGGAGTTAGTTTTAAGCGTATAGGAAAAGGTATTTATGGCGTAGGAAAAAGCATATATAACGGAGGGCGAGAAATCAAAATAAGTAAAAATCTAAGAATAGCTCCTGTAGGTAATAGAACAGGCCATAAATATGGAGAATTGCCGCATTATCATCGAAGAGGAATAGATAAATCGGGGGCCTCCATACAAGGGCAAGGAATAGGCCGTCATCGCCCATGGGAAGCTAAGGCAACAGATAAAAGCTTTTTAGATAGATTTTAAATTATCATGAACCTATTTTTTCCTATTCTTATATATGAAAAAGATGACAAGAGTATATATCTTTGTTTTACCATGAGCGAAGTATATTCAATAGCAGAAATTTATGATGTGGAGGATAGCGTATATTTATTCTATGATGCAAAAGGATTTCTACTACAAACAAACATAGATAGCAATAGAAAATTTTCTTTATCATATAAATACCCAAAGTCAAAAGATGTGGATACTTTAATATCGCACATAAAACAATATATACACGCATATATTCCAGAGGACGAAGAAAAAAATAAACTTATCGAATTTATTATAAATTTAGAAAATAGCGGATAAAAATTTAGGAATAAACCTAATAGCAAGTAGGGGATAAATGTTCCTCTACTTGCTTAGATATAAACAAATATCACAGATATTATAGTTACTTTGATACAAAAGCACACCCACCTCGACCAACTCACGCAGGTGACGGACGATGCGGGCACCCGCACCATCGGCTACAATGCCTTTGGCGAGCAGGAAACCGATTCTCTGCTGGCGGGAGACATCACCCACCTCATCACCGAGACGCGCGATGCGATGGGGCGCTCCACCGGCTTCACCTACGCCAAGAACGGCGCGGTGCAACACACCGTCACCACCGGCTACGGTACCGACGGGCGCATCAATAGC
>JAFQCL010000012.1 GCA_017416425.1 Clostridia bacterium
CAGATTGCGTCAAACCATATCAAAAGGAAAAACCCCGGAATTGCGATAATTCCGGGGTTTTGAGTGCTTTTTCGGTATAAAAAGTACAGTTTAGCGCTTGCTGAACTGAGGTGCGCGGCGAGCGGCCTTCAGACCGTACTTTTTCCTCTCCTTCATGCGCGGATCGCGGGTAAGGAAGCCAGCCTTTTTAAGCGCGGGACGAAGATTTGCATCCGCATTAATGAGCGCACGTGCTATACCATGACGAATTGCGCCTGCCTGACCAGTAGTACCACCACCATTTACATTGACGATAACATCAAACTTGCTGAGTGTACCCGTAAGTACCATGGGAGCCCTTACTATCATCTTTAAGGTCTCGAGACCAAAATAATTCTCAAGATCACGACGATTGATCGTAATAGTGCCTGTTCCAGGGAAAATGCGAACGCGAGCAACGGAGCTCTTACGTCTGCCGGTACCAAGATATTGAACCTGAGTCTTCATAATCCTTTACCTCCCTTATTTATTGAGCTCAAGCACTTCAGGCTTCTGAGCCTGATGCTTATGCTCGCTTCCACGGTATACCTTTAGCTTGGAGAGCATCTGCCTGCCAAGAGGTCCCTTGGGCATCATCAGTCTTACAGCTTCATAAACGGCAAACTCAGGCTTCGTACGAAGAAGGGTACGATAATCTACTGACTTTATACCGCCAACATAGCCGGTATGATGATAATAGTTCTTCTGATCAAGCTTCTTGCCGGTCAATACAACCTTATCAGCATTCAGAATGATTACGAAATCACCCGTATCCACATGAGGTGTGAAGATGGGCTTATGCTTGCCTCTAAGAATCGAGGCTACCTGCGATGCGAGACGACCGAGCACCATACCTTCTGCGTCAACGACGTACCACTTATGCTCTACGGTCTCACCCTTTGCCATATAGGTCTTCATGGATTTCCTCCGAATATAGTCTTTGTTGCCGGTAATGTATGCTGCACTGCTTTCCGGGGCATGTGGGAGCACTACACCTCCATTTTCCAAAGCACCTAATTATTTTATATGCGAAAAAATCCGTTGTCAAGCACTTTTTCCCCTATTTTACCGCCATTTTCAATATATTTTGAAATTTTACTCATACCATATCCGGGAATCCTATCTGCCTTAAAGCCTCATACGCAACTATAGCCACCGCGTTTGAAAGATTCAGTGAACGAAGCGTAGGAAGCATGGGTATCCTTATAGCATCGTCTTTACGCCTTGAGATGAACTCTTCCCCAAGGCCGGCCGTTTCCCTGCCAAACACCAAAAAATCTCCATCCTTATAACAAACATCGGTATAACTTTTCTCCGCGTGAGTCGTAAGCAGAAAAAATCGAGCGTCTTTATATTTTTCCTCAAGCTCTTCGAAGCTGTCGTAATAATAAACCGTGAGCTTTGACCAATAGTCAAGTCCTGCCCTTTTAAGCGTGCGATCCGATATATCAAATCCAAATGGTCTTACCATATGTAAGGCCGCCCCGGTTACAGCGCATGTTCTTGATATATTGCCGGTATTCTGGGGTATTTCCGGCGCTACAAGCACTATATTAAGCATATTGCTACCAACTTTCATTATCATTATACAACGAATGATATCATAAGTGAAATTGTTGTGCAAGATTTGTCAAATTTTCTTGATAATAACGCTTTTATTTGCTGCTCCGCTTGCAGCGCTGCCCGACCTATGTTATACTGATGATCGAAAGGAGGATAGTATCTATGACAGAAAACTATCTTACATCCTCAAAAGTACTTATAAACAATTCGGCATCAACAATACTCCGTGCACACCGAAATACACAAAGAAATGTGGTAATAAGATCCGGAAGCCTTATTACCAATAGTACCAATACAACTACAGGCGTAAGCGCTCGTGTATATGATAATGGCGTTTATGGTTTTTCTTCGGATGCAGAATACTCCACTGAAAGCGTAATGAAGGTACTCAGTGCAGCAAATGCGAACGCAGTATTCTTATCTGCACGCACAGGTTTGACTGGTCATAAATTCCCTCCTATTTCCAAATATGAATTCTACAGCGATATTCCTTCTGTCACCACCAACCAGCATGAGCTTATCGAGCTATCTCAAGCTGCTGACGCGTATATAAGCAGCAAATATAAAAACCTTACAAGCCGTACCGTCCGCGCGTTTGAGGGCACTACCCAGCGCAGGCTGCTGTGCAGCGACTATGGCGAAGTATTTGCGAACACGCATACCGTTTTATCCCGAAGCAATATGCTCATAAGCCTTGTCGCCACCACAAGCTTGGGACTGCCCGTAAGCCTTTATGATGCCATCAGCTGTGAAGGTCTTTTCGAAAATCTTTCGAATAATCTAAGTGCGCTTTACAAAATGATAGATAATCTCTATGAAAGCCTAATGCAAAAGCGAGAGGGTGTATATCCCGATGCAGGTGTTAAAACTTGCATTTTGGGATCCAGTCTTTCAGGCATACTCGCGCACGAAGCCGTAGGACATACCGTAGAAGCCGACATGGTGCTTTCAGGCTCCGTTGCTTCAAATTGTTTAAATGCCCAAGTTGCAAGCCCTATCGTAAATCTTGTGGACTTTGCGCATACCGCGTTTGGCGTCCCGGTTCCCCTACCGCTTTATGTGGACGATGAAGGCACTCCGGCGCAAGATGCCGTTATTATAAAGGACGGAATACTTACCGGTTATATGCATAATAGAGCGTCTGCGGAGCATTTTGGCGCTGTTCCCTGCGGGAATGCACGTGCGTATGATTTTTCAGACGAGCCCCTTATTCGCATGAGAAATACGGCAATACTCCCAGGCAGAGATAAACTCGCAGATATGATTGCATCCATTGACGATGGTTATTATTTGATCAAAGCCGGAAATGGGCAGGCTGACACTACAGGTGAATTCATGTTTGGTGTAAACATGGGCTATGAGATAAAACACGGTCGTATAGGGCGCGCAATACTTAACACCACCATATCGGGAGTTGCTTTTGATATGCTAAAGACCATTGATATGTTAGGTGACACGATAGGTTGGACCAGTGTTGGCTATTGCGGAAAGAAGCAGCCTATGCCGGTCGGTATGGGCGGACCTGCATTGCGTTGCCGTGTTATGATAGGCGGCAGATAAGCTTTATTTTGGAAAGGAGTCACCATGACCAATACCGATATCGGAAGAACCGCACTGAACCTATTGCAATCAAAGGGCGCGGATAAGGCGCAGTGTGTTGTGACCGCGAGCCGCAAAGATGAGTTTAACGTAGAAAGCGGAAAGCTCAGTCTTTTGCGTACTACCTTTGACAGAAAGCTATCTATGACCGCTTTTGTAAACGGAAAAAAGGGCAGCATCACCACAACAGCCATGGATACAGCTTCCATTTCCTCCTTCTGTGATGAATGTATCATATCCGCATTATCCGGTGTATCGGATGAAGCGTATGACATAGCTCCTGCCGCAGATGAAAGGATATTTTTTCAGCAAAGCTCCGAATTTGATGTGGAAGCGCTGTTTTTCCGCATAAGGGAATTTTTGGATGATGTAAACCATGAGTTTCCTCTTATAAAATTCGATCAGGTAATATGCGCATATGAGCTTAAAGAAGAAGTCTATCAAAATACCAATGGCACGCACTACACCGTTCGCAGCGGATGCTATAGCTTAGACGCTATGTTTTCCGCTAATGACGGCAAGCATTCCACCTCTTTCAATTACGATGCAATACTATGCAACGATCTGTCAAAGCCGTTTATTGAGCATGGCACCATCAGAAACACACTAAGAAATACTGTCAGCATGCTCTATCCAAGGCCTCTGACCGGGAAATTCATAGGAACTCTCATCATGCAGCCAACATGCCTTGAAAGCTTTTTGCACATGATAGTGTCCAGTTTTACAAGCGACAGTGTCATAATAGACGGTACAAGCCCATGGCGTTATAAACTTAATGAGAAAGTTGCGGATAAGGGCTTTAATCTTTCCGTTGCACCGTATCATGAGGGCATTATCTGCGGTGAGAGAGTTACGGAATATGGCTTTATCGCGGAAGATTACGACATAATAAAAGATGGCATACTTGAAAATTTTTCGCTCTCATATTATGGTTCAAATAAAACCGGCCTTAAACGTGCCGGTACTACGGGATCGAGCTATGTAGTAAAAAAAGGTAACACACCTTTTAGCAACATAATCGCCGGAATAGATCGCGGTATAATAGTCGGCAGATTTTCGGGTGATGCCCCGGCTGCAAGCGGCGATTTTTCCGGTATAGCAAAGAGCAGCTTTCTCATTGAAAACGGTCAAATAGTCTGCCCTCTTACAGAGACTATGATATCCGGTAATCTTTCCGATATGCTTTGCAATATAAGGGCTATATCCAACGAGGAGTACCTAAACGGATATACCAGCATTCCATGCATAGCGTTTGATGGCATTGTAATATCCGGAAAATAGAGATCAAGGGCGAAGCGCACGAAGCTTTCGCCCTTAATGTCTTTAAATATGATCGATCTTACTTAACCTGCTCCCTAAGTTTTTTAATTATCCTTGCTTCCATACGCGATACCTGCACCTGCGAAACTCCCAGCCTTTTTGCCACCTCACTTTGCGTCTTCCCTCTATAGTATCTAAGTATGATTAAAAGCTGCTCTCTATTATCAAGCGTTTCAACTAATTCTTTTACAAATAGCTTGTTTATTACCTCCGCTTCGCAGGATGTACTGTCATCTACTATTCGATCCATCAGGTTTACATCGGATTCATCGCCAAACGCAGGCTCATCAAGCGAAGTACAAGGGGACATTGCACCCATGGCAAGCGCAACGTCCTCCACACGCTCCTTAAGTTCTTCCGCAATCTCAAGCATACGCGCTTCACGCCCAAGCCTGACCAAAAGCATATCCTTTGCGGCCATCACCCTTGCACCGAGCTCCTTCATCGATCTTGACACGCGAATTATGCCGTCGTCGCGAAGAAAACGCTTTATTTCCCCGGAAATCAAAGGTACAGCATATGTGGTGAAACGTACTCCATAGGAGATATCATAGTTTTTAACAGCTTTAACAAGCCCAAGACAGCCCAGCTGATAAAGATCATCGTATTCAACGCCTCGCCCCATGTAGCGCTTAACTATCGATTTTACAAGTGCCAGATTACAACTAACAAGCCGTTCCTCAGCCCACTCTTCGCCCTTCTGGGCAAGCGCTATGAGTCTGAGCGACTCCTCATGTGAAAGAATATCATGCATTTTTCTCCCCTAAAAGCTTAGTCATGGTTACGGTCGTACCACTGCCCAGCGTTGACTCAACAAAAAGCGTATCCATAAACGCTTCCATGACCGCAAATCCCATTCCCGTCCGCTCCATATGAGGTAGGGTGGTAAAGAAGGGCTTTCTGGCTTCCGCGATATCGGCAATGCCGCATCCCTCGTCACGCACGATAACGGTAATCTGCATATCTTTAAGGTACATATCCATATACACTAAACCTAAGCCGTTTTGATAGCCATGAACTATGCTGTTTGTCACCGCTTCACTTACAGCAGTTCTTATATCGCTCAGCTCCTCTATCGTCGGGTTGATATTCGTTATAAAAGCTGCCGCTATCATTCTCGCGGTGCTTTCGTTTGACGATATGGCCGAAAAGCTAACGTGTAATTCATTGTCATATCTATTCTTATCCATAGCCCTATACCTTACCTATCACTGAGTAGACGCCCGACATGCGCAGTATTCTATCTACGCTCCGACTTGCCCCTGTTATACTCATATTTTTACCCTCTGCACTTATAAGCTTATATCTACCAAGCAGTACGCCAAGACCTGAGCTGTCCATGAAGCTCACACGCGACATATCTATAATAAGCCTGTCGAATTCTTTATGCTTGATCACTTCGTCAATTACATTTCTAACGTTCTCTGCGGAATGGTGATCCAGCTCGCCCAGAAGCTCTGCTATGAGCTCATTACCGTTTGTTTTCAACTTTACTTCCATAACGAATCCTCCTTTACAAAGTATCTCACATGCATTTTTCGCTGTATAGACAAAAAAACCACTATTATTGGCATATTTTGCCTTCATTTGTAGTATGCACATAATTTCATGCATATATACATATTTTAAATACTTTTTTAATCGCACTCCCTGCTTAAAATAAAAACCAAGCGTCTATAATAAGCCCGCCTGGTTTTTCAATGGTTTATATTGTATTTAGTTGTCAAGGAAATCCTTCAGCTTCTTACTTCTGCTCGGATGACGAAGCTTCCTTAAAGCCTTTGCTTCTATCTGCCTTATGCGCTCTCTGGTAACATTGAATTCACGGCCAACCTCCTCAAGCGTGCGAGTCCTGCCATCATCAAGGCCAAAGCGCAAGCGAAGCACCATCTCCTCACGAGGCGCAAGCGTATCAAGCACCTCAAGAAGCTGTTCATGAAGCAATGTAAAGGAAGCTACCTCCGCCGGTGCGGGCGCATCATCATCGGGTATAAAATCTCCAAGGTGACTGTCGTCCTCTTCACCTATGGGGGTCTCGAGGGATACCGGCTCCTGCGCTATCTTCTTTATCTCACGAACTCGCTCAACGGTGATTCCCATCTCCTTTGCAAGTTCTTCAGGCCTTGGCTCGCGGCCAAGATCCTGTACAAGCTGGCGCTGACAACGGATCAGCTTATTTATGGTTTCGACCATATGTACCGGGATACGTATCGTTCTTGCCTGATCTGCAATTGCTCTCGTAATAGCTTGACGGATCCACCATGTCGCGTAAGTTGAAAATTTATAACCCTTTGTATAGTCAAATTTTTCAACCGCTTTTATAAGCCCCAGATTGCCTTCCTGTATCAGGTCAAGGAACAAAAGTCCTTTTCCTACATACTTCTTAGCTACGCTTACAACAAGCCTCAGATTCGCTTCAGCAAGCTGCTGCCTTGCGGTTTCATCGCCGTTTGACATGCGTTCGGCTATCTCCTTCTCCTCCGACTGGGTAAGCAAGGGCACCTTGCCAATCTCTTTTAAATACATTCTGACAGGATCATCTATCCCTATTCCTTCAGTGGATGCTATTTCACTTTCTATTTCCTGAATATCCTCATCAGTTTTAGGTATATCTATTGCGTCTTCTCTTACTTCGATATTTGCCTCATGAAATTTCTCATATATGGCTTCCATCTGCTCGGAATCCATGTCCAAGTCTTCAAGCGCATCCATTATTTCCGTATAAGTAATAAAGCCTTTCGCCTTTCCCATCTCAAGCAGATCCGCTATCCTTGCTGCCTTAGTAGTATTCTTATCCACGTTGCTCTTCCTTTCATTTAAGCTTTAACCGATTTATTTCAACAGCTAATTCGCTAATTTTTTTCACAAGCTCTTTCTTTTCCGAATCGCTTGCCGATGCCAGCGCCTCCGTACATTTCGTGTATTCCTCCGTTAGCTCTGCAACCTTGATGCCCTTTATGCAATCTCTGGCAACCTCCAAGGGATTTTCCATTCCTTCGGAATCCGAAAGTACAGCAGCAAGCATATTTGCCGCATCATATTCCTCTGCCATAGCCATGATAAGGGTCATATCAGGCTTCTGATTATTTCTATACCTATTTATGCACTCGATCGCCACCCTATTTAGCATTTTATCAGTAAATATATTTGACGAATCATAGCCGCTTAACCTTGTGATCTCAAGACACGCCTCTCGCCCCTTAAGCATGCATGCAAGCAAATGCATCTGCAGCCTTATACGTTCATCGGTAAAGCTCTGCTTTTTCGCATAAGTAGCCTTTTTTTCACTATTATATCTATCATTTCCCGGATTATTCCCCGATAACCTCAGACATTGCTCGTTAAGGGCAGATACGCTTATGCCAGTTTCCCTTGACACTTTTAAAACATATCTTTCACGCTCTATCGGATCAAGCTGTGAAATAAGCTCACAAGCTTTTTTAGCATATGCCTGACGCAGATTCACATCATCAAAATCGATACCAACTGCAAACCTTGAAAGCTTATACTCCATAACGGTCAACGCCTCGTTCTTAAGTGCAAAAAAACCTTCTCGCCCATGACGCTTCACATAGTCATCCGGATCAAGCCCACCCGGTATAACGATCACGCGCACCTCAAGACCAACAGCATTTAAAACATCAAGTCCACGCAACATTGCATTTTGTCCGGCAGTATCGCCATCATAAGCTATAAAAACTTTTCCCGTATACCTTTTTAAAAGCTGCGCCTGTCTTTGTCCAAGTGCGGTTCCCAAGGATGCAACGACATTAACTATTCCTGCCGCATGCAAGGCTATTACATCAAGATACCCTTCACATACAATAATATCTTCATGGGATCCACCTTTTAGCATATTTAGGGCATATAATACATTACGCTTTGAATAAATAGGAGTTTCTCCAGTGTTTATGTATTTTGGGTTATCCTCATCATTTATAGCGCGTGCACCAAACCCAACGACTCGGCCTCTTTCCGTAATGATTGGGAATATCAACCTATTCCTATAAAGATCATAAAGTCGCCCATCTCTGCTTCGCCCAGCAAGTCCTGCCAATAATATCTCATCTTCACGATAGCCCTGACTTAAAAGGTGATTTTTAAGACCATCCCAGCTTTCAGGCGCATACCCAATTCCAAATGCACGGCATATATTGGGGGAAAGGCCACGCTTTTCTGCATAGGCTCTCGCATCTTTAGCCTGGGGCGTAGAAAGCATGTTCACATAATATAGCGCAGCATCCCTGCACATATCATACATGCGGTTTCTTTGCGCCTGCTCCTTCCTTGCCTTTTCATCGTCCTTAAACTCCGGAAGCTCCATATTAGCGCGATTTGCAAGAAAAGCAATTGACTCCGCATAGGTTAGCCTTTCCTTCTCCATAACAAACTGTATAGCGCTTCCGCCGGCATGGCAACCAAAACAGTAATATAGTTGTTTTTCCGGATATACCGAAAATGAAGGGGTCTTTTCATTGTGAAAAGGGCAACAGCCCCAAAAACGTCTACCCTTCGCTTCAAGGCGTATGTACTCCGAAACAAGCGCGACCAGGTCGGTACGGCTAAGCAGTTCAGCAATAAAAGGTTCAGTAAACCTTGGCATAAATCATCCCCCCATAGCCTTTTTATTCTGCGTGATTGCGCTTTTTCCTGCAAATAACCATGGATTTGATTTATTTGGCAGTCATTTTCATAAAAAATGTTCTAAAACCGCCAAATGAAGCAGCCTTATGCGACTACACCATTACGATATTAGAACAAGCAGTATTCCTATTTAGTCTGCAAAGCTATTATTATGATATCGTATCGCCATCCGTTTTGTTACCCATTACACTTTTCCGAAGTGCGTCCATGCGAAAATCGAGCTCCGCGCTCTTTTCTGCACAAAGATAAAGCTCACTTGCCATTTCTTCCGTAAATTCAACATCTTTTTTATATCGAAGCTGATGTTCAAGGCTTGCCCAAAAATCCATAGCGATTGTGCGAAGCTGTATTTCCACCTTCATCATGCGCTTTTCTTTCGCAAGGAATATCGGTATGGCCACGATGATATGCAAACTGCGGTAGCCGTTTGGTTTTGGATTTTTTATATAGTCCTTAATATTTACTAAGGCTATATCATCCTGACTAAGCAGCGCATCGGCAAGCAGATACACATCCTCAGGAAATGAGCATATTATCCTGACCCCCGCAACATCATTCAGATTCTCCTCGATCGAATCCATGGATAGTGGTAAGTCTCTTCTATCAAGCTTTTCCTTTATGCTCTGAAAGCTTTTCAGGCGTGTTTTTATGCTGTTTATTGGATTTCTGTCATATTCCAGCGAGTATTCCTCACTAAGCACCTTAAATTTGGTTTCGATCTCCATCATTGCGCATCTATAATAGGACATCAGCTTTATAAAGCTTTGTGTTTTTCGCTGCATCCACTCCATTGTTTCTTTATCTATATTATTGAGCAAACGCTGCTTAAGCATTTCATCCTCATAACTCCAATCGAGCATATTTTTCTCCTTGCTGCTTTATCATTAAGATTCAATTTGGATATACTGAAGATTCTTAACTTAGAGTCTCCACCAAGATCACAGATTGCCTCCTGCCAAATCATCCTATGGTTATAGTATAAGTTTAATCACCCATTCTGTCAAATTTTACGATTATCACCCTTCATGACCAGCTGTTTGGCATATTTAAAAAGCGATCCCGCCCGTAGACCAGACCGCTCTTTAAATGAATTTCTATATTAATTACTTATTGTTGATAGCAGCCTGTGCTGCCGCAAGACGTGCGATCGGAACACGATAGGGCGAGCAGGATACATAATTAAGTCCAAGCCTATGGCAGAACTCAACACTGGAAGGCTCACCGCCATGTTCGCCGCAGATACCCAGCTTGATGTTGGGTCTTGTTGTCTTTCCAAGCTCAACGGCTATCTTCATCAGCTTACCAACACCATTCTGGTCAATGCGCTCGAAGGGATCGCTCTCAAATATGCTCTTCTTATAATAATCACCAAGGAACTTGGTAGCGTCATCACGGCTAAAGCCAAATGTCATCTGACTAAGGTCATTGGTACCAAATGAGAAGAATTCCGCGCTCTGTGCTATTTCATCAGCGGTAAGAGCCGCACGCGGTATCTCTATCATCGTACCTACAAGATAGGGGATCTTTACGCCACGCTCAGCCATTACCTTTTCAGCGGTTTCAACTATGAAGCCCTTAACATAATCAAGCTCCTTCTTTTCGCCTACAAGGGGGATCATGATCTCAGGAACTATGTCGAGATTCTTTTCCTGTCTTACCTCGATAGCGGCTTCGATTATGGCGCGAGCCTGCATCTGGGCTATTTCGGGATAGGTCACTGCAAGACGGCAGCCGCGATGACCCATCATGGGGTTGAACTCATGTAGGGATTCGACTGTAGCCTTAAGCTGATCAAAAGTGATACCCATCGTCTTTGCAAGTGCGGCTATCTCATCATCCTTATGGGGGAGGAACTCATGGAGCGGCGGATCCAGTAAGCGGATAGTTACCGGACGCTCACCCATAGCCTCGTAAATGCCCTTAAAGTCGCTCCTCTGCATCGGCAGCAGCTTGTCAAGTGCGCGGCGACGTTCTTCTTCACAGGTGGATACGATCATCTCACGAACCGCAGGTATCCTATCTTCATCAAAGAACATGTGCTCAGTACGGCAAAGACCAATGCCCTCTGCGCCAAACCTTACAGCGGTCGCTGCATCTTTGGGCGTATCGGCATTTGTACGAACCTTAAGAGTCCGAATGGAATCGGCCCACTCCATTATGGTAGCAAAGTTGCCGGAAAGCTCGACCTCAACGGTGGGTATCGCTTCGCCATAAACCTTACCGGTGCTTCCGTCAAGAGACATCCAAGCGCCCTCATTATAAACTACGCCATCCTTTGTGGTAACGGTCTTGTTTTCCTCATCAACGGCGATCTCAGAGCAGCCTGCTACGCAGCAGGTGCCCATTCCTCTTGCAACAACGGCCGCGTGGGATGTCCTTCCTCCACGTGCGGTGAGTATGCCGCGGGAAGCGTTCATGCCTTCGATATCCTCGGGGCTGGTCTCAAGCCTGACGAGTATTACCTGCTCGCCACGTTCTTTAGCGGCAATAGCATCTTCGGCGGTGAAATAAATACGTCCGCAAGCAGCTCCCGGGGATGCAGGAAGGCCTGTAGCAACGGGGCTGGCAGCCTTAAGCGCGGCAGCATCAAATCCGGGATGGAGGAGCGCGTCAAGATTGCGGGGATCGACCTTCATGACGGCCTCTTCCTTTGTAAGCATGCCCTCTGCTACGAGATCAACAGCAATCTGCAAAGCAGCGGTCGCGGTACGTTTACCGTTTCTGGTCTGAAGCATGTAAAGTTTTCCATGCTCGATGGTAAATTCCATGTCCTGCATGTCACGATAGTGGTTCTCAAGCATATTCGCAATTTCTACAAACTGCTTATAAACCTCAGGCATATCGTTCTCAAGAGCGGTTATGGGCTGGGGTGTACGAATACCTGCTACTACGTCCTCGCCCTGAGCGTTCATCAGATACTCACCATAAAGCGCCTTATGACCGGTCGCGGGGTCACGGGTAAACGCAACGCCTGTTCCGCAATCATCCCCCATGTTTCCAAATACCATCGACTGAACATTAACAGCGGTTCCCCACGATGCGGGTATGTCATTCATACGGCGATATACGATAGCCCTTTCATTGTTCCAGCTACGGAATACGGCCTTTATTGCCTCCATAAGCTGAGTATTGGGATCGGACGGGAATTCTTCACCCTTTTCCGCGATGTAAAGCTTCTTATATTCCGCAACGATATTCTTAAGATCCTCTGCAGTAAGGCCGGTGTCAAGCTTTACGCCCTTTGCTTCCTTAGCTGCTTCAAGTATCTTGTCAAATTTTGACTTCTCAACACCCATTACAACATCGGAGAACATTTGGATAAACCTTCTATAGCTATCATAAGCAAAACGCTCATTGCCGGTAAGCTTTGCCAAACTCTCAACGGTCTCATCATTAAGACCCAGGTTTAAAATGGTATCCATCATGCCGGGCATGGATGCTCTCGCACCCGAGCGAACAGATACGAGCAGCGGATTTTCAACATCACCAAAGCGCTTTCCGATATTGTCCTGAACGTGGGCAAGCGCCTCATAGATCTGGTCTACTATTTCCTGAGCTATGGTCTCACCATCGGTATAGTAGCGAGTACAAGCCTCGGTAGATACGGTGAAGCCAAACGGTACAGGCATGCCGATTTTCGTCATTTCAGCCAGGTTAGCTCCCTTACCGCCAAGCAGGTTACGCATGGACGCATCGCCTTCGCTAAACAGATAAACGTACTTTGTCATCAGTTTACCTCCAAGATTTTTTTAATATTAAGATAACAAGTCATTATAAAGTATTTTTGCAATAATATCAATCTTTTTTTATCATTATTGCATATTTTTGTAAGCTATGTCCCCCTTCCTGCGCAAAATAACGCAATAAGTGGGGACAAATATCGCCTTACTTTTTATATTTAGCCTGTTGCGAAATTTTTAAGCGGACATCGCTTCTTTTTCAAGTACGGTGTAAGCTATTTTTCCGACAAGTGTCTTTGGCAGCTCACTTCTAAACTCAATTTCATAGGGCATAGCATATTTCGCAATGTGTCTTCTGCAATGTTCAAGTAGCTCCTCCTTAAGGGCATCCGTAGGGACTATTCCCTGCTTTAAGACGACATAGGCCTTTACCTTCTGCATCTTGTATTCATCGTTTACGCCGATAACACAGCTATACTGCACAGAATCATGCGCATCGATCACATTTTCTATCTGCGATGGATATACGTTATAGCCGCTGGTTATTATCATGCGCTTGATCCTCTGCTTAAAGTAGATAAAGCCTTCACTATCCATAACACCAAGGTCACCCGTATGCAGCCAAACATGGCCATCGGCATGCTTTCTAAGTGTGATAGCGTTTTCATCCGGCTTATTTATATAGCCAAGCATCACGCTGGGGCCTGTAAGGCATATCTCACCCTCTTGACCATACGGAACCTCATCGGTAGTGCCTGTCTCGCAGATCTTATAATATGTATCCGGGTAGGGAAAACCTATGCTGCCTTCCCGCTCAATATGATAAGGCGTGAGGCAGCTTGCGGTTACGCATTCAGTAGTTCCATAGCCTTCACGAACACGTATAGTTGCACCATGATCCTTGAGAAATCCGTCTATCTTCTTTTTAAGCTCAATGCTCAAGCTGTCGCCGCCCGAAAACACACCCATAAGGCAGTCAAGCTTCACACCGTCAAGGCTTGCGCTTCTTGATATAGCCTCAAACAGAGTAGGAACTCCCGCTATATAATTAGGGCGGTTTTTCTTTATCAGCTCAGCATATTCCTTGACATTAAACCTTGGCACCAAAATGGATGTACCACCTGCGATCATCATAGTATGTATGCAGACGCCCAGGCCAAAACCATGGAATATAGGCATAGCCGCCAGCATGCTTGTCTTTTCTATGTCCCTATTACACATTACACAGGTTTGCAGCGCAAGGGCATTAAAATTTAAATTGCTAAGCGCGATCGCCTTTGTTGTGCCTGTAGTTCCGCCTGAGAAAAGTATAACGGCGCAATCTTCACGCTTGCTCTTTTCATACCTCTCAACGGTGATCTTATCCCCTGCGCTCAAAAAGTCCTTCCAAACGATAACATTTTCATGAGTCGCAACTTTGGGATTATTTTTACCCTGAGTCAATTTATAGCCTACGCTCATTACAAACGACAATTCATCCGCTACACTTGTGATTATCAGCTTATTCACGGGGACTTTGCTTATTACCTCGCTGAGCTTATCATAAAACTGATCAAGCGTGACCACAAAGCGGCTCTCGACCTCTTTTAAATAAAACTCGATCTCGCCAACTGCCGAAAGAGGATGTATCATCGATGCCACAGCGCCTATCTTATTTAGCGCATAAAGGCAATATACGGCTTGGGGCACGTTTGGAAGGCATATTGTAACTACCATTCCCGGCTTAACGCCCATAGCAACAAACGATGCGGCTACTTTATCTATCATAGCGGCAAGATATGAATATGATATTCTCCTACCCATAAATTTGAGTGCGCTAAAATCGGGAAGCCTTTTTACGCTATCCATCACGCCATCATACATAGTTCCTTTATGATAATCAAGGTGGAATTTTACCTCTCCATAATTTTCAAGCCAAGGTGCTTTTATTTCACTCATATATAACCTCCGGAATTACACTTCATAATCGACCGATGCATTAAGCGTCATATCTAAGATTTCGGGATGCTGCAAAATATAACGAAGCAACTTTACGCTCTTTGCAAAATAAAACCCATCCGCGATCCGTTCATCGACAGTAAACCCAAACTGTATTGCTTGACGCATTTCATAACTTCCATCGTCATTAAAAAATGGCATCATCTTCTTTTCTCCAACTATCACAAAGAACGAATTTGTTCCCCAGTTGGTAAGATGATGATATTCGGCAGACATTTTAATGCTTCCAAGGTTGGTTAAAAACACCGTTGAATAATACGGGTCTTCCTTCATAAGCGACATCGGCATCCATCCATGGTAATCCAAAAAATGCAATATACCAACGACCATCTTCAAAATTAAATGCGGCATCTTAGTAAGCATATCCATGGCGCCAGTAGTACCATCTACCTTATTTTCTTTGCGAATGCCGTATACCACTTTTTTTACCTTATTATAGATCTGCTCAATGGGAGATACATCGCTATCCCTGTCCATTCTGATTATCGCTAAAGCCTCGCTTGCGTTGTCCGAAAACGCCTTCTTTACTACAAAGGACATGGAAAGTTCATTGCGCTCATATACCTTTCTTCCAGCGATAAACCTGTTTAAAAGAGGGCGCATAGTTATAGTTTTAGCGATCGCGGCGCAAATAACATGAAAAAATGTATACTTAAACTCAGGATCAGATGCATTTTTGCGCTCAACATACTTTACGACCTCGGTCATATCAATGTTCTCAACCATAACCACTTCGTTATCACAACGATTTGGCAGTAAATGCGGAGTAAAAATATGCATAGAGTCAATATCCCTTACTCTTTTTGCATCTCGTCTATCTCCAAATTTTCTTTTGCTTGTATTTTTTGTCAAAAAAACACCTCCTTTTTGTTATTTTAACATGTTTTTATTCACAATTCAACAACACCTTTGTCACATTTATGTACTCTATGAAGCAATATATGCGTGTATAATGTTTTATTTCCAAATATATATAAAAAAAGCCATCCCAAACGATGGTTTTTAGACAAAAATAAAAATGGATGGGGGTGGATTCGAACCACCGAAGTCTGTGACAACGGATTTACAGTCCGCTCCCTTTGGCCACTCGGGAACCCATCCATATCAAAATCAAAATAAATGCGGGAAACAGGACTTGAACCTGCACGATGTCACCACCATACGGACCTGAACCGTACGCGTCTGCCAATTCCGCCATTCCCGCATAAAATAAAAAATGGTGGATGGGGGTGGATTCGAACCACCGAAGTCTGTGACAACGGATTTACAGTCCGCTCCCTTTGGCCACTCGGGAACCCATCCACGAGCCTATAAGGTGGAGCTGGTGATGGGACTCGAACCCGCAACCTGCTGATTACAAATCAGCTGCTCTGCCAATTGAGCTACACCAGCGCACCTGTCAAATGGTGCCTCAGAGTGGACTTGAACCACCGACACAGGGATTTTCAGTCCCTTGCTCTACCAACTGAGCTACCGAG
>JAFQCL010000013.1 GCA_017416425.1 Clostridia bacterium
CGGTGGTGTAGCGCTGACCGCAATGGCTATCATGGCTGTAGTAACCGGTGCTGGCGTAGTTCTCTTCAAAAAGAGATAAGCTAAATTCTCCGAATAATAAAACATAAGTTTTCCCCCTTGCCGCTTGGTGAGGGGGTTTTCCTATTTTAATTGAACATAAAAAAAGAGGCCGAAGCCTCAAAGTTTAAAAGTTAAGATATTATTCCATCTACAAGCTGAGGAACAACATCAGTCTGATCCTCCCGGAAGCAAAATTCCGCATCTCGAGCAAAGCCAAGGCGGATAAGGCGTGAATAATGCATGGTCACAGAAAGATCAGCTTCGCCCCGCTTCCAACCCGCATACAGCAAGGCGGCGATAAGAGCGGCGTCATTAGCTGAAAATTCGTCCGCGAATTGGGACACAGCATCAACGATACCCCCCGCGGCGCACATATCATCGGCAGAGAGCTGGCCTTCGGTTCCGGCACAAATTATAAGGATATCACGACCTATCTCAACAGCACGCTTTGCCACAGCCATGCGGTTCAGCATGGAGCCGATGAGTACATTTTTCGCGCTCTTTACAGCACAGATAGCTTCGGTGCCATTTGTGGTACTCATTATGACAAGCTTATTTTTAACGGCATCTTCGGTAAAATCCATAGGTGAATTTCCAATGTCAAAGCCCGGTATGCGCACTCCCCCGCGTTCTCCCGCAAGGACACGCTCGGCATTTCCAAGGCGAAGCTGCATGGCAACGGCTGTGCCGGGATCGGTAACGGGAATTATTCGTTCGGCGCCGTTGCGTATAGCCCATACAATACTGGAAGTAGCTCTTAGCACATCTACCACGATCACAGTGGCATCGCTCAAACGATTATCCGGTATTTTTCCTGTGAAGTTTAAAACATCAACTCTCATAGATCCTCCAAAAGGGAATTAAACGATCAGAACACATTTTAACATATTTATTCTACTCATACAAGCGGTATTTTTGCAGGTATAAAAGCGAAAAATAGGGTTTTGGCTTCCAGCATGACAGAAAAAATAGAAAATAAATTGCGAATTTTATTTCCCGGGAAATTTAAGACTTGTGTGCAAATTGCGTTTGACGAAGGGGAAAAGTATGGTAGAATAAGAAGTAATAGAAAACGCCGGGATCTGGGCGTACAGGAGGATTAAATGAAAAAGTTTGAGAACAAAGTTGGCATATTCGTGCCGGAGCTGATATTCCCCAATGAGAATATCGATCTTGGCCGCTTTGCGGTAGTTGCATGCGATCAGTATACATCCCAGCCCTCTTACTGGGAGGAGACCGAGCGCATAGTAGGCGACAAGCCCTCGGCGCTTCGTATGATGCTCCCCGAGATGTACCTAGATAAGCCCGATGAGGCGGAGCGCATCGCCGCTATCAATGCCGCTATGGACAGGTATGTAGAGGATGGCACGCTTGAAAATAAAGGACAGGGCTTTGTGCTCGTAAGAAGAAGCGTGGCCGGAAATGTGCGTCTTGGCCTTGTTGTGGCGCTCGATCTTGAGTGTTATGACTTCCGCAAGGGCTCTACGACTCTCATTCGCGCTACCGAGGGCACCATCGTAGAACGCATTCCCCCGCGTCTTCGCATAAGGGAGAACGCTCCGCTTGAAATGCCCCATATAATCGTGCTCATCGATGACCCCGAAAAGACCGTTATTGAGCCGCTTTATGACTGCGTTTTAAAGAATGACGGAAAGAAGCTTTATGACTTTGAGCTTATGCAGGATGGCGGACACATCGAAGGCTGGTTCATTGGCTGCGAGGACTGCATTAAAAAGACC
Source organism: Clostridia bacterium (assembly GCA_017416425.1). Classification (GTDB taxonomy): domain Bacteria; phylum Bacillota; class Clostridia; order Christensenellales; family CAG-138; genus RGIG1693. The sequence goes on from JAFQCL010000013.1 coordinate 1,800, forward strand.
ATCGGCGCAGTAGAAGCGCTTGCTGATGAGGGCAAGTTCCGCGCTCAGTATGGCGATAAGGCTACTATGGTATTTGCGATGGGCGATGGAAACCATTCATTTGCCACTGCTAAGGCAAACTGGGAGAAGGTCAAGGAGACACTGCCTGAGAGCGAGTGGGAAGATCATCCCGCGCGTTATGCCCTTGTTGAGCTTGAAAATGTGCATGATGACGGCATAATATTCGAGCCGATACACAGGGTGCTTTTCAATGTGGACACCAAAAAGACGGTAGAATACCTCACAGAGAGCTTAAAGAGCGATAACGGCGGCTGTACTCTAGAGCTTTATAACGCGCTTGATGAAGCAAACGCAAAAATGGCGCAGCTTAATGAAAACGGCGAGCATCTTCTTCCTGTCTGTTTTGACGATAAGTACGGATTCTTCCGCGTAAGCGCTCCTGCCTCGCAGCTTGAGGTAGGTACGCTTCAGCATGCGCTGGACAAGCTGCTTAAGGACATGCCTGGCGTAGTTATCGACTACATACACGGTGCGGATGTTGTATACGAGCTTGGCATGAAGGAAAACAACATGGGCTTCCTGCTTCCTCCCATGCACAAGAGCGCCCTGTTTAGGACGGTTGTATTTGACGGCGCACTTCCAAGAAAGACCTTCTCTATGGGCGAAGCCAACGAAAAGCGCTATTATCTTGAATGCAAGCGCATAAAATAAGCGGCTCGGGCGTATAGACCCCAAAGGGGGCGTGGGGGTATAAGTCCCTTCGCCCTTTTTGCGTGTGGATCGGTTTTTTCTCGCAGGGGCTTTGCCCCCGCACCCCCACTGAGGACTACTCGTCCCCAGACCCCGAGGCAGGACTCGCCGTCCTGCACCTGCTATCTTGCGGGGCTTTGTGCAAACGTGAAGGTTTCGCCCTTAATCCAAAGTTTTATTTTTCGCCCAAGCCCTACAGCAGGGCACGGCCCTTGACCCGTTGCGCAGGGGCTTTGCCCCCGCACCCCACTGAGGACTACTCGTCCCCGGACCCCAAGGCAGGACTTGCCGTCCTGCACCTGCTATCTTGCGGGGCTTTGTGCAAACGTGAAGGTTTCGCCCTTAATCCAAAGTTTTATTTTTCGCCCAAGCCCCACAGCGGGGCACTGCCCTTGAC
>JAFQCL010000014.1 GCA_017416425.1 Clostridia bacterium
CATCCGAACGGCAGACAAATACGTGGACATTGAAGAAATCGACCCGTGTATGCTGCGAGAGCTGATAAAGGCGATCTATGTGGAAGCACCCGACAAGTCCAGCGGCAAGCGCAGACAGAAGATCCACATCGAATATGACGGTATCGGCTTTATCCCTTTGGAAGAACTTGCAAAAAAGGAAACGGCGTGACCGAAGTCACGCCGTCCCTTGAAAACAGTCGTTTTCAAGCATTTTTAAAAATAACTGTTTTACGAAGCCCCGCCTAAGCCGGGGGATCATTATTCATTCTTCATATTCCTCTTTTAAAAGCGATTCAAGAAAACTAAGCTCCTTTTTACTCAAGACCGCATCCTTAAGTATATCCGGCCGGCGCTCTTTTGTTACCTTTATAGCTTGTTCACGCCTCCATCTATCTATCTCGGCATGATTTCCGTTTAGAAGCACCTCAGGTACACTCATGCCACGAAATTCAGCAGGTCTTGTATATTGAGGGTATTCAAGCAGTCCTTGGGAAAATGATTCATCCTTCACAGAGTCCGAAGATCCCAAAACACCATCAACATGACGCGCAATACAATCCACAAGCACCATAGCGGGAAGTTCGCCTCCTGTTAGAACATAATCGCCTATGGATATCTCTTCATCCACGATGTTCATTATTCGCTCATCTATCCCCTCATAATGACCGCATAGTATCACAAGCCTGTCATATGACGCCAGTTCACACGCACGTGTTTGCGTAAGGGGCGCACCTTTCGGTGACATGTATATCCGATGAACATTTTCACCGCCTGTAACCGCATCCATGCAATCCCAAACCGGCTGCACCATCATTACCATACCCGCGCCTCCGCCAAAGGGATAATCATCGGTATTTTTATGCTTTGAGTCAGAATGTTCTCGTATGTTATGTATCCTGATATCAATAAGCTCTCGCTCGATCGCGCGTTTTAATATGCTCGCTGCAAATACGCTTGAAAACATCTCCGGAAAAGTAGTAAGAATATCAATCCTCAAACAAGCCTACCTCCTCAAGCACATCAGCATCAAGCAGTATACGCTTTGATGGCACATCAACGCTCAGCACAAGTCTCTTTAACGCGGGAATACGCAATACGCAGTCGCCTTTTATCTCATACACATCATTCGCACCTGTTTCATAAACATCAACAAGCTTACCATAATAAACTTTCCGAGTATCAAATACACTGCATCCGATCAAGTCAACAATAAAATTAGAATCTTCAGGCAATGTAATGGCATGCGCCCTATCCACGCACACATAGCTATTGCGTAAAAGCTCCGCCTGCTCCCTTGTAGTACATCCTGAGAGCTTAAGTACAGCGCCATCATCCATGAGCTTGGCACCGAGTACAGTTATAGGCTCATAATTCGACCCTTTTTTCTCAATATACGCAGAATCAAGGTTCATGAAGCGCTCTAAGGTATCAGAAAGCGACATGACCTTGACTTCTCCGTGTACGCCATGGGGTCTTACGATTACTCCAACACGCAAATAATCCATCTAATCACTTAATATCCAAAACATAACGATTGCCCTGCTTAATGGCGGCAGATTTAATGATCGCGCGTATCGCCTTTGCTATACGCCCCTGCTTACCGATAACTTTACCCATATCATCGGGTGAAACAGATAACAGAATATAGGTACACTTATCCTTAGTTTCCCAAGTAATGTTTATATCCTCAGGTCTATCAATAAGGTTCTTTACGATATGCTCGATTATAGCTACAATGGCTTTAATCTCTTCTTCAGTCGCCTGCTTATATGAGGGCTTCTCAAGAAGTTCATCTTCTGTTATCATGCTTACTTCGTTAAGCTCGGATTCACTCATTTCAATACTCCGCTCTTCTTAAGAAGACCACGAACGGTATCAGTAGGCTGTGCGCCACACTTGATCCAATAAGAAGCACGCTCAGAATCGACCTTAAGCTCTGCGGGGTTAGTCAGGGGGTTGTAATAACCGATTTCCTCAACAAAAGCGCCATCTCTGGGTGCGCGTGAATCTGCAACAACAATACGATAGAACGGAGCCTTCTTTGCGCCCATCCTGCGAAGTCTGATTTTTACCATAATATCCTCCAAAAGTTTTATATGTATAATGCTCGCGTAACGAACAATTACAACTGATTTATTTAAATCCAAAGGGTAGCTTCATACGCTTTCCGCCCTTTTTTTTCTTCCCAAAGCCGCTTACCATGCGCATCATTTCGCGTGACTTTTCATACTGCTTTAATAATGCGTTTACATCCTGAACAGAGGTTCCGCTTCCTGCAGCTATTCGCCTGCGCCTACTTGCATTGAGTAAGCTTGGCTTTCTTCTTTCAGCTGGAGTCATAGACAAAATGATGGCTTCATTTCTTGCGATCTGCTTTTCATCTATCTCCATTCCACGCATCTGTGCCTGATTTACACCAAGCATAGCGAATATTTCCTCATAAGAGCCCATATTCTTTATCTGGCTGAACTGTTCAAGAAAATCCTCCAGCGTGAACTCATCGTTCATTATCTTCTGTTCAAGTTCACGCGCCTGCTTTTCGGTATATGCTTCCTGAGCCTTCTCGATAAGTGTAAGTACATCACCCATTCCAAGTATCCTTGATGCCATTCTATCTGGATGGAATGGTTCTATATCGGTAAGTTTTTCACCCGTACCCGAGAATTTGATAGGCTTATTCGTAACCTGGCGAACCGAAAGCGCAGCACCGCCTCTCGTGTCTCCGTCAAGCTTTGACATGACAACGCCTGTGATTTCAAGCCTCTCATTAAAGCTCTTCGCGACATTGACCGCGTCTTGACCGGTCATGGCATCAACAACAAGCAAAATCTCGCTTGGATCAAGAGCAGCCTTTATACGCTCCATCTCGTCCATTAAGTTATCATCAATATGAAGTCTGCCCGCTGTGTCAACGATAACCACATCTTTAAATGTACGACGTGCTTCTTCCACGGCCGAAAGGGCTATCTTAACGGGATCGCTCTGTCCCTGTTCAAACACAGGAACTCCTACCTTTTCGCCAACGACTTGAAGCTGCTTTATAGCAGCAGGCCTATATACATCACAGGCAGCAAGCAGTACGCTCTTATTATGATATTTTGTAATGTAGCCCGCAAGCTTGCCTGTCATGGTGGTTTTACCCGAACCTTGAAGACCTGCCATAAGTATAATGGCCGGTTTTTTTGAGCCAAACTCAAGCTTTACATTTGATACACCCATGAGCTTTATCAGCTCTTCATGGACGATCTTTATCACTTGCTGGCCAGGCGTTAAACTCTCAAGCACACCGGCTCCAACAGCGCGCTCACTTACCGATTTTACGAAATCCTTTACAACGATATAGTTTACATCTGCTTCAAGCAGCGCAAGACGTATCTCACGCATAGATTCCTTAACTTCGTTTTCGGTAAGCTTTCCTTTGCTTCCTAGCTTTGCGAATATGCTTTGAAGCTTTGATGTAATGCCTTCAAAAGCCATAGTTATTCCTCCATGATGTCCTTGATACCTCTTATGAGGGCACAGAGAGCATCCAAATACTTTCTATCGGCTCCCAACGAGTCATAGTCTCTGCTATTATATTCGCGTAGGAGCGCCTCAAAATCTTCAGCATATCCCAAGACCGCTCGCTTTTTCTTATTGATGCCAAGTACATTTTCATAATGCACAAGCTGATCCGATCCACGAATAATTACATCACGCACGCCTTGCCTTGATATGCCCTCTCTTTCGGCTATCTCGGCAAGCGAACAGTCATCATAAACGCTTTGTTCTAGTATCTGCCTCTGCCTTTCAGTCAAAAGCCCGCCATAGCAATCAAGAAGCATTCCAATTTCAATATTATCCATTAAAAAAGAACCTCAGCGTTTATGGGATCACACCTGTAAAGTAAATTACCTTTACACTCGTATAATTATACACATTATGCCCATAAAATCAAGTATTACATCAATTTATAACATATATTTTCAGTCTTCAGTTGGATTTATAAGCGCTCTGGCAAATTCATCAGCATCAAATGGCTGCATATCGTCAATGCCCTCACCAACACCGATAAAGCGTACCGGTATACCCAGCTCTTCACGAACCGCAACGGCTACGCCGCCCTTTGCCGTACCGTCAAGCTTTGTAATAATTATTCCTGTCAAGCCGCATGTCTCAGCAAATGTCTTAGCCTGGGCTATGGCGTTTTGTCCTGTTGTAGCATCTAAAACAAGCAAAACTTCACAGTTTACATCAGGAAGTTCTCTATCTATCACACGTCTTATCTTGTTAAGCTCATTCATAAGATTCTTTTTATTGTGTAATCGTCCCGCTGTATCACATATCAAAAGGTCAAGATTTCTTGCCTTAAACGAAGCGATAGTATCGAACACGACCGCTGCCGGGTCTGCACCCTCGCCGTGCTTTATAATTGGGCATCCCGCACGTTCGGACCAGATAGTCAGCTGTTCGGCAGCAGCAGCTCTGAAAGTATCGCCGGCAGCCATTATGGGCTTTATACCCTGCGATGAATAGTAATAAGCCAGCTTACCTATCGAAGTAGTCTTTCCAACACCATTTACGCCCACTATAAGTATGACATTGCGCTTAGCAGTAAGGAAAGGGGTTTCCGGCCTCATTATATCGGCTATAAGCTCCATAAGAAGGGTTCTTGTTTCCTCACATGTCTTAAGCTTATCTCTCTTTATGCCCTCTTTAAGCCGTGCTATTAGCTTAGTCGTAGTTGTAACACCCATATCGGCAATTATCATTGCATCCTCAAGCTCTTCATAAAACTCATCGGTTATTCTGTCCTCACCAAATATGGTGTCGAATATCTTATCTCGTGTTTTTGCCAATCCTTTTTTTAGCTTTTCAAAAAAACCCATTTTTTCCTCCGTTTATATTGCGTTATCCGCATCGAATCTTGCGGAAACCACTTTTGATATACCCTTTTCTTCCATAGCGACACCGTACATGGCGTTTGCTACCGACATACTGCCCTTACGGTGTGTTATCATTATAAACTGTGTATTTTGCGAATAGTCCTTTAGATATTCGGCAAAATTGCTTACGTTCGCCTCATCGAGTGAGGTTTCGATCTCATCAAGAACGCAAAATGAAACCGGTTTCAGCGAAAGTATCGCAAACAAAAGCGCAATAGCAGTTAAAGCTCTTTCGCCACCGGAGAGCAGGGATAAAAGCTGCAATTTTTTACCAGGTGGTTGTGCTACTATCTCTATATCACAGTTTAACACATCATTTTCGTCTGTAAGATGTATTTCTGCATGCCCTCCATGAAACAGTTTTGAAAATACGATAGAAAAGTTCCCTCTTATAAGCTCAAATTGCTTTTTAAACTCAGCTTTCATAGATACGGTAAGCTCGGATATCAGCCGCTTTAGGTCCTGCTCGGCATTAAGAAGATCCTCTGACTGCCGCTTCATCGAATCATAACGCTCCTTTATAAGCGAATACTCATCGATAGCGTTTACATTGACAGAGCCAAGCTCATGTATTTCTCTTTTAAGCTTATCACAGGTGATACGCTCGGAAGCAGCTCCGATCTCTCGTCTATATGGCTTTATTCCCTCATAAGTAAGCTGGTATTCACTCCATATTCTGTCATACATAGACGTCAACTCCACATCAGAGCGAGTCAAACCGACTTCCGCTTTTTGTTTGCGCTCTTTTAGAATCCGAATGTAATCAAAAACTTCCAGGTGTTTCTGTCTAAGAGTGCTTAGCATTTCTCCGGTTAATGTCAGCTCCTTTTCTAAATGTGCAATTTCGACTGTAATGGTATCTGTTGATATCTTAAGCTCTTCTTTCCTTTTATTTGCCGCAGCTTGCAGTATTTTATAGTTGTCAATATTTACAGTTAATTCTTTTACCTTTAAATCGATATCCTGTTGTAGTTTTCTATTAGCCTCTATCTCACTTTTAAGCCTTGAGGCTTCATTACGCTTTGCATAATGATCACGCGTAAGCCCGGTAAGTTTTATCTTAAGCTCGGTAAGAGATTTGCTGCGTTCTTCATTTGCCCGCCTATCAAGGGTGAGCTGCTGCTGCTTTTGGGCTATTTCCTCACGTGAAAGCTCATTCCACTGCTCCATGCCGCTGCGAGCCTGCTCAATTGATGACAGCTGCTCCTTAGTATGCTTTATGCTATCATCTATTCGCTCTATCTCAGCATCATGACTTTCGCGTTCACACATCGTATCGTCAAGTATCTTAGATACCATGTCGATTTTTTCGCGCTGTGTGGCTATCAACGTATCAAGCTCATGAACCTGACCGCTTATCTCTGACATCAAAGAAGCAATGCTCTGCCGCTTTTCATTTATTTTTGTAACCTCATTTCTAAGTTTATCAAGCCTTTTTTGCTCTTGAGTTACTTTTATAACTAACGATTGCGTTTCTCGTTCCCTTCCAAGTATGCTGAATTCACGGCGCTGCAAGCTTCCGCCAGACATAGATCCGCCGGCGTTTATAATGTCACCATTTAATGTAGCTATCCTGAAGGCCGCATGAGCCCTCTTATTTATGAGTATGCCCACATCGATATCGCGCACTATCACGGTCCTTCCCAAAAGGTTTTCGAATATGTTTCTGTATCGTTCATCAAAATTAACAAGCTCAGATGCAACACCAAAACATCCGTCAACATCGATGTATTGGCGCTCAATGCTCGTTAAAGTTCGCCCCTTAATAACGGTTAACGGCAAAAGCGTCACCCGGCCATAACGTCTTTTTTTTGCGTGCTCTATGATAAGCTTTGCAGCGTACTCATCCGGAGTGACTATATTTTGCAGTGCGGCTCCCAATGACATTTCGATCGCAGTCTCAAAATCCACCGGAACTGACATAAGCTCTGCGACAGCACCCTCGATTAAAGTTGCAATCTGTCGATCATATTTGGCGTCTTTAAGAACATTTTTAACGCTATCATAATAGCCGTCATGGGATTCTTTAAGCTCTTTTAAAACCCTGACCCTGGAAATCATCTGCTGAAGCAGTCTGTCTGAAGCTGCTATTTCAGCCTGTTTCATCTCATAGAGTGTAACTACTTCGCTTTGCTTGTTTGCCTGAGCATTCTTTTCAGCAAGAAGCTTCTCCCTATCTTCACAGAGCTTTACCAAATCACAGGTAAGACTCTCCTGCTCATCAGTTATCCTTGATATTTCATCATCATATGTTGTTCTGCGACTTAAAGCCTCTTTATGCCTTAAAGCTAGCGCCTCTAAGGTCGCGTTCAATCTTGAAACATCGCTCATTGCTCCAGAAAGCCTTCTCAACGCCTCAATCATGGCATTTTTTTGCGCTTCAATCTCACCCTCTTTACGCATAAGCCTCTCGGAGCTTTCGCAAAGTGCTACCTCCTCAGCATCTATCTTGGCTTTAAGCTCATTTATATCGACATCAAAAGCTTCCGTAGTATCTATGCTTGCCTTTAAGAGTACTTGCGTATCCCGTTCTGCCTCGATAACCCTGTTAATCTCCTGACGCAGACTGTCAATCTCCCTTAAGGAATTATATATACGTTCATCGAGCACTTTTGTTTCCCCTATCGCTTTTTCAAGACCCGATGCAGCTTCAAGTAAGGCGCTTTTCAATTGATTTAAAGTATCACCGTAACTGCGCTCATCATCTTCCTTAGCCTTACATTCGGCAGCTATTTTCCGTTCATTAAGTTCGGCACTCGTTATTTCTGTCTCAAGCTGCAAAATGGTGAGCCTTGCCGCCTCAATACGTTCATTTAAGCCTTCATACTGGATCAGGAACAGGTTTAGCTCAGAAGCTTTTAATTCATCACGCAGCCTAAGATATTTTTTTGCTGATTCACTCTGTCCAAAAAGAGGCTCTAAGCGATCCTCAAGTTCCAATAATATATCGTTTATTCTTATAAGATTTTTACTTGTATTATCAAGCTTTCGCTCGGATTCCTCCTTGCGCACACGGTAGCGCATTACTCCGGCGGCCTCTTCAAATAGAGTACGACGTTCCTGAGACTTGCTGCTCAATATTTCATCAACTCTTCCCTGACCTATTATGGAATAGCCTTCCTTGCCTATACCCGTATCACGAAATAGTTCAGCAATATCACGAAGCCTGCATTGTCTTTGATTTATAAAATATTCGCCCTCTCCCGAGCGATATACCCTTCTGGTCACGCTTACCTCTGTATAATCTATCTTAAGCCTACCATCCGCGTTTTCGAAAACAAGCGTAACTTCGCAATATCCAAGCGGTTTTCTCTGCTGGGTTCCGCTAAATATAACATCTTCCATCTTGGCGCCGCGCATAGCTTTTGCGCTTTGCTCACCAAGTACCCACCTAATCGCATCGGCTATATTGCTTTTTCCACTTCCGTTAGGACCCACTATCGCGGTTATACCCTCGTCTATCTCAATTACAGTCCTTTTCGCAAATGACTTAAAGCCAAAAAGTTCTACTCTTAAAAGCTTCACCTTAAAGTATCTTTCCCTTCATTATCATACAGCCCTTTCAGCTTGATTAATGCCCCCTGAGCTGCATTTTGACCGGCATTTTGCTTTGATGTACCAACTCCGGTACATATTATCTCATCGTTAAGCATGACTGCTATTGTAAATTCACACTTATGTGCAGGACCTCGCTCGTCTATGACTACATACTTGAGAGTACCTATATGGCGTCCCTGTACATACTCCTGCAGCGCTGTTTTACTGTCCTTTTTCGCGGCGCCAAGTATAGCTTGATTCAGCTTTTCGTCAATGCACATAAGTACGAATTCTCTTGCTCTTTCAAAACCGGCATCAAGATATAGTGCGCCTATTACCGCTTCCATGGCATCAGCAAGTATGGAAGGCTTTTCCCTTCCGCCGCTTCTCTCTTCTCCCGCACCCATCCTAAGCGCATCCCCAAGCATAAAGCTTCTTGCAATGTCAGCAAGTGCAGCCTCATTTACGACCTGAGCCCTTATTCTTGTCATCTTGCCTTCACTAAGCCTGCCAATGGAGTATATCTTTTCACCAGTAATCATTCCAAGCACAGCATCGCCCAAAAACTCAAGTCTCTCATTATATTCGCTTGCAAAGCCATCACCTTTTACATACGACGCATGGGTTAGAGCGATTCTTAAAAGTTCTTCGTCTTTAAAAGCATAGCCTAAATTTTGCTGTAGCCGCTTCATTATTTTATCGTGACCCTTATCCATATATCTCCATTATTCAAATAAATATACATAAATACTTGCCACAGGATGTCCCCATAGCAAGCATTTTTCCGACAATATTAAGCTTATTTATGCTCTTCAATATAGCGTGCTATATCGCCAACGGTCGAAATAGTCGGGATATCTTCATCGCTGATCTCAATACCGAAGTTTTCCTCAAGCTCAATCACCAGCTCAGCTACATCAAGCGAATCAGCCTTAAGATCCTCACGAAACCGGGAGTCCGGCGTAATGGATCCTGCATCGATCCCTAGCTGCTCTGCTATCATGCCAACCAGCTTTTCAAAATCCATTTTTGTACCACCTTTCATTTTTCAATGCAATCATTTTATAATACTCTCCGCGTTTTGTCAACGAGTACAGCTTATTTTGCTTTGTTTGCTGAAAAGGTTATCAAGAAACTATTGTTGTACTTGCACATCTTACTGTGATATTATTATATTTAAAGTAAAACTTTTTCTTTTAATGGAGGTATTTTAATGAAAAAATGCAGCAAGATATTCCTGCCGCTTTATTCCTTTGGGATCATCGCCATATTCGCAGTAATTCTGATCGTCCCCCAAAGCCGCGAACTTTTTAAGACTCTCTCTGCAGATCATACATATATAATGGGTTTTATAAAATTCGCACTGCTCGCAACATCGGGTGAACTTATAGGCGTACGTATAAAGCAAAAAGCCTGGATTCCACCGGCAAAGCTGTTTTTAAGATTTATAATATGGGGAGTTATCGGCGTTTGGATAACATTTATGATGAAGTTATTTTCACTTGGTGTATCGGGGATGATGGATGTAGGTCTTCTTCCAGGAAAAGGCAGCATATTCCTGAGTGCGCTATATACAAGCGTAATAATGAACACCTCCTTTGGACCTGTGTTTATGTTCCTTCACAAGTGCTCTGATCTTTGTTTGGAATCAATGGCGAAAAGAGAACATAAATCCATTATGGAGATCATAAAAAGTGTTGATCTAAAAGGATTTTTTGGCTTTACCATAGCTAAAACAGTGCCGATTTTCTGGATACCCGCACATACGATCACTTTCCTTCTTCCCTCTGAATACCAAGTCATTATGGCAGCGGCGCTTTCTGTCGTACTTGGCGTAATACTTAGTTTTAAGAAATAATTAATTTTCGATATATATGACATCGCAGTATAAAAGCTTATTGCGGTGTTTTTGTTTTATAGCAATATACTCACCGTCAAACCATATTGTTTGGGATATTTTAATAATTACTATTGACTATTCCTGTCGTTTATTGTTTAATATTAAAGCGATAAAATATTAAACAGTTAATCTTTATATCTGTTTGGAGGATGCTATATGCCTTCTGCTACGCGAAGCAATGTTATTAAACACACAGACCTAACTAAAGGTTCTATTTGGAGATCCTTAGTTAACTATACCTTGCCTCTTTTGCTCGGAAATCTTTTTCAGCAGCTTTATAATACCATCGATTCCATTGTAGTTGGTAACTACATAGGTAAAGAGGCGCTTGCCGCAGTAGGCTCATCAGGCTCCTTGATCAGCATGTTCGTAAGCCTTTTTATGGGCATATCAGTAGGAGCAGGCGTAGTTATATCGCGTTATTTTGGCGCAAAGCGCTATGAAGACATGAATAAGACAATACAGACCACGATTGCGTTTGGCTTAATATCAGGGATATTCCTTACAATACTAGGAGTAACACTAACCCCCATCTTTCTTGAATGGATGGGCACGCCTGAATCTGTAATGGAAAACTCTGTACTGTATTTTCGTATATATTTTTTAGGTATCATATTCACACTCATGTATAACTTTGGAAGTGGGATGTTTAGAGCTGTTGGGGATTCCAGGCGTCCTCTTTACTATCTTATAGTTTCCACTATACTGAATATTCTGCTTGATCTTCTATTTGTAGCCATATTCAATATGGGTATTGCAGGCGTAGCAATAGCTACCGTTATCGCGCAAGCTGTTAGTTGCGTTTTAACATATATGACGCTTATTAAGGATGATGCTGTTTATAAGCTCAATGTAAAAGATATCAGAATGCACAAGGACTATATAGGAAATATAATAAAAATAGGACTTCCAAGCGGCATACAAAACGCGATAGTATCCTTCTCTAATGTTATCGTACAAACAAATATTAACTCCTTTGGCGACAATGCAATGGCAGGCTGTGGTGCTTATGCAAAAGTGGATGGCTTTGCTCTTATGCCATCCGGAAGCTTTTCAATGGCGCTATCAACGTTTGTTAGCCAGAATTTAGGTGCAAAACAATACGATCGTGCAAAAAAAGGTGCTATAATAGGCTTAGGACTTACCATGGCTGTAACTCAAATAATCGGAATATTTATATACTTCTTTGCGCCTCAGGTTATACCTATTTTCAACAGCGACCCTGCTGTTGTTGAGTATGGAACAATGATGGCACGCAATGTCGTATTTGGATATTTTCTTGTCTCGTTCTCACATGGTATGGGTGGAGTGCTGCGTGGGGCGGGACTTTCAAAGGTGCCCATGTTTGTCATGATAGGCTGTTGGTGTGCACTGAGAATCGCATGGCTTGAGATAATGGTTCCACTTACCAATGATATTCATACGGTATTCTGGGGTTATCCTCTGACTTGGTTGATAAGCGGTATAATATTTATTATTTATTTCCTAAAGGTGGATTGGCTCCATAAAAAGGAATTGTAAAAGTTTTTATAAAATACTTTTATAGCACATAAACTTGATTTTATGCAAGTATTTCACAATTTATGCTTGCTGTTTTAAATGCGAAATACTATAATGGTAATGGTTATGACTTCGTGCATGATTGATATTACCGAAAAGAGGTTTTTTATAGATGGCACTGTTTCAAAGCAATGATGTTGGCATAGATCTTGGCACATCCAGCGTTTTGGTCTATGTTAAAAATAAGGGTATTGTGCTTAGAGAGCCCTCTGTGGCTGCGGTTGAAAAGATAACCGGTAGAATTATTGCGATTGGTGAGGACGCAAGGAAGATGCTTGGCAGAACTCCGGGTAACGTTATCGCGATACGTCCGCTCCGTGATGGAGTTATTTCAAATTTTGACATCACTCAAAGACTTCTTCATCACTTTTTAAAAAAAGCAGTAGGTACGAGGCTTTTTAACAAACCTACCGTTATGGTATGTGTTCCATCTGGCGTTACCCAGGTCGAGAAGCGTTCTGTCATTGATGCTGCGGAAAAGGCTGGTGCGCGCCATGCCTATCTCATCGAAGAGCCTATTGCCGCTGCTATAGGTGCCGGCATAGATATTTTTGAGCCCAAGGGCAATATGATACTAGATATTGGCGGCGGCACTACAGATGTTGCCGTTATATCGCTTAAGGATTCCGTACTTTCCGACTCTATAAAGGTTGCCGGCGATAAATTTAATGACTCCATAGTTCGCTATATGCGTAAGAAACACAATCTTCTTATAGGTGAGCGTACCGCTGAGGAAATGAAGATACGTATCGGATCAGCATATCCCAGAAAAGAGCAGCTTTTCATTGAAGTAAAAGGTCGTAATCTTATTTCCGGATTACCTCAGGCTACCGTTGTAGGCTCAAATGAAATGATATCTGCCCTTGAAGAGCCTCTTCAAGCTATACTTGAGAGCGTTCGTGCTATATTTGAAAAAACTCCTCCTGAGCTTGCAAGCGATATAGCGGAAAACGGTATATGTCTTACCGGCGGAGGCGCATTGCTTTACGGTATGGATAAGTTCATATCCGACCATACCAAGGTGCCCTGCTATATAGCCGAAGACCCCATATCCTGTGTAGCTATAGGTACAGGCAAAGCGCTCGAAACGCTTGATGACTTCTCCATAGGAACCGGAGCAATATATGACTACAGGCGTGGAGATTTCTTCGAAGGTTAAATATTAATTTGCAAAGAGGGCATCCCTCTAGTCGTTTTAGTGACTTTCGGAATACCCTCTTTTAATATAATCTTACTTCATCATGTTATTGCTATTGTTATTGTTATTCATGTGCTGCTCCGCGTAAGATATCATACGCTTCACCATTTCACCACCAATGGAACCAGCTTCACGACTTGTTAAGTCACCGTTATAGCCCTGCTTAAGGTTTACGTTCATTGAGTTTGCGACTTCTGTCTTAAAATTCTGAAGCCTTGCCTTTGACTGCCTGTTATTATTATTGGATGACATCACTTTCACCTCCTTCCGTTCACAATTGTTTTGCCAAAGCACTTCCGTGCGAATCATCGTACTGTGCTTGATTACAATCGAAGACACCACTTTTATGGGTCACTCTGTATCAACAGAGGAATAAATTAATGCACGGAATCACAACATTTAATAAGGTTAGTTATTCATGTTCTTCTCGGCATAAGCTATCATGCGCTTTACCATTTCGCCGCCGATGGAACCTGCTTCACGGCTTGTCAAGTCACCATTGTAACCCTGCTTAAGGTTTACATTGAGTGAATTTGCAACCTCAGTCTTAAAGTTTTCCAAAGACTGTCTTGCTTCAGGAACGACGATCCTATTTCTTCTCGACATATTTATACCTCCTGATTAGATTTTGACAAACTTATTTGCTGTCACATATAATTTGTGACAAAATGCTGAAAATATTTGCGGAAAATGTTGTATAACATACTATCTCCTTCTAGACAAAAATCACCAAATTAAATTTCGGTGATTTCAATTAAAAATTATCATTTTTGATTTTGAGTTTAAAAGCTCCTCCGCTTTTTTACAAAGCTTAGCCGCTGTTTCGGGTTTATCCTCTATTATCATCTCAGCCGCACTGCTAGCCTCTCCAATAAGCTGAATATCTGTCGTAAGTACGGAAAGCTCCGATTCGCCATGCTGTCTAAATCCTAAAAATTCACCACATCCTCGAAGCTCAAGATCCCTTTGTGCTATTATAAAACCATCTGTTGTTTCTGTCATTACTTTTAGTCTTTCGGCTATACCTGATATTCCTTCTGAATTCAACAAAAAGCACCAGGACTGTTTATAAGATCTGCCAACCCTTCCGCGAAGCTGGTGAAGCTGTGCCAGTCCAAAGCGTTCAGCGCTCTCTATCACCATTATCGTTGCATTTGGAACATCAACACCTACCTCTATCACGGTCGTAGATACCAAAACAGCTATATCTCCTCTTCGAAATTGTTGCATTATAGCATCCTTTTCGGCTGCTGACATTTGACCATGCAACAATCCTACAGGCACACTAAGCAGTTGTCTTAGTTCATTATACACATCAACTGCGGAGCTTACATGCTCATTTCCCTCTATCCCCTCTATGGTCGGACATACCACATATGCCTGCTCCCCATATTTCCATCTTTCTTCTATAAAACGATACATTGAAATACGTTTCTTTGCCGTCACGATATGGGTCTTTATTGTTTTTCTATCTGGCGGCAATTCATCAATCATCGATATATCAAGGTCTCCATACATTATAAGCGCAAGCGTCCTTGGTATTGGTGTGGCGGACATTACTATCGTGTCCGGCGTTAAGCCCTTATTATTCAGTGCTGCTCTTTGAGCAACTCCAAATCTCTGTTGCTCATCAGTTATTATAAGACCCAGATTAGAAAAGTTAACAGCTTCCTGGATAAGGGCATGTGTGCCGGTTATGGCCATATAGCGTCCCTCGATAAGACCGACATATTTCTCCGCACGCTCCGTTGTCCTCATATTTCCCGTTAAAACACATGCTTTATCGCCAAAAAAACGTTTTAACTGAACATAGTGCTGCTGTGCCAGCATATCAGTAGGCGCCATGATAACAGCCTGATAGCCGTTTTTGACAGCAGCATACATCGCAAAAATAGCCACTATCGTTTTGCCGCTTCCAACATCACCCTGCACCAAACGGTTCATAGGCTCAAGCTTCATCATATCCGATGCGATTTCCTCCATAACCCTTTCTTGCGCCGATGTAAGCTTAAAAGAGAGATTTTGCTTAAACTCAGCTATAAGCTCAGATGAGATAGAAAAGGATATCCCATGAGAACCTCTTAGCGCATTTTGCCTAAGCTTTAGCATTATAAAGTAGCAAAGCAGGTTATCAAACATAATGCGCCGCTTTGCGCGAACAAGGGCAGCATTATCCAATGGATAGTGCAGATTCTCAACTGCAAAGTTTAACTCGCACAGCTCAAATTTTTGCCTAATATAAATAGGCATGGCATCTTCCAGACTGTTTCTAAATGTATCAAGCGCGGTGCGTACTATATTTTTAATATCACGCTGCGATATTCCCTTTATTGTACTATATATCGGTTGTATACCCGAATATTCGTGCATCACAGTCGGATTGATAATACGTTTTTTCTGCGCATCATAGCGTCCCTTCAGCCAAACCTCCATGCCCTCCTTAAGCTGGTCAAAGCGGTATGGCTGATTAAACCAACATACCTTTACTCGGCCTGTGTCATCGCATGCAGTTGCATATACCATAGCTTTCCCGTTAAAAAAAGTGCGCTTTAGGGGCTCTATTATTATCACACGCAAAAAAGCTTCGCATGTATCAATAAGTTCGGAAATACACATCTCACCATAAAGGCCAATGTAATCTGCCGGCTCATACAGGAGCGCATCCTGCAAGCAAAAAAGACCCAGCTTAGCCAGTAACTCCGCTTTGCGTGGGCCTATTCCTTTAATTGTGGTGAGTTTCTCGTTCAGCACGCCTTTACTCTACCGAAAAATAGTAGTAATATAGGGGCTGCCCGCCTTCCTGGACTATTATCTCCGCTTCAGGATACTCCTCCTGTATCTTAGCGCAAAGGACACCGGCATCTTCTTCGGTGACATCCTCGCCAAAGAAGATAGTAATAATAGTATCCTCAGGCTGGAGCTCTATCATGCGCTTTAAAAGATCGTAACTCGCCTCATGCACACTCTGTGCAACGGTCTTTATATCGCCTTCAAGTATGCCGATTATATCGCCTTCGTTAATACTGGTACCATTATAAGCGGTAGTTCTAACAGCATATGTAACCGCACCTGAATGCACACGAGATATACTTTCAAGCATATCATTGTACATACCCTCGATACTGCTTGAAGGATTAAATACCATAGCAGCCGATATGCCCTGCATTATAGTTTTTGTAGGAACAACGATCACATTGCATTCAGCAAGCTCGGCAGCCTGCTGAGCCGCAAAAATTATGTTGGAGTTGTTCGGTAATATAAACACATTTCGTGCATTAGCTCGCTTGATCGCCTGCAAAATAGTATCCACGCTCGGATTCATGGTCTGTCCGCCTTCTATGACGGATGCAACGCTCAGATCCTTGAATATGTGGGCAATCCCCTTACCCGCAGCAACAGCAACGATAGCAGTTTCTTGTTCTTTTTGCTTTATTTGCCTTTGCAGTTCTCTATTTTGCTCCCTCATATTCTCTATCTTTATCCTGTCGACCTCGCCGTAGCGAAGAGCAAGCTGCAAGGCTTTGCCGGGGCAATTAGTATGAACATGTACCTTTACCATACCAGAATCATGCACGACAACAACCGAATCACCTATAGACATAAGGTTGGTTCTAAACTTAGCCAAAATATCATCATTAAGCTCTTCTTCAAGGCGTATGATAAAGAACTCTGTGCAATAGCCAAATTCTATTTCCTCAAGATCTCCGAAAATTACGCTATTATTACTATCTATTACGCTAATCTGCTTTTCTTCCGGCTTAGATACAGTTATATTACTCATTAAAGAATCAATATCTTCTCCATCCAGTGCCATCTTAAAGCCATAATAGATGGTCATAAGTCCAACACCGCCAGAGTCAACAACACCTGCCTCTTTTAAAACGGGAAGCAGCTGTGGAGTCATGGCCAGTGCGGAATCGCCGGATTCTATAATGGTATCTATAAGCTTATACGTATTGGTACCAGCATTTACGGCGCTTTGGGCAGCCTCTGCTACCATCCTCGATACCGTAAGCATCGTGCCTTCTTTAGGACGCATTACGGCCTTATATGCTGCTTCAGAACCGAGCCTCAGCGCTTCAGCCAAAGCGATTTCATCCATTACATCATGGGCTTTAAGCGCAGAGGCAAAACCTCTAAAAAGCTGTGATAAGATAACACCGGAATTACCCCTTGCTCCCTTAAGAGCGCCAAGTGAAACGGCTTGCGATATCTCACCAACAGTAGTTCCCTTGCATGCATTAAGCTCTTTCATGGCGCTCTGCATAGTCATACACATATTGGTTCCGGTATCGCCATCCGGTACTGGAAACACATTTAGTGCGTCGATCTTTGCCTTATCTCTTTCAAGAAGCGCAGCACCAGCAAGAAACATCTCCCTTAACATCGCACCGCTAATATTAAGCTCGTCCAATTTAAATTCCTCCAACCTATATACCTCTATATCTGCAGTGCAGATCAATACACGCAGATAGTGTAAATCATATTGTATGTATAAAATGCAGCAAAAACATGCTGCACATAGCAGCGTTGCAACGGAAGTACTAATTTAGACTAGTATACCTTCAACATGTACATTCACATTGCGTACACCAAGTCCAAGCATATCGTTAACATAATAACGCACGTTTGAAATGGTATTTTGTGCTACGGCATGTATAGATATTCCATATGCAACTGTAACATAGATATCTATATCGACTTGTCCATTATTAAGAACCGGCGTAACCTTTACGCCACGTGAATGATTTGTGGTACCGACAATCTTAAAGATCATATCTTTCGCAGTCTTACCGTTCATTCCAACGATTCCGTAATTCTCAGATGCTACATATCCGACCAGAGCAGCTATTGCATCCTCATTAATCGCAATTTTTCCAAGTTCGTTCTCAATAATACCTGGCATACACGTACCTCCATTCATAATTTAGCGTTAATACTCTTTTAATAGTTTATACTAGAGCTGGCATTTTTGCAAGCCAATTATTTCTTTTAATTGGTTTTATCACAAATTTGTCGCATTTTCAAGGTAAAACAGAAAATAAGGGCGCCACAATCAAACAGCAGCACCCTCAGAACTACATCTATGCTTTATTTGCAGCAGCAATGATCCACTTTTGCCATGTGGCAAACAAGATCAAGAAGCTTATTAGAATAACCCCATTCATTATCATACCAAGCCATAAGCTTTACAAAGTGATCGTTTAGACCGATACCTGCGCCAGCATCGAATATGGACGTACGCTCATCGGTATAGAAATCGCTTGAAACCACTTTATCCTCAGTATAACCGATTATTCCTGCCCACTCTTCGCTTTCGGAAGCAGCCTTCATAACAGCCTTGATATCATCATAGGTTGCCGGCTTCTCAAGGCGCACGGTAAGGTCAACTATAGATACATCCGGAGTGGGTACACGAAGGCTCATGCCCGTAAGCTTGCCGTTAAGCTCCGGAATAACCTTGCCTACAGCTTTTGCAGCGCCGGTCGAGCTGGGGATTATATTATGCGCCGCAGCACGTCCGCCACGCCAATCCTTTCTGGAAGGACCATCGACCGTAAGCTGAGTAGCCGTGATTGAATGTACCGTGGTCATAAGACCTTCTACAATGCCAAAGTTATCATGGATCACCTTTGCAAGAGGTGCAAGGCAGTTTGTAGTACATGAAGCATTGGATACAATGCGCATATCCTTATTATAATCCTTATGATTTACGCCCATTACAAACATAGGAGCATCAGGACTGGGAGCTGAGATAACTACCTTTTTAGCGCCGCCAGCGAAATGCGCTTCGGCAGCCTCTGCCTTTGTAAATTTTCCGGTAGACTCAACTACATATTCCACACCGCATTCACTCCACGGTATCTCCTCAGGCTTCATGCAGGAGTAGACGCATATCTCCTTGCCATTTACGACCAGCTTATCATTTTCGATCTTCACATCACCCTGGAATGTACCATGTACGGTATCGTATTTCAGCATGTAGACCATATAGTCAAGATCAATAAATGGATCGTTAATGCCAACCACCTCAATCTCCGGCTTATTCAAAGAAGCACGGAAAACCAAGCGACCTATACGGCCAAAACCATTGATGCCAACCTTAATAGACATAAATAATCCTCCTTAGGTTTTTGATATCATTATTATGATACAATAGCAGTATTCGATATTCAAGCTTGTTTTTTAAAAATAAGCTTCAAAAAAATTATACTTATTTAGCTATTTTTATAGTATACATTTCCATTTCCTGTAATAACGCAATCTACATATTCATCATGCGGTTCAAAAGGAATGCACTCCAAAAACTGACATGAAAAGCATATACCCAGCTTATACGCGGTAGTTTTAGAAAGCAAGCGATCATAAAATCCACCACCTCGCCCCATTCTTCCACAATAATGGTCATACCCGAGAGCGGGAACGATTATCAAATTAAGCTCATCCGGCCATACCAGCTTTGATTTTGAAGGAATTGGCTCCATTATACCATATCCATTCTTCTCCCATGCTTCGGCATCATTTGGAATGTAAAGGGTTAGCTCTCCGTTTTCCTCGCAGCGCGGGAACGCAACATATCCCCCATTTTCATGAACATGTTCAAAAAACTCAACGGGCGAACACTCCGTTTTCAGCGGCATGTAGGCCAGAGTCACACTCCCAGGGTTGATGGAGCAAAGCTCAATTGCTCTTTTACATACCATGCTGCTCTCATCTTGACGTTCATGTGCAGTCATGGCCTTAAGTTTTTGACGTATTTCTTCCCTCAAAAGCTTCTTCAAAAGCTTAGTATCGTTATTCATGCATCACCTTACACTTTTAGCTATTACAGCTCTGAGTGTACAATTTTTCCGCTTACAAGCGTCATTTGGCAGCGTGAACGCACATCAAGCGGGTGGCCGCTAAATATCGCTATATCCGCATCTTTACCAGGCTCAAGGCTTCCTACTCTATCATCTATACCTGCTATCTTTGCGGCATTTATGGTGATACACTTAAGCGCGACTTCCTCCGGCAATCCCTCACGCACAGCGATTGCGGCACATACCGGCAGGTATTGTTGAGGGATAACAGGATGATCCGTCATCATCGCAAACTCAATACCGGCTTCATATAGCTTCCTCGGAGCTTCAAAGGTAAGATTTCTAAGCTCTATCTTGCTTCTGTCAGAAAGCAAAGGCCCTACTATAACTCCGCAACCTGTCTCGGCAATAGTATCCTTTAGAATATCTTTTATCATGTAGCCCTCTGTACAATGGTCGAGCGTAAACATGATATCAAACTCCTTTGCAATGCGGATCGCAGTAAGTATATCATCGGCACGATGAGCGTGTATTTTCAGGGGCATCTCACGCCTTATTACCGGAAGGAGTGCTTCCTTTTTAAGATCCCTCTCGGGAAGCTTATCATCATCATTTGTAAGTCTAAGCTTCTTATCATACTCAACAGCGGCAGAAAGAGCAGTACGAAGCGTGCCTGCTATTGCCATGCGGGTCATAGGAGTTTTGCCGCTCTTTCCATAGCAACGCTTTGGGTTTTCACCAAATGCCGCTTTCATGGCTACCGGGTATTTTAATATCATATCCTCTACACTTTTTCCGTGAAGCTTTAAAGCGACAAATGTACCGCCTATTACGTTCGCGCTTCCGGGGCCTGTAACCGCAGTTGTGACGCCGCCTGCCACAGCTTCCTTAAAACACCTGTCAAATGGATTTATAGCATCGATAGCTCTAAGCTCGGGCGTAGTAGGGCTTGTGATCTCATTGCCATCCGAACCTTCAAATCCCATGCCATCCTCAAACATACCAATATGCGAATGTGCATCGATAATACCCGGCATGACGTATTTTCCAGTCATGTCAATGATCTCGGCATCCTGAAACGAAAGATTCTCACCCACTTGGACTATTTTTTCTCCATCGATTGCTACATCACCAACAAATGCAGGACGTTCCATCGTCAAAACAGTTGCATTTTTAAGTATAATCATAAGCTCTACCTCCGTTTTTTATTACATTTAATTATAGCATAAACATCCATGATTTACACAAGAAAGATAAGTGAAGCACAAAAAAAGAGGCTGATGCCCCTTTTTAATAGCTTAAATCGATAAATTCTCCATTTGCATATCAGGCAATGGGTTTATAAGTTTTTTCAGCGTTTTTATCAGAAGAAACGCACATACCGCAGTTGACACCACTTCAGCAATAGGATATGCAAACCAAACGCTCATAACATCACCCGTAAGAGTAGCTAAAAGGTATGCGGCGGGTAAAATAGTCACGATCTGCCTGAATATGGTAGTTATCATACTATACATGCCCTTTCCCGTACCCTGAAAAAGCGATCCACACATTATGCTGAATGCGGCAAACGGGAAGCATATGCTTATCGTTCGAAGAGCCTGTGTTCCTATAGACATTAAGTTATCTTCAGCATTAAACAGCTTAAGCAGTATATCCGGTATAAGCTGGAAGATCACAAGTCCGCACAGCATTATTATCATCGCTGATATAATTCCGAGCTTTAAAGCTTTTCTAACTCTAATCTTATTCCTTGCGCCAAAGTTAAACGCGATTATAGGCATAGTTCCAGAATTCAAACCAAATACAGGCATAAACACAAAGGACTGAAGTTTAAAATATACACCAAGCACAGCAACGGCAGTATCTCCGACTCCCGGACTTACCCCATTAAAGCTGGATAATATAGCATTAAGCGCAAGAGTAGTTACCGAGCTTATCGACTGCATAACTATTGCGGGAAGACCCACTCTATATATGTTTACAGCTATTTTGCCATCAAACTTAAACGCAGGAAGCTTACTTCCAAAAGCATCTTTAACTTTACCAAATACTTTGACATTTATTCCCTTTTCTTTTATAAGAAGTATGATCCCAAGTATCATGCCAACAAACTGGCCTGCCACCGTTGCTATAGCCGCACCCATAACTCCCATAGCCGGAAAGCCTAAAAGACCAAATATAAGGATCGGATCCATCACAATATTTACCACTGCACCCGTAAGCTGAATAAACATGCTCGAGGTCGTTTTACCTATAGATTGCATTATTTTTTCGCACATAGTCTGTATCATGGAGAAGATACAAAATGCCGATACAACTGTAAGGTAATCTTTGGCGTATTGCTGTATAGTTGTGTTATTAGTAAAACCTGCGGCAAGATCACCCAGCACAAAAAAGCCAATAATACCAAACATTATTCCGCTTATGATGGATAAAAAGAGGCCGTGACTTGCCGCTCGATCGGCTTCAAGCTTTTTCCCCTCACCCAATCTCCTAGATGCTAGCGAGCAGGTTCCGATTCCGGTACCAACAGCAACACCGGTTATAAGCATCTGAAAGGGAAAAGCCAGCGAAAGTGCAGTAAGGCCGGCCTCTCCATCAGGCAGCATTGAAATAAATACGCTATCCACTATGTTATAGAGTGCAAGTACAAGCATAGATATCATCATAGGCAATGACATCTTAAACATCAGTTTTCCAACAGGCTCATGACCCATTTTATTTCTCTTAAGTTCTTCCATCTATATCTCCAAGTAAAATAAGTTATCTGGCATTTTAACACATGATACACGTATTTTGTCATATATTTCGTTCAAAGCGCAAAATATGCTTCTTTAGGACTAAAGGTAGATAATACTTTTTCTATAGTTACTCAAAAAGGACCCAAAGAAGCTTTGAGTCCCCGGTGAGTCTTTACTTTTAATCAGCCTTCATTAATAAGCCCATACTTATATGCTTTGAGAAGGCATATAAGATCCTCTATCCTCTCCTTTATCACAGCGCCATTGTCGGTGTCGCCTACAAGCATTCTCTCAGGAAGGTTCTTAACTGCAACATCACGAGTTGCCATATCCATCTCTGTAAACCTGAAATTGTTTGAAGGAAGCTGCTCATGCTCTACAACTCTAAGCCTTCTTGAGCTAAAGAACATTGTATAACCCGCAATTCCTGTCTGAGATTGATACGCTCTGCAGAAGCCTCCGTCTATCACCACTCGCCTGCCATTTGCCTTTACGGGAGTTTCGCCTTGCCTGGCTTTAACCGGTATATGCCCATTTACGATACATGAATATGACATATTCATGCCAAAATCTCGCAGTATCTTAAGCGCGAATGCTTCATCGTCACAATAGGAATAATACGCATTCTTAGGTTCTTTATGCGTTGCTTTATCATCTATAAGAGCACGTTCAAATGTTGTAATATGGCTTCTTCCAAATATAGGCGAATTTCTTCCGCACCAGAGGAACCACATAAAATCCCTGCCATAGGCCTTTGCTTGAGAGTCATGAGGCGCAAAAAACGCATTTCTTGCAGTCTTCTGAGCCCAATCAAGATACGCCCTTCCGGAAAGCTTTGTGCCATCGCAGTCAAACTCCATGTAGCTGCCATCCTCATTGCAAGGAATGCAGCCGTGGAAGAGGAGATTGCCATTGCAGCAAAGGTATATGCTGCCCTCTGTATAGAGGAATCTAACATGATTTTGAAGCTTTTCACTGTTTTCAAAGGAAGCCGTTAATTGCTCTATCAGTATCTGCTCCGCCTCGGAAAGCTTATTGGGATCAGCCGGGTCTATTGTCGGGAAATCCGTATCACGAAGAGGATAATTTTGGCCGTTTATCTCAAGCGTCATATCCTCATAGTTCACACGGCTAAGCATATCCCTATC
The DNA here is from genome assembly GCA_017416425.1 of Clostridia bacterium. Taxonomy (GTDB): domain Bacteria; phylum Bacillota; class Clostridia; order Christensenellales; family CAG-138; genus RGIG1693. The sequence continues at coordinate 23,837 of JAFQCL010000014.1, forward strand.
CGCCATACCATACTCAGGATGTCTTGCTATAAGTTGACCCTCAAGTTTGCACTGTATTATAAATATGGCCTTATGCATGCGGGAGTAAAGGCTTGTATCCTTTGGCCTATAGTGCTCGGTGGGCATATTTCTCGGCTTGAATACATCCGCATCCATGCCTGAATAATATTCCGATGCAAATAGCGCCAGCGGCAAAATATTTATGCCATATGCGTTCTCAAGCATATCCAGCGCGTCATACTGCAGGCAATTCTTAATGGCAGTAGCAACACAAACTTCACTACCGCAAGCTGCGCCCATCCACATTACATCGTGATTTCCCCACTGTATATCTACACTGTGGTGCTGCATCAGCCTGTCAAGTATTACATCGGCGTGCGGTCCTCTGTCAAACATATCGCCTACGATATGCAGATGATCTACCGCCATTCGTTTAATAAGCGTACAAAGAGCTGTTATAAAGGCTTCGGCGCGATCCAGGTCGATTATGCTGGATATTATCCTTTCGTAGTACATATCCTTGTCTCTTCCTACGCCCTCTGCATGTATAAGTTCATCGATTATATACGCAAAGTCCTTCGGCAATGCCTTGCGAACCTTTGAACGTGAGTATTTTGAAGTGACCGCCCTGCATACCGCCAAAAGGCGATGCAGTGTTACCTTATAAAAATCGCTCATATCAACGCCGGATTCAGCCATTTCATCCAGCTTTTGCTGGGGGTAATAGATGAGAAGCGCCAGTGCATTTCTTTCGCGCTCATCCAAGGAATTACCGAATACCAATTCGATCTTATCTCTTATAGCGCCCGAAGCATTATTAATCACATGTAAGAACGCCGTATGCTCACCGTGTATGTCGCTCATAAAATGCTCTGTACCCTTAGGCAGATTACATATTGCACGAAGATTGATTATCTCCGAGCTTACGGTCTGAATGGTTGGATATTCCCTCGCAATCAGCGAAAGATACTTCAAGCTGCGTCCGCTTATATATTCCTCCATATAATACCTCCCATAGAATTTAATAAATTAATTATAACTCCGGATAACTCTTTTTTAAAGCACAAAAAACATATACTTCACAATCGATATTGATTTTTTTTACATTTATTATGCGATTGACATTCACTTCCTTCCACGCTATCATGATACTTAAATGCAACAAGGAGTGTGTTACCTTAAAATGAGCTTTTCTCGAAACGAGGATATCACAAGACTTTCACAGCAGGCCGGATTTAGGCATATTTATTTTTTGTATCATTCCGAAGAAAAGACTATAGTGCTTCTTGTTTTTCCCTATACGCCCTATAAGGATGATATCCATATCCCAGCAAACTATGTAGCCAATAACAGCTCGTATTTTTCAAAAAAAGAGCTAATAAACCTGCTATTTGAAAATGGCATAGAAGCAACGGATGTATTTGTGCCCATAAAGCCGCTTGCGGCAAAATATGGTGTCGGAAGCATATGCCTAAATGGGCTATTATGTATAAATGGTCTTGGTACACGCATGGCTATGCATACCCTTCTTATTGATTCAAGCATTTGCATGCCTGTCATATATGATCATTCCAAAGAGCTTACCTGTGACAAATGCGGCGCCTGCATAGATGCGTGTCCTTTTGGAGCTATAAGCTTAAACGGGATTGATTATAAAAAATGTATGCGCACATATATGAATGACGCCACACATTCCGATGCCGTAAAGGAAAATTTAACCACATATATGGGTTGTGAACGCTGCCAAGCCATATGCCATTTAAACGAATGCGTAGGCTTTTGCGATGTTCCCGCACACATAAGCGATGCATTTGAGATTTCACGCCTTATAAGCGGTGATACAAAGGAGGCACGAAGACTTGTAGGTAAAAACTTTACGGGAAATGGCAAACTAACGGCAGAAGCAATAGTATTTGCCGCACGTGGTGGTCTTCTTACCAAGGAGCTGATTGCACTTGCCTCGGATTCACCATTCGATGCCGTACACGATGCCTTACGCTGGGCAAAAGAGTATGCCTCTAAAGAATAAAAAACGAATGAGGTGTTATCTTCTTCTCATTCGTTTTTGTTTTCTTAATTCAGTATAGGAATTACTCCTCACAAGCAAGGGCGATTATAGCGTCCGCTATCATCCTCGTATTAAAATCAATATCTTCAAGCCTTATACTCTCGTTAGGCATATGTATAAGAGCTGGAACACCGGGGCGCTCACAGCCAAACGCAACCGCATTGGGCACAGCGCGCGCATAGGTTCCTCCACCTATCGCAAGAGGCTCAAGATACTCGCCCGTACGATTTGCATATACCTCAAGCAGCTTACTTACAAGCTCGCTGTCTCTTGATACAAAATGACCCGGCTGCAGGCTGGTATGAACCACATTGGTAACGCCGAATGCGTCATTAAGCTTGTTTATAACAGAATTCAGCTCAACGGATATCGGGATCCTCATATCCACAGTGAGATTGAAACCGTTTTCATTCCAATCGATAATGCTGGGCGTCATCGTAGTCCTTCCGGATTCATCGGAGCTGTCTATTCCTACGGACTCTCCATGCATATCCATCTTAAGAGCATCGTTTAGAGCAGCTATAATGCTTGCGTCTTGAGGTTGAAGCTCGATCTCTCTCAAAAGACAAAGCATGCCCTGAAGCGCGTTTTTGCCGACATGAGGAGTAGAAGCATGACCTTCGACACCTATCACACGGATACCGACCTTATCTCCGTTTTTATCAACGGAGCAGTTAAAACCGGTCTTTTCGGCAAAGGCTTCTACTATTTTGCTTATGCTTTCAAAATTACCGACAAGCTCAGCTTCCACCTTACCGCATATTACGTTTCCTGCAGTACCGCCCTTTAGGCTTATTGATGAGGGATATTCGCATGCATATGTTGCGTGCGCAATTCCTTTTTCCGAATTTACAAGAGGGTAGTCGGCATCCGGTGAAAAAGCAAGATCGGGCATTTTTTCATGTTCACCGTAGTGTTTCATGCAGCCCCAACCACTTTCCTCATTGCCGCCCAGCATTATACGCACTTTACGCTTCATCTTAAGACCGCACTCCTTTATAGCCGCAAGCGCATATATGGCTGAAACAGCAGGACCTTTATCGTCAAGGGTACCTCGGCCGTATAATATTCCGTCCTCAATTACCGCTTCATAAGGTGGATGCTTCCAACCTGTACCCTCCGGAACAACATCAACATGGCACATTATTCCAAGGACTTCTTCACCTTCGCCATAGTCGATAAGTCCGATATATCCATCCATATTACGAGTCTCCATGCCATATTTCTTACCTATTGCAAGAGATGCTTCTATAGCTTTTGTAACATCTTCCCCAAAGGGTGCTCCAAGTGAAGGTTCTCCCTGCTTACTTGGTATGCGAACAAGCTCCTGAGTAGATTTTATGATCTCCTCCATATGCTTTGTGATCCAATTTTCAACATTAATTTTCATCTTAAATTATCCCTCCAGATAAATTTTATCAGTTAAGTGCGCCAAAGCCTCTACCGACAACTTCCTTTGTCTCAACTATTGAGAACAGAGCTACCGGATCATGCGACTTTACGATACGTTTTAATGTCGCAAGCTCTGAAGTTTTTACGATGCAATAAACGATCTTCCTTTCAGCGCCTGTGTAGGCACCAACAGCAGGTATGTATGTAACACCGCGGCGCATGCGCTTTAGAACATCAGGTGCTATTTCATCCCATTCTTCTGATATTATAAATACGGTAACAGTCCTATTAAAGCCCTCAAGCGCGTAATTAAAGGCTACATTGCACACAAATGCCGCAATAAGAGAGCAAAGCGCCAGTTCAACATCCTTTTTTACAATGCCGAGCAGGATCATTATAACGACATTAAGCATAATATTGATGGTTCCCATCTGGATGGATGATATCCTGCTGATTATGCACGATACGATGTCCATACCGCCCAAAGAGGCATCCCTTCTTACGACGCAGGCGCCCGATATACCCACTATAGCTCCGCCGACAAATGCGGCGATCAATTCATTTTCAACCGCAAACCAGGATTGCGACATCACCGAAAGACCTTCCGTCATGGTAAGCGCGACCGTAAATACGATGGTACCTACGAAGCTGTGTATTATAAAGCGTTTACTCAAGTATTTAAGGCCGATTATACATGCGGGGATGTTGAGCACAAGCAGCGTGACCCATGCGGGAAGCCCTATAGCATAATCAAGCAGAAGACCTATTCCGGTAAAACCTCCCGAAAGAAAACTATGCTGAACATAAAATATATTTATGGCTGCTCCCTGTATAAATGAAACGAGGATTATGATCAATGTCGTGATTATATCCTCCTTCATCATAAACTTTTTCCTATCCAATTTGTTTTTTTCCATTGTACTACCTCCGATTGTTATTTTATCTTAATCATGCAATGAATGGATTCTCAAATACCAGATTGAATACAAGCTGATCTAGCAAAACCAGCACTCCAAGCACACCCGTATAGACTGCAAAAATGTTTAAACTTTTATTTGCTATGAGCTTTAGCATGAACTTTATGGCAAGAAAACCCGTCACTGCGGCGAATATCACTCCAATAATTATAGCGGCAATATTATCCCCCGCTATTCCGTTCTCTATCGCGTCAGGCACCTCAATTATTACAGCGCCGCATATGGCAGGTATGGAGAGCAAAAACGAATACTCGGCAGCGCTTTTCTTTTTTAGTCCAAAAAGTCTCGCGCCAGCTATCGTTGATCCCGACCTGGAAAGACCGGGCAATATTGCAGCAACGCCTTGAGCAAGTCCTATTCCAAGCGCTGGGAGAACCTTAAGTTTACTTGTAGAATAAGTCTTTTTAGTAGCAATATTCATAAGCAAAAGCACGATAGATGTAAGCAAAAAGCTAAAGCCTAAAAACGCTCCGCCGCTTGCTTCATCAATCAGGTCGTTAAATACCAGTGCCAGTATGGTAGTAGCCAGCGTCGATACAAGCATCATAAGCAAAAGATGCACGTCCTTTGAGCGCATATGCGATCCAAGTTCCGCTTTTTTGCCGGTAAAAAGAAGTTTAAAGCATATAAAAAATGCCTTTATCAGTCGCCAAATAAGAGCCCTGTAAACAATCAGTACAGCTATTAGCGTACCAACATGAAGCATAATGGTAAAAAAAAGTGAGCCTTCATCTATTCCAAACACCTGCTGAAGCAGTACCAGATGTCCTGAGCTTGATATAGGAAGAAATTCACTTAAGCCTTGAATGATTCCAAGTATTATTGCCTCTAATATGCTCATTATTCCCTCCGATCTTATTTACATCGCAGCATGCGCATAGCTAAGACATGCTACCATATTTTATTATATTACAAAACTTTCGAATAACAATACTTTAAAAGCACAAAATGCACTTATATTTTTTCATAAATTTTAAATATAGCCGGATAGAATACTAAAGTTGAAATCCGCTAAAACTATTTTTGTGCGGCAGACGCACAAACGCAACAATATTAAGATATGGAGGTACAGCAAAATGAGTAAGAGCAAAGTTGGATGTCAGACCATTGGCTGCAGCGTAACAAGCTGCCGCTTTAACGACGAAGGCAGCTATTGCAAGCTCAACCGCATTGAGGTCGAGCCTTGCTATGACTGCGGAACCGGTAAGCCGGCGGATGAAAGCCTTTGCGGAAGCTATCAGCATAAATAAAACGTAAAGTGACCTGCCCACGGATACCTCAGCCTGTGGGCAGCTTTTTTGACAAGTGATTGTATATTAATCGTTTCTGTTAACTCTATTTCATTAGATATGATTTTTAATCAAAACGGTTGACACTTTTAAAATCGGAGCATATAATAATACCCTCAAAGCTATTTCTGTGGAGGCTTTTATGGCTGGAGTTGTTGTACATATAGCCATTGCGGATGCAATATTAACCAAGATATCGATGCCTGATGCTGAGCAGTTTTTACTCGGCAACATCGCACCAGATGGAGTTATGATGCGTAAAGGATATGTAAGAGCCATGAAAAAGCATTCCCATTTGCGTGACGATATCCCTGATGCTGAATTCTTAAGGAAGGATCTTAGGCAGCTTTTTAGCGACAGGTTAAATAGATTTACAAAGGATTATGCTATTAAAAACGCCCCCATGTTTTCAGAAATGGCAGGCTACGCTTCTCATCTTATCACCGATGAACTTTTTATTGCAAGCTCGCGCAAAGACTATGTGTCGGCTATGAATAAGCTTGGCATAGACCAACATGACAGGCGTTTCTATCACAGTATAGTAAACTGCATGGATCGTGTGGATCATGAGCTCGCAAAAAAATATCCTTTTACTTATAACGTTGTATCGCTTCTAAAGCTGGCAAGACCGTTCTCTCTACTCGATTACATATATGCAGACGAGTTGAGCAAAAGCCGAGATTGGGTCGTAACGCATTATTTCATTGAAAAAGAAAGTTCGCATAATGATACGTATAACATCATGGATATAAATGATGTTATAACAGGTGTTATATCATTCGACAGTATGAGATCATTTATTGCTGATTCATCCGATGAGATCATAAGAAGAATGCAATTATAAATGTGTGATCAAAGTTCCTTACCATCTATGGCCGCTTTGATATACTCATCAGCGACTGTTTCAGCATGCCTACGAAAGCTTCCGGAGGCATAAAAGGAGCCTCTTCCAGCCATTTTTCTATACCCACAATTAGAGCATCTACAAATATATTGACAAAGAACGCGCTATATTCGTTGTTTTGGATCGCATAATCCAAATATGCGATCATAACAGGACTTAATACATCATGAAAATACTCCTCAAATGAGTTCTGTCCCTTGACTTTCAGTGCATTTATATAAAAAGCTCGATTTTTATGAAAATATACACAAAGGCTTTTAAGAAAATCCCAGCCATCATCATAAACTCGCTGCTGAGCAGTGTCAATAAACTCGGACTGAAATATCCAGGTAACAAGATCGTATTTATCCTTGAAGTGATAATAGAAGCTCTTGCGATTGAGGTTGCAAGCTTCGCAAATATCTCCAACGCTTATTTTAGCAAAAGGTCTTTTTATCATCAAGGCCTTCATCGTATTTGCAAATACACGCTTTGTAACATTTGCCCCTGACATATAAATCTCCACCCATTACCGATTGTCAGTCTTCAAATTTAAGCATAGTACGCATACCATCTATGCCGCAAACAGCCTCATCTATCCCCGATACACCCGGACTTAGTTCCGGATTTATGAGTGATGGACTATAGTGGGTTAGCCACAAACGCTTTACCTTAGCGTTTTTTGCTATATTGATAGCCTCGCTGAACAGCATATGCCTTGTTATCACCGCCCTCTCCAGTTTTTCTTCATCCTCATACATTCCTTCGCATACGAAAAGATCGGCATTTTTCACCATTTGCTCTATTACAGGTATAGGGCGCGTGTCCGTACAATAGCAGAATTTGAGCCCCTTTCTGGGTTCTCCCATTACCATATCCCGAGTATATACGATATCACCATGAGAAGCGCTGCCTGTCTTTTGAATAATCCCCCAAAGCGCTACCGGAATTCCAAGCTCTATCGCCTTTTGTGGTATGAACTTACCCAGCCTTGATATCTCAACAACGCAGCCAAAGCATTCCATAGTATGATACAGCATAAATGGGGTCATTAGATAATCCTTTATACTAAAAGTTCCCATCTGATCATTGAGCTCTAAAAACTCAATGCCAAATGGAAGCTCAGGCGCGATCACCCTAAGAGAATTCACCACCCGCTGCACACCTACAGGGCCTATTATCGTGATACGCTCCGTTCTTCCTTCGTTTCCCATGGATAAAAGCAAACCCGGAAGTCCACTTACATGATCGGCATGAAAATGAGTGATAAAAATCGCATCGATCGGCTTAAAGGTAAGGCCGCATTCTTTTATGGCAATCTGAGTACCCTCACCACAGTCTATCAAGATCGAAGAACCGTTATTTCTTAGCATGCACGAGGATAGATGCCTGTTTTTAAGCGGCATAGAGCCGCCGGTTCCAAGTAGAATCACTTCCAGCATTTTTCTGCTCCATAAAATATCATAGTCTAATAAACTTATTATCCATCAAAGCTTCGAATAAATCACTACTGCTATGCTACTTGCGCAAGCCACGCCTCTTTATCGAAAGCAAGGCGCCTATACGTTCTACTCCGCGTCCCACTTTTATCAAGCTGAACATCCTATTCGAGGCTATATCAAGGAACTTTGCAATATCCCTCTCATCGCTTTGATCCATGACAAACACCGCGGAATTTTGCTTATTTTTAGAAGGCACGTCCGCTTCACTTTTTGCGCTGTACGTTAAGACCGCAACGGGCACTTTCTTTTCATCACATTTTTCCATCAGCGCAAAAATCTCTCTGTCGTCTTTATTACGCAACGATTCAGCGCCTACTCCTATAACAACAAGCGCCACACCTTTAAGCAGCTTATCTATATTAATGGCCTTGAGTATCGTTTCAGCATTATTAGTATACTCTATTCCAAGTAAACAGTGCAACATGGCAGAGGCGCCTCCGGCACAGCCTGCTCCAACCACGCGATCCAGATCCACGCTAAAACTTTCGGTAAGCCTTGCTTTAAGATTCTCCATTCCAAGATCAAGATATTCCCGATCGCTATCCATCATATGCACTCGCCGTGAAAACACTTTAACGGCTCCATTTTCGCCGCTAAAGTTTGTATGCTCTCTCACTATCAAAGAGAATTTTGTATTCTTTATCATTGGATGCATGAACTCAGTATCAATCCGCACTATCTTTAATAGATCCTCACTGTCTCCAGTTAGTTCAAGACCCTCATTATCATAAAATTTTACACCAAGAGCGCGAGCACACCCCATACCACCATCGCATGAGTATACCTCGTCAAGCGCGATTATAACATTCCTTATCCCCTCATCAAGAACACGGCATATGATCTCACCCGCTCCAAAGGATGATGTCCTCTGCGCATTATCATAAGGATGGGCACTCAGCGCTTCAGTTATATCAACGATCGCGCGGTCACCATAGAGTATGCCATATTTTGCTTTTTGAGGCAATAAATCGGCGTTTTTCACCTCGATCTCCCTTGTTGCGCCATTACATGCCATAACTAGCGCTTCAACGGTTCCGTTCCCTCCATCCGTTATAGGCAAAGGCACCACCTTGACTCCAGGAATATTACGCCTTGCCGCTATCGTAAGACGTTTTATAGCCTCAAGCGAAGTAAAGCCGTCTTTAAAGCCTTCAGGAGCTATCATTATCTTAAGACCTTTTCCGGATAGCTTACGCCTGCCGCGTTTTTTTGAAACAACTACATCGGTCAGATCATAGTCGCCGCCCGTTATTCTGCCATTTGACTGTATCACGCCAAAATATGTAAGTCCATCTATGCGCTCAAGCCTGTTGTTCTCATAGTATGGATGGGTGGACGCAAAATACATGTTAATGCCGGCATCATCGTCAAGCTTTTTATATATATTTCTCATCACCTTAAGCGAACCATGTGTAAATACCATCATGTATATGTTTACATCTGATGGATGCTCGGGAGCTCTGAATCCACCATATAGCCTGAGGCCTTCAACATCGGACAGCGTAAGTACTGAAAAAAGCTCCTCACAAATTATACTAAGTGTTTCCTTCTCAGAATACTCCTCCAACATATCAAAGCGTATTCCCAGACCAAATGAGCCAACTTCCATAAGCGACCTCCTATTTAATTTAAAAGCGCGGCAGAGTGATAAACATCTGTCACGCTATATCAATCATATCTTAGCTTACCATAAATAGCACTTAATTGTCACTTATCTTTTGGTTTAAAGGTAAGTGAATCATCGATCACGCCCACTTCAACCTTGTCACCTATGCTTATATTCCCTGAAAGTATAGCTTCACTCAGGCTGTCCTCCACCATATGCTGGATCGCGCGTCTAAGCGGTCTTGCGCCGTATACGGGGTCAAATCCCTCACTTGCAAGAAAGGCAATAGCATCATCCGTAAATGACAGCTCCACATCCCTCTCCTTCATTCGTACGACAACGCTTCTAAGCATAAGCTTCACTATCTGTGCAGTTTGCTCCTTTTCAAGGGGATGGAATACTATTATCTCATCTATTCTATTTAAAAACTCGGGCTTAAACTGGCGTTTTAATTCCGCCATCATATGCTCGCGCATCGACTCATAGGTGCGTTCCTGAGATTTTTCTGCAAAGCCCAATGATTTTTGATGCGCCGCAGCAAAAGCGCCGACATTTGAAGTAAGTATGATTATGGTGTTTTTAAAGTCAACCGTTCTTCCCTTCGAATCGGTTAGCCTTCCGTCCTCCAATATCTGAAGGAGCATGTTAAAAACGTCATCATGCGCCTTTTCAAGCTCATCAAACAATATCACACTATAGGGTCTGCGCCTTACCTTTTCGGTAAGCTGTCCACCATCGTCAAAGCCTACATAGCCGGGAGGTGAGCCTATAAGCTTTGATATCGAATGCGACTCACGGTATTCCGACATATCAAGGCGTATCATAGCGTTTTCATCTCCAAACATGGCTTCGGCAAGCGCTTTTGCAAGCTCTGTTTTACCAACACCCGTGGGTCCTAAAAAGAGGAATGAACCGATTGGCCTTCTAGGATCCTTAAGTCCGGCTCCCGAGCGCCTCATAGCCTTTGCGATCGCGGATATGGCCTCATCCTGGCCTATTACACGTTTATGAAGCAGCTCTTCAAGCTTTAAGAGCCTTTCATTATCGGTTTCGGTAAGCTGCTGAACAGGTATTCCCGTCCAAAGATTGACCACTTCCGCTATATCCTCAGCAGTAACTACCGCATCGGTGTTATCTCTGAAGCTGCTCCATTTACTTCTCACAGTCTCTATCTCTTCATGCAGCTTTGTTATCTTATCTCGAAGCATGGCGGCACGTTCATAGTTTTGATTGCTTACGGCCTCCTCCTTCTCCACCATAAGCGCCTCGAGCTGCGTTTCCTGCTCCTTAACGTCCTGAGGGGCATTATGAGCCTTCAATCTTACACGACTCGCCGCCTCATCCATAAGGTCTATCGCTTTATCGGGAAGGAACCTGTCCGCAATGTAACGCCCGGATAGATCTACAGCCGCCTTGAGGGTCTCATCGGGAATGGTAAGCTTATGATGCGCCTCATATTTGTCGCGAAGCCCCAATAATATCTGATAGGTTTCATCGGAGGTCGGCTCATTTACCTTAACAGGCTGCAATCTTCTTTCAAATGCGCTGTCCTTTTCAATATAGCGTCTATACTCATCGGGCGTTGTAGCTCCTATAAGCTGAAGCTTTCCACGCGCAAGCTCCGGCTTTAGCATATTCGATGCATCCGCACTGCCCTCCGTTGCGCCAAGCCCTACTATCGTATGAAGCTCATCTATAAAAAGTATCAGGTTGGGGTTCTCTGTAAATGTACTTATACATTCCTTAAAGCGTTCTTCAAATTCACCCCTGTATTTTGTCCCAGCGACCATGGAGCCAGTATCAATCGATATAATGCGCTTATTTTTCAAAAGCTCAGGCACCCTTCCGCTGACAATCATCTGCGCAAGGCCTTCGATTATGGCACTTTTGCCTACGCCGGGGTCTCCTAAAAGTACGGGATTATTCTTTGTTCTTCTGCACAGTATCTGTATTACACGCTGTATTTCATCCTCACGCCCTATAACAGGATCAAGCATGCCATCCGCAGCCAGCTTTGTTATATCCTTACCATACTTATTTATAGCTTGAGCATCGCTTCCCGGATCCTGCTTTACAACCGAATTTTGCTGTTGTATGGGCTGCCTCCGCATTATCACACGGAAAACGCCACCATTATCTATCTGTTCAAGGCGATTTGCCAGTACAGTAGCTCTAAGTTCATCCGGGTCTACACCAAACGTAGCAAGCAGCTTTGAGGCAACGCATTCACTGTCATCAAGTATGGCTAGTAAAATGTGTTCAGTACCTACATAATTATTATGTAGGTCTCTTGCCTCGTATAAGCTTGTTTCGATGATTTTTTTGGTTCTTGGGGTAAAACCGAAAGCATTGGTAAAATGATAATTTCCTGCTCCGATCACCTCTTCAAGTTTTTTATGTACATCGGAATAAGTAACACCATGAGCCGCGAGAGCTTTGGCTGCAACGCACTCTTCATATTTTAATAGACCCATCAAAATGTGTTCGCTTCCAATGTAATTATGTCCAGTTGCTTTTGCATACTCCTGAGCGGTGTATATGGCCGCTCTTGCAACCTCGGTAAATCTGTCAAACATATTTCCCATGCTTTTCTCCTAACGCTCCTTATTGCCTGTATTTTTTCTCATATCCGTATATTTAGCATCTCGGAGCATATTAATTATTACTCAAGACAAATTATACCACTCAAAAGAAAGTCGTCAAGCACTCCTTTTGTTGTTCACCAATATGTTCAAATCTTTCCAAAGTTCAGTTCTGATTTTGATCCCACATATCATATTTTTTAGGCAATCTAAGCAGTTTTTCGATAAATACGCAGTACAGCACTGAAGAAACAGCCGCCGAAAGTACAAATTCCTCAACCTCCCGCTCCGTCGTCCGCTCTGAATTCATTATTTTTGCGGCATCGCGTACCTGCTGTATGAAGGCAAGCGCCGTATTACTTACAACGTTTGAAAAAGCGTTGTAGGTCTCGCGTATCGATTCTTCCTCCGTGTCATAGGGCAGTATTTTCTTTATCTGCATCATGGGCAAGCTTTGCTTTAAACAACATATCATTATCAAATATGCAAGATGCATCCTGCCATACCGTTTTTTTATAGGCGGCGGCATTAGCTTCATCCTGACATAATTGTTTACTGCAGATGTAGTTATAAAAGGATCATCAGCCTCAGGATTAGGTATAAAGCTCAGATATTTTTTCGCTATAATAATTATCTGATCAACATAAAACGGCATGTCAGGCAGCTCCTCAAAAGTAGGAAGATGATAGCTTCGCATAAAATTCTCCCACCTGTCAAGTTTAGCCGCGATAAGGGCCTTATCGTGCATTTTTATCCTCCTATCTGCTTGTTCCATAAAAGAATAGCGCCAGCATCCCGGGTCCTACATGAGAACCTGTAAGAGGCTCATGAGGAACTATAATAATTTCCCTTGGTTTTGCTATCCCTTCTACAAGTTCAGCAAGCTTATTCGCATCCTGGATACAGTCGCCATGCGATATGCCAACAATCCCCGGTGTATCACTAAGCCGCTTTTCTCTATATTTGTCCGCAAGGGTATTTATAGCGTTCGCGCGCCCTTTCACCTTGCAACAGGTTTCGATCGTGCCCCGGTCGGAACCAAAGAGTATTGGTTTAACGCTAAGCATGGTACCAAACACCGCCTGCAATGCGGTCACACGTCCGCCTCTCCTTAAATGAGAAAGATCATCAACTATAAAATACTCGCATACATTTAAACGCTCTTTGATAAGTATATTGTAGGCTTCATCCACGTCTAACCCTTCTTGACTGAGTTTTTTTGCTCTTAAAGCCTGTATGCCTACGCCAAGACCTGCTCCCAAAGAATCAAAGCATCGTATTCTGCGTTCGGGATACTCATTCATGAGCATTTCAGCGGCCATAGTTGCGCTGTGATAAGTACCGCTGATCCCCGATGAAATAGTTAAATACATTATGTCCTCCCCTACATCAAGAACAGGCCTAAATGCACTGCACAATTCCTCCGAATTGAGAAGTGATGTCTTAATCCTCGCGCCATGTCTTATTTTGTCATAGAATTCACGGTAACCAAATTCTTCGAGTATTTTAGGGCTTTTCATCTCTTGACCATCCATTATGAGAGGCCACGGTATTATTTCAATACCGTCACTTTGCGATGAGGGAAGGTTGCTTGCCGAATCTGTAAAAACTTTAAAAAGTCATTGTGATCTCCAATACTATGTTTTTTGTTTCTTTATATTAGTTTGCGCAGTTCTTGTCATCGTGTCAAACGTTTATCCATATTATTAACATCTTTTTCATGGTTTATTAATATTTAAACTTTTGCTTTGAGTTATAAGGTCAACTGTGTTATCATTATAATGAGTTTTTGTGTTCACTTCTATGACACACTTAGTTGTGAATGCATATATATGATTAACGGAATTAAACATTCCGTAATCTACCGGGAGTAAAAACTATGATTTATTTTGATAATAGTGCCACTACAAGGGTATTTAATGAATCCGTAAATGTGGCAGTTAAATATATGACGGAGGACTACTTCAACCCATCGGGAGCTTACGCTCCTGCAGCAAGTGTTGAAAGGAACATTGATGGGGCACGAAAACGGCTGTTAAGCGCTCTTGGCGTGCAGAGCGGAAGCATAATATTTACATCGGGCGCGACCGAAAGCAACAATTTTGCGATATTCGGAACCATTCCTTCCATGCGGGGAAAGGGAACCATTATAATAGGAGGGAATGAGCACCCTTCTGTGTTTGAAACAGCTCGCGAGCTTGAAAAACTGGGGTTATCGTAATCGCTCCTACGCTTTCAAACGGATGCATAGATACCTCAAGATTTGCATCTATAATGACGCCTGATGTAAAGCTTGTCAGCGTCATGCATGTTAATAATGAGGTAGGAGCGATAAACAACATACCCGCCATACGCAGTATAATGAGAACCATAGCTCCAAACGCACTCTTGCACGTTGATGGTGTTCAGGGATTTTTAAAAGTTCCTTTCTCAGCTCGAAACTGCGATATGTACTCTATAAGTGGGCATAAATTTCACGCTCCAAAGGGTGTCGGTGCGTTATATGTCGCAAACGGAGTTCGCATATCTCCTTGCCATATCGGAGGCGGTCAAGAGGAAGGGCTCAGATCGGGTACCGAAAATGTTCCCGGCATAATGGCCATGGATAAGGCAATAGAGATATACCTAAGCAACCAGCGTGAATTTATAGGCAATATGTATAATGTAAAAACTGCTCTCGCCAAACGCCTTTCACGCGTAAACGATGTTTATATAAACGGTCCTGCTTTAGAAGAGGGCGCGCCTCACATACTAAATGTATCCTTTATGGGCATTCGTGGTGAAGTTCTGCTTCACGCGCTTGAGGAAAAAGGAATAATAGTTTCGACCGGCTCTGCATGCTCCGCTCATAAGCATGGCAAAAATCGTGTGCTTGAGTCGATGGGGATAAAGAGTGATAGGCAGGAAGGTGCCATACGTTTCTCATTCTGCCCATTTAATACGGTTCTTGAAGCTGAAGAAACTGCAGTAAAAATAGAGGAGCTTTTAAAATTCCTCAGAAGATACAGGAGAAGATAAATAAGATATGGAAAATGTACTACTGATAAGGTATGGAGAGATACACCTTAAAGGGCTTAATCGTCCTTATTTCGAGCGTGTGCTCTTGGAGCGCATAAAAAATGCTCTTCGTGCTCTTAACGCTTCAATAAAACGTGAACAGGGACGCATATATGCGTTTGGAATCGACCCTGCAAACAATGAATACGCGATAGGCATGCTGAAGCGTGTATTTGGGATACACTCCGTAAGCCCCGCGCTAAGTGTCAGCAAGGATTGGGATACAATATGCGCCTGCGCAAAAAAGCTTACGCTTGACGCCATAGAAACACATGGAATAAAGACCTTTAAGGTCTTTGCAAGGCGTGCAGATAAATGCTTTCCCATCAACTCAACGGAGATATGCAAAGAGCTCGGTCATGTGCTTCTGACAGAATTTGGACCTACGCACGGTCTTTCTGTTGACATAACAAAGCCCGAGCTTGCGCTTACCATTGAAATACGCGAGAATGCATACATTTATACAGAAGAAATACCCTGCGCAGGAGGAATGCCCACCGGCACTGCCGGACGCGGCGCGCTTTTGCTTTCCGGAGGAATAGACAGTCCTGTTGCAGGGTACATGCTTGCTAAACGTGGCCTTGAGCTATCAGCTATACACTTTTACAGCTATCCTTATACAAGCGTGAGAGCGCGGGATAAAGTAATCGAACTGGCAAGGATACTCTCGACCCATGCCGGCCAAATACGCCTTCATCTCGTACCCTTTACGGATATACAGCTTGCCATATATGACAATTGTCCACCCAAGGAGACCACTGTCATAATGAGGCGGCTCATGATGAAGATAGCTGAGCGTATTGCAATAAATGATAAGGCAAAGGTACTTATAACAGGTGAAGCTTTGGCACAAGTTGCAAGCCAGACCCTTGAAAGCCTTTGTGTAACAAATGATGCCGTACAGATACCCGTATTTCGTCCACTCATAGGCTTTGACAAGGAGGAGATAACGAAGATAGCCAGAAAAATCGATACCTTTGAGACCTCTATCCTTCCCTATGAGGACTGCTGCACCGTATTTGTTCCTCAGCATCCCGTCACAAGACCCAGCGTTTCTGACATACGTCAAAGCGAGTCTCGTGTTGACTTTACCGATATGATAGAAAAGGCTATAAACGATACCGAACTTATAATAGTATCTTGACTAATAATAAAAAGACCGTCGCCCTAAAAAGGCTTGGCGGTCTTTATTTATATCATGCTTAAGGTATCTCAGGCACCTCATTTGGAATAAGGTTTAGCATATCCTCCTCACTTGCTACGTTTGTATAGACCTGAGGCACCTCACCCACTATAACGCTCTCCGCTACCGCCGCCGAAGCCGTAACACTAATCTCCGCGTGGGTATTTGGCAGTATTATGCTTATATACGCTGTAAGGTTTATATTCACCCTATATAGCGATTGATTTATGCCGGATGTTTTAATCTCAGAGCGATAATTGCTTGTAACGCCTCCTACAGGGGTAAACCGAAAGTAAATATCCGGGCCTACGCCTGAAAGAAACGTAATATTTGTAAGCGTTCCCCAAGGTACGCCAACGCCCTCCTCCCCAAACTCCGCTATACGCTCCTGGGCATTTTTTGCTATGGCTGCCGAAAGCGAATTCATTTGATTAGTATCTGCCGTTACTATATAAGCATTATCACCCAGCACCTGAATATCAAGTACATCTTGAAACTTAGAAGCAAGAACCTGCTCTCTTATAACATCATTTAATGCTATGGTCGTGAGCTCAAGCACCTTTGCCTTTGCCATTTCAAGGGCGACCGGGTTCATGTTAGTCATTACAGAAATAAACATATAAGTTGCAATGACAATTAAGCTCAGAAAAAACGCAAGCAGCGTCTGCTTAAATGTAAACAGCTTAATGCGTGGCCTTCTTTTTCGCTTTACTACCTTCTCCATAGTACAGCATATGCGGGAGTTTATTTTTTTTGCTCTTATTATAAAAAAGCATTGCCAATTTTCAGCAATGCTTAAAGTTTAGCAAAGGACGTTATTCGCCGTCAACTCGCCTATGGGTTCGACCATCGCGCCTGAACAAAAGCGTTATGCCCCAGATTCCTGCAAGGCCAACGAGGGTGTAGATGATCCGTGAAACAACTCCGCTCATGCCGCCAAATATAGCGGCAACCAGGTCAAATTGGAATATTCCGATAAGACCCCAGTTTAAAGCGCCGATTATCATAAGAATCAATGCAACAGTATCCATGTCTGCTCTCCTTATATTTGATGTGAATAGTTTTTGCAATATTTTTTCAATTATGCAGAATATTTTTATAAACCCGTACTAAAAATGTATTATACTCTATTTTAGAAAGCTAAAAACCGTAGGGATTCTATATGATAAAGCTTCTTTCTCAAATTTTTATTAAAAATCGCCAAAACATATCGCAAAGAAACATGAGGCTATCTTATTTAAAACTTATTGGCTTTTGCGGTATAGCCTTGAACATACTGCTTTTCGCCGCAAAGCTAATGATAAACACCAAAAGCAATTCCATTTCGATATTTGCGGACGCACTGAACAATCTCTCAGATGCGGCATCATCCATATTGATACTGATAGGCTTTAAAGTGGCATCAAAAAAGCCCGATAAGGCTCACCCATTTGGTCATGGGCGCATGGAATATGTATCTGCGTTGATAATTGCCTTTTTTATACTGCTCATGGCTTTTAAGCTCGCAACAAGTTCCATTGAAAAACTTTTTTTGAATATTGCAGCGGAGTTTTCCTATATATCGGTTATCGTACTTATTGCGTCAATAGCCATAAAGCTTTACATGTACTCGTATAGCAAGCACTATGGCAAATTATTATCTTCAGCATCATTAAAAGCCTCATCAATAGACTGTCTGGGCGATTCTCTCGCAACCTTAGGAGCGCTCATATCAATTATAATTTCAAATCTCACCGACCTGAATTTAGATGGTTTTTTTGGGCTCCTCATTGCCGGTTTTTTAACCTACTCAGGCATAAAAACTTTGATGGATACGATAAAGCCCCTTTTAGGTCAAGCGCCAAGCCTCGAATTTGTACAGAAGATAACAGACATCGTCATGTCTCATGATGATATAAAAGGCATGCACGACCTCATAGTCCACGACTACGGTCCTGGTAAAGTCATGATATCACTTCATGCTGAAGTTGCAAAAAATAAGGATCTCATAGCCATACATGACTGTATAGATAGTATAGAACAGAGGATTTCCGATGAATTAGACTGTACTGCCGTAATTCATATGGATCCGGTAGACGCAGATGATTCAGTTGTAAATGAGTTAAAGAAAAGCATAACCCAAATTGTAAAGAACTACTCAAAGAACTTATCAATACATGATTTTCAAATTAAAAAAGGCACTAATCATACAAACATCACATTCGATGTTATAGTGCCCTTTGATTTTGAAATACCTGATGACAGGGTTTTAAACGAGCTAAGAGAAGCAATACAAAAACTTGACCCTACACTCATCCCGCTAATAAGAATTGAACATCCGCTTTCTTAAATCCATAAACATTTGACAGGACTATCATAGTTGGCTCTTAATGATAGCCGATATTGCTGCCATTGTCCCTTCGTAAAGCGCTTGAAAGCTCATCGAAGGAATGCCCGGCTTATCCTTCACCTGCTCGTCAAGGTATGGTAAATGCATAAAGCCTGCGGGTATATCCAATTCATTTTCATAAAGAAAATCAAGTATTGAGTACATAAGATAATTGCAAACGTATGTGCCTGCCGTATTGGATAAAGCAGCCTTAATGCCGAGTTTCTGTATCGCCTCTGTCATCTCCTTAACAGGGAGGGTAGAAAAAAACGCAGCTTCACCATATATATTTATCGGTTCATCGACAGGCATAGCGCCGATATTATCAGGAATTTTCGAGTCCGCTATGTTTATGGCTATACGCTCCGGTGTTATCGCATCCCTTCCTCCGGCCTGTCCAAGGCTAAGCACCGCAATAGGAGATAGTCTTTCTATATCCTCTATCACAACACTTATGCAGCGATAAAATTCAACAGGAACAACCATCTTAAATATCTTTACACCATCAACCTGCTCAGGAAGCGCCTCCAGAACTTTGAGCGATGAGTTAACGCTCTCCTGCATAAACGGCTCAAAAGCCGTAACAACCAACCATTTCATAGTACTATATCTCCTTAGGTATATTTGGCAAAAACGCCCCGTTTCCATACATTGCACGCCTGTGCGTATTAACAATTAGCCGCAAGCCGCACTTAGCCCTTATCGCATTTACAAAGAGCTCCGCATTCAGCCCACCATCAACGTTTAGTCTTCCTCTTATCCTTAAAAGGATCCCCTCTTCTGTTTTACACATCTTATGAGCAATGATATCAGGTCTTATATTTATGTCCCTAATGCCGCCCTTAGTTTTTTTTGTCACTATTATCTCACCATTTAGCATATCTGATATAAACTCAATAAGTCCATCAGTTTCACCTTTTATTTCAATGTCATAATCGGCAGCAACAAGCAGCGATGTCAAGGACTTTGAAAATTCACCGGCATCTATAGCATCAAGTACCAAAAAGCCCTTGGGAAGCACCGCGTTTACGCGCTTAATAAATTCATCTGTATCCATGGGTTCTTTAAGCTTAACATCAAACCACTCCGCGCCGCTCGTATGACCAACGCTGAGCGCTGCGGCAAATCCCATGAGTGGGTGTGGATTGAAGCCTTGAGAATAGGCAAGAGGAAGCTTTGCCCTTCTAAAAGCACGCTGAAATAAGCGCTGCACATCTAAATGCGATGTATAACGAACATTTTCCCCCTTACTGAATCTTACAATAATCCGCATACCTGTCACCAAAGCAGCCATTACATCCCTCCCTGCAATCCTTTGTCGTGATTTCATTTAAAGCTTTTTTATACTCATTTATAAGATAATCCTTTGTAACGACCATATCAATATGATCCCATGGAAGCGGCTCATCCAAGCTATGTACGCGAGTAGTATATTGCTCCATGGTGAGACCATTTTCAATAAATGCGTCAGTATACGCCTCACGCTTAAAGCATTCATCCCATGAATCAAGCCTTGCGCCCCTTCTATACGCACCCTCTATCACATTTGAGATACGCCTGTCACCGCGTGCCAAAACAGCCTCAAGCTCGCTCGTATAGACGGCATGATACTGGTATTCTACACCACGGATACCCTTTAAAGCATCTTTTAATAGCCTTTGCTTACGCATTATGGTTTCGATATCATCTTGAGCAACCCACTGAAATGGAGTAAATGGCTTTGGTACAAATGAAGATACGCTTACAGTAAGCCTGAGCCCCTTACCACGCTTTTCCTTTGGCATCGAGTAAAAAAGCCTTGATATCCTTCGCGCAAGCTCCGCTATGGCAAGTATATCTTCATCAGTCTCAGTAGGAAGACCCAACATGAAATAAAGCTTAACTCCATGCCAGCCGCTTTCAAAAGCGTCCGACACGCTTCTCATGATATCGTCTTCAGTAACGCACTTATTTATAACATCGCGAAGTCTTTGTGTGCCCGCCTCGGGCGCCAGGGTAAGGCCGCTTTTTCTTATAGACTGTATCCGTTCAAGATCTTCTTTTAAGAGTGAATCCACTCTTAAGGAAGGCAGCGATATTGACACATCTTGATCTGAAAATTCATCCAATATTTCGTGAACAAGCTCATGTATCTCTGAATAATCTCCCGAGCTTAGCGAAAACAGAGATATCTCATCATACCCTGTATGATCGATAAGCTCTCTTGCATATTTCATCAAGGTCTCTCGCTTACGCTCGCGTACAGGTCTATATATAAAACCTGCCTGGCAGAATCTACAACCTCTGGTACAGCCTCTAAATATCTCGAGCGGCACCCTGTCGTGGACTATTGACATATATGGCACGATAAGCTCTCCAAGATACTCTGCCGTATCAAGATTTTTAAGTATGCATCGCTTTGCTTTTTTTGGCGCTTCATCTTCAAGTTTATTAATGCGCAAAAAGTTTCCGCTACCAGAGTATATGGGTTCATAAAAAGCAGGTATATAAAAACCCTCATGCTTTGAGAGCATCAGCAAAAGCTCTTTTTTCGTAAGCCCTCTGCGCTTTGAGTCCGCATATATGTCCATGAGCGTATCACAAAGCTCTTCGCCGTCGCCGATCATCACAACATCCATAAAATCGGCGATCGGTTCGGGATTGCACGCGCATGGGCCTCCGCATACTATAAGGGGCATTTCCTCGCCCCTATCTTTGCTTCGCAAGGGGATTCCCGACATATCGAGCATGTTTAATATGCCTGTATACGACATCTCATAAAGAAGAGAAAAGCCTATAATATTAAATTTATTAAGATCTCGCTTTGTTTCAAGCGAAAAAAGAGGCAGGCTTCTTTCAAAAAGGAGCTTCTCCATATCGATCCAGGGTGCATATACCCTCTCGCAAATGGTATCGGTTCTTTTGTTTAAAATGTTATAGAGTATCCTTGAACCAAGATGCGACATGCCTATTTCATAGACATCGGGAAAACAAAGTGCAAAGCTGTAATCAGCATCCGTTTTGGATGTCATATTAAGCTCTCCACCTATATATCTTGCGGGCTTTTCGACCTTTGACAGCAATTCGCTAAGCGTATTTTTATCCATTTTTCCTCCAAAAGCTTTCGCTATTGAACTATTTTATCATCTGTTTTATAAAAGGTCAATCTATAAGACTTGAAATAGGCATTTGAGCCCCAACTGCCGTCATTTTTTCAAGCAGAACTCCCTCGTCTATACTGCCTATAACTCGAGCTCTGTCATCAAGTACTATTATCATGTTGTAGCTTCCAGATGATACAAGCTTCAGCGCTTCTCCTATGGTCGTGTTCATATATAGAGCAATACTTCTTATTCTTAAAGCTTCACCGCGTCTTATACTGCTTCCATGCCGCAGTATGCTTTTTACATTTTCGCGGCTTGTCCTTATTTCATTTATAGCGGCAACCACAAGAAATGCGCCAAGAAGCATCGGTGTGATATTAGCAAAATCAAAAATTGCACCGGCTATCCCAAAAATACATATAAATGCCCCCAGCACTATTCCCACTACCGAGCAAACCTTTGTTGCCATTCTTTCACCCAAAGCTTTTTCCAATATTTGAGCGAGTACTCTTCCACCATCAAGCGGCATAGCCGGTAGGAGATTAATAAACCCAAGAGCAAGGTTTATAGCTACGAACTGTCTTGGAAGCTCACTATCAATGTTTAGCAGCATACATAAGGAACTACAGCATATACCTATCATTATGCTAAAGATAGGACCTATCAAAGCAACCACAAGGCGATCGAGCCACATTGCACCGGTAAGCTCCATGCGCATAACACAGCCAAAAGGCTGTAATTCTATTGAGCTTACCGCCATACCCATGCTTTTTGCCGCAAATACATGCGCAAGCTCATGCATGCATATGGATAAAAAGCCAAGTATAAGCGCTGTTAGCGAATCAAGTATCAGCATAAGCGGGATAAGTATAAATACAAACGGATTGCACTTTACCCATACCCCATGTACACAAAAGAGCTTCATCTTAGATCATTGATATCAATATAATCCGTTATCTGCTGAATCTCTCCCTGCTTTACGATCTTAAAATAAAGGCTGGGAATGCTGCCAAGGCTCCCTATGCTATCCTTTCTTTTAAGCGGTTGATTTATTTCACACCGCACACTTCCCAGTCCATAATATGTAGTTGAAATATCATCATCATGCATTACCGTAACATAGTTTCCAAGCAGGGGGTCTTCGCTTACAGCAATCACAACACCGTCTTTTACACAGTATACCTGGGCGTTTTCAGTCGATATAAAGCGTGCCAGCATGCCGTTTTGCATAAGCTCCACATTCGTATAGCTAACAGGCGCTTCCATCTCACCTATACTTCCGAACACATCAATTATTCCGGGGATACTTACAAATTTCAGTCGTCCAAACAAACCTTCATCCGTATCCTCGAGCTCATCTCCGGAAGCGCTTATCGCGTTTACGGCGCAGATTCCCAAAACCAGCATAACAGCCGTTGCACATATCGCAAGCTTCGTCACCATCGAACCTAATCCACCCCTGCGCCTTGAGGCGGCACCTACATCTGTGCGCGTTGTTATGAATCTTCTTACATTTCCTCTTCTGATATCCGTAGTCTTAAATTCTTCCAGGCTTATCCTTTCACGTTCCGCCATAATACACCTCCCAAGTTGATACCTCTGTACTTGATTGGTATGCCGCTTTTGATCGCATTATGTGTGAAAACGCCCTATCGGGCTTTGTTTATTATAGCATCTTAATTAGTATTGCCTTTCAATTTAAAAGGGACAGGCTTTTCGCCTGCCCCCTTTATCTTACCTGTTATCAACATAATCATCCGGGTGAATTTTATAGCATACCTCTACTTCATATGTTTCAAAAGTAAAGTCCTCACTGAATTCATACCTGTCTACGATGAATTCGCCATCTTTGAAGCCCCAGTATATTTTCAGAGCGCCGTCTGTGTAGATCGTCAGCGAATTGATATAAATGCCTTTCTCCTCCCATCCTTCAATTCTACTTTCTATTCCCTTTCCCTCTTCTTCATCATCATGATCATAAAGGAAATAGCCATATAAATAATCGGCATAGGGAATAAAAGCCGAATCAGCCTCGGCCAAATCACGCAATTCCACTCCCTCGGCCAATAAATCCCTAACTGCGTCAAAGGAGAGTGTCTGGCCCATTACAGCAATGTGACCCACTACATGAAAAGAGTCACCCTTTGCTAAAGAATCAAAATCATATTTGTCAAGCCCGTTCTCATTAATATATTTTTCTGAGTATGTATTTTCAGGTATTATTTTATTGAAAAATATGAATAAGCGCTGTCCTCGGTCGGTATTATACATTAAATACGAATTGCCGCCATCTTCAGGATTTCGGGCAGCGCCATACGGCATTCTTGCTGTAACCTCAAAGAAACTATCCCAAGCTAAAGATACAGGGGGTCTTGAATAATCGCTTGGCAGATTAAACGGTCGCCTGTATGCATTATCCCCTTCCTCCGTTTCCGGAACAGTTTCATAAAAAGTGTAGAAAATGTCCTCATAGCGGTATGTCGGTATGTAGCCCGAATCTTCATATAAGCTCCAAAATGACCTCTTCCCTTTATTTGCGTTACCCCGTTCGGCAAATATACGATCTATATCCGATATTAATTCGCATACCATCGGCGTAGGTTCGGGGGTTGGCTCCGGAGTGGGTTCCGGGGTATGCGTCGCATTCATCGGCTGCTCCGTTGGTGTTTCGGCAGGAATCGGTGGTTCTTCAGGCGTATTGCAGCCGATCACGCACATTCCTAATATTATTACTATAATCAAAAACATTGATAACGCAGCTCTTGATCCATTTTTCATCGTTCATGTCCTCCTTTCATTAATTGGCGTCTACTCTAAAATAAATCACATTGCTTTTCCTGTAATATTGGGTATTGGTGTCTCCCGAAATCCAGCTTGAAGTTTCCGGATCAAAACCTGAGGGTCTCAATGTGGATGGATTCGTTGTCATTTTATCCGCCCAAAGCCCCTGATCCGTTTGGTATAGCCAGTGATAGCTCAAAGAATCATGTGGATTTTCTTCATCCTGATAATCATCATCAGGATTATTTGGCATATAATTAAATATTCCATTTCCATTTATATCATTGAAGTCCACTCTTGTTGCTACTCTATACTGATCCAGTCCGATACTTGAACTTGCGCTTCCTATTAGAGCCCAGCTTACGGAATTCAGGTTTTCATTCATCCAGGTTATGCATTTGTCAATATAATATTCTTCCACCTCCGATATAGACATACCATTTAAGTCTCTTTCCTCTATCTCTAGCTCATCTGAATCAATATACTGCATTACATCCAGTGCATAGCCCATGCAATTCTGAGACGCACTGCTTGACTGCTCATATGGTCTGCTACCATAATAGCTGCTTAGATATGTAATAACAAGCTCTGGTTTATTTGGCGAAGGCGCGTCTGATGAATAAAAGGTAGTAATAGAAGCGGACGCACCTTCACTCTTCGAGCGTATTTCAAATCCGTAATTGGTATTGACCCCTTCGACCCAATCACGTACCATGGAAGTCACCGAAAATGCGTACCAGGAGTTTCCATACTCATAGGAACTAATGATGTTTGATGACGAGGATGAAGGCTTATTGTTCCAGGTTATGCTTCCGGATGACCAGTTTGATGTTACCCGATATGCCCACATATTTGTACTTGAGCCTGTTTTATTCTTTAGCCTTAGCTCCGCTTCGGTAATGTTGCACGTAGCCAAATTTGTCGGCAGATTGAATTTTATAAACGTTCTATTGGTACCATAAGCAGTTGATGACCCTATCCAAAGATCCTGAGTCATCTGAAAGTTTGCACTCGGCGAAATGCTCCTTACATGCGAGTCAAATGTATTATTCTCGCCTGTAACCATAACAGAAGGGTCAATAACAATGGGATATACTCTATCCGGGCTGTTAAGGAAGGTTTCATCGATGGTAATATCGATTTTCAGATCTGTACCACGACCTGAAATGACCGACATCTTGATCTTATCGGTAAAAGCTCCGGCAGCATCAAAGGCAAAAAGTCCTCCCATCATGAAAATCGGCTTGGCGCTCAATGTTCCAGACGCTGCACTGTTATCTTTAAAAAATATGTAACCATTCTCACTGTAGTATTCCAGACCTTCGGTGCTGATATTGAAAATGAATTGATTACTTTCCGCTAGCTCATTTATAACGATTAGCTCTTTTACTCCATTGTCATAGACTTCATATACAAGATCGATTCCGGGTTTTACATTCTGATATACCATGCTGTTTTCCAGCGCAATAAGCCCATCTATCAGGGTTTCATAGCTGAGAGACTCCTTATTATGTGTTTTGCCGCTTGCGGCTTGCGCGCCTACCATCTGCATGGAGAGTGCATAGTCCTCATACTCGATGCGAACAGGATTTTTAGTTACGTCCTCAGCAAAACGCACCAAAAACCTATTGGCCTCGCTTTGATATGAGTAGACGCCGCTTGATCTATTCGTTTCACAACGAATGATGCGGTTACTGATATCCTCATATTTCCCCTGCTTGTTTAAATAATGTACATTTCCCGCATAAAGTACGGTTTGAAGCTGACCATTCTCCAAAAGATAGGTCTTTGAGTCGGCGGTGCGCCTTTCGGTCAGCTCACGGACACGTTCGTCAGGCTTTCCATTCTCTGCCAGTCCAACAGGAGCCATGGTCATTATGAACGCCAGCATAACAAGCCACAAAATAGCGTTATAAAATCTCTTCATAAATTTATCCAACCTTTCCAAATTTTAACAACCACAGGTTGCATTGATATTATAACTTATGTAAATCATAAAGGCAATAACAAATATATCCTAATAGCTAAATATCTATCATATTATATACGAGCAAATAGCGAATACACAAAAAAATCAGCCGAAGGAATGCTCCAACGGCTTAGATATTTTTTGCAAACTATTTCGTGTCTTTACTTGTCAACTTAGCATCTATAGCTTTTGCAGCGGTCTTACCTGCACCCATTGCAAGTATTACCGTTGCCGCGCCGGTAACTGCGTCTCCACCCGCATATATAAACTCCCTTGAGGTCTCTCCGGTTTCCTCATTGACGATTATTCCTCCCCATTTTTGGGTATCAAGACCATAAGTCGTATCCTTTATCAGCGGATTTGGCGATGTACCAAGCGCCATGATTACGCAGTCGATATCTATATCAAATTCAGTGCCCTCAATAGCTATCGGCCTTGCTCTACCCGATTCGTCAGGTTCGCTAAGTCTCATCTTCTGGCAACGCATACCATTTACAAATCCATCTTCACCAGAATGAATCAAGAGCGGATTTGTAAGGAATCTAAATTCTATTCCCTCCTCCATTGCATGCTCTACCTCCTCGCGGCGCGCGGGAAGTTCAGCCTCCGTGCGACGGTATACCACGGTTACATGTGCACCAAGCCTTTTCGCGCAGCGAGCAGCGTCCATGGCTACATTTCCACCACCTACAACAGCAACCTTTTTCCCACGTTGTATTGGGGTATCACTTCCGGACTTATATGCCTTCATGAGGTTTATGCGGGTAAGGAATTCATTAGCTGAATATACACCCTTTAAATTTTCACCAGGTATGTTCATAAATTTTGGAAGCCCTGCTCCCGAACCGATAAACACAGCTTCATAACCATGATCCTGCATAAGTTCATCAATGGTAATGGTTTTTCCGATCACAACGTTAGTCTGAATTTCAACACCAAGTTCTTTTAAGGTATCTATCTCCCTTTGGACTATGGATTTTGGCAGTCTAAACTCAGGAATACCATATACAAGCACGCCACCTGCAACGTGAAGCGCTTCAAAGACCGTTACCTGATATCCAAGCTTTGCAAGATCACCTGCACATGTAAGACCAGCGGGGCCGGACCCAATTATAGCTACCTTGTGACCGTTGGCAGCTGGCCTTTTAGCCTTTTCTTTAGAATGTATGTTGTGCCAATCTGCAACAAAGCGTTCAAGTCTTCCAATAGCAACAGGCTCACCCTTAGCGCCCCGAACGCACATACCTTCACACTGCGATTCCTGAGGACACACACGTCCGCAAACAGC
The DNA here is from genome assembly GCA_017416425.1 of Clostridia bacterium. Classification (GTDB taxonomy): domain Bacteria; phylum Bacillota; class Clostridia; order Christensenellales; family CAG-138; genus RGIG1693. The sequence continues at coordinate 51,865 of JAFQCL010000014.1, forward strand.
GGGCAGCGAGCTGGATTTTGATATTATTTGATAAGCTCTCTCAAAATTCCCTTCACTTACCTCATGTACAAAAGCCGGTATATCGATACAAACCGGACAATTGCTTACGCAGGGTTTAGCCTTACAATTAAGACAACGCTTTGCTTCATCTATAGCCGCCTTGTCATCATACCCTAGCGCAACTTCATCAAAATTTTTATTGCGCACGTGCGGTGTCTGAGAGGGCATCATGTTTTTTATATTAGACATGTTAGGCATTGTTTTCGGCCTCCTTAAACAAATTGCAGGTTTCCTCGTAGGCGTGGCGTTCAAATTCGCGATAAGTTCCTCCCCTTGCTATGGCTTCATCAAAATCGACCTCATGGCCATCAAATTCCGGCCCATCTACGCAGGCAAATTTTGTCTTTCCAGCAACTGTAAGGCGGCATCCTCCACACATACCTGTACCATCAATCATAATAGGGTTCATGCTTACAATAGTCTTTATGCCAAACTCCTTTGTAAGCTTGCACACATATTTCATCATTATAAGGGGGCCTATAGTAATGACCGCATCATATTTTTCACCACTTTCTATGAGCTTTCTAAGCGCATCGGTGACAAGTCCTTTCCCCCCCCATGAGCCATCATCGCTCATACGAACAAGTTTTGAAGAATTTTTAACAAACTCGTTCTCAAGTATAACAAGCTCCTTATTTCTAAATCCAATTACAGAATGCACCTCACATCCAAGCCTATGAAGCTTTTTTGCGATAGGAAGTGCAATAGCACAGCCTACACCTCCGCCCACGATAGCGACCTTCTTCAAGCCATCGGTATGTGTAGCACGACCCAACGGTCCTACGAAATCCTGTATGAAATCGCCTTCGTTTAAATGATCCAGCTTCTTTGTAGTTGCACCCACTATTTGAAATATTATGGTAACACTACCCTGTTCTCTGTTAAAGTCAGCTATAGTAAGTGGTATTCTTTCTCCGTTTTCATCCACCCTCAAAATTATAAACTGACCTGGCTCCGCTTTTGCCGCAATCAAGGGCGCATCCACTTCCATCAATGTCACCCAAGGATTTAGAACCTGCTTTTTAAGTATTTTAAACATTTTACTACTCCTTATTTCGTGTCTTCATTTATATTGTAGGCCTATTTCCATAAAACATTAAAGCCATCATATTAAGACTTATACCCTTAAACGTTGAAACATCCCAAAGCTTAAGGATACTATAAAAATTTTCCGAGCATCTCAGTATAGCTAGCCAAACGCCATCCGCATTGAGTATTGTAACACTGAATACACCATCGTTCAAGTATAGTTTAATGTATGTTGTAATGTTCTTCCGTTAATGATACAATTAGAAAAAACACAAAGGCAGGTAAATCATATGCTATATATCCGCTGCGTTTGGGAGCACAACGCACATGATACCCTTTTGTATGCGGAAAATATTATCGGAGCCTTTACAAGGGGTACTTCTTTAGATGAAGCTTTAAATAAAATGCCGCGGGAGATCTGCTCCTATTTAAAATGGATCGGATATGGCGCTCCAGACGATCTAAAGCCGGTCATCGTTCAGGAAAAGGAATCACAGCTTAAAATCAGCGATGCCGATAGCGATGTATTATTTGATAGTGAACGAGAAGTTTTGACTTGGTGTGAATACAGCTCATTAAAGCAGCTTGCGCTTAAATCGGCCGCCGATTTTCATAGACTTTATGAGTCCATTCCCGATATCAAAAAAAGCTGTCTTAAAGAGCGTTCCACCTTTTACGGCAGCATGCCTCTCACCGCAGAGGAAATGTATTTTCATACAAGGAATGTAAACAGCTACTACTTTGATGAGATCGGGGTAACTGCGGATAATGGAGGCTCAATTTTAGACTGTAGGATCAGAGGTTTTAAGGCGCTGGAGCGTAAGCCCGATTATTTGAGCAATACCGTCTACTTCGGCAGCTATAATGAGGAATGGTCTTTACGAAAAGTGCTTCGCCGCTTTGTATGGCATGATAGGATACACGCAAAAGCTATGTGGCGTATGGCTGAAAAAACCTTTGGTCATGGCAGCATTCCTAATATATTTTGTTTTTGAACATATATCTATAATAAATATTAGCCGAATGAAATCACTCGGCTAATACATTACATAATCAATTTATAGTTATGAATTTGTTAAAGCTTTTCCAAGCTGTACGCACATTTCCTGTGCATCCGTATCAGGCGCTTCATTGCATATGAAACTATCAGTAACCATAACCGCCCCTTTAGCTCTACACATATCTTCCCACGTACGCATCCACTCGCCATCACCCCAACCATATGAGCCAAAAAGCACTATCTTTTTACCTGAAAGCTTATGTGCACATTCGTTAAACATTGGCTCAAATTCGCTTTCCTCAAGCTGCTCGGCTCCCATCGAAGGGCATCCAAATGCTATAGCGTCAAACTCATCCATCATTTTAGCATTAAACTCACTTGCTGTAAAGATAGATGCCTGTGCTCCCTCAGCTACTTTTTGAGCCATCAGCTCGGTATTACCTGTCCCGCTCCAATAAACTACAGCCGTTTTTGTCATAAATTACCAATCCTCCTTGATCATATATGTATCTATTAGGCGCTTACGGTAAGCTGAAGTACACTTCTACCTTGTTCCCAGAGGCGCTTGTATATATCCTTACATTTATTAAATCTGGCGAATGTTTTCACAGCTTCACATTTATCACCATATACTTTCCAACAGCCTATATATTTGCAGTTACGTCCGCCACTATTTATAAAACCCATGACATCATGCAGGGGATAACCAAGAAAAACGCCTATCTCATGCGGAAAATTATCGTCTTCAATTATACGCGAAGAAAGTTTTTGTAAAGCCGATTCAAGATCAAGTCCTTTATAGCCTCGCTCGTCCAAAAACAGCTTAATCGCGGATGAGGTCAAATCTTGGATAAGGCTGCTTCGCCTGTAAACATATATCAGCGCTTTATTATCACGCTTTCTCATTACAAAAAACTCTATTCCCTTTGGAGCAAAAGACTCATTATAGTATAAAATCATTCTTTCAAAATCCATATCGCACGAAAGCTCTATTGTAAATAAACTTGCGGTCTTCAATGACGCAAGCGTAGGCGCACAATGCTCAATAAGATACCTCTCCATCATTTAAATTAAACCTCCATACACAAATTGCTCAAAGCCCCACTTAATGCGGCAGCGCTGCTGGTATGAACGCGCAAAATCGGAATATTGTTACGTTTAGCCTCCTGCTCGGCACTTATAACCATTTTGTGCGAGACAGTTCCTGTAAAAAGTATAAGCATATCTGGGCATCCCATTTTACGCTTGAGAGAGCCGTTTTCCTTTGTAAAAACCTTTGCCCTGCATCCATAACTTTTACATATATCCAAGTATTTGCATTCCATTCGTTCGTTACCGCCAACTATTACAATACTCATTCTTCTCCAACCTCGCACAAAATATACAAACTATCGGATAAAGTGTAGGTAAATGGCTTTTACTCCACCCACTTACATCAAAATCGAAAGTTCAAATTCAGTTAGACATTTCTAACCGAATGGTGTAAAAAGCGCGGCTATTAAGCCGCCGTTTAGTTAGAGCCCTCTAACCAAACAAAGTTTAACACATAGCTATGTCCTTTGTCAATACCTGATTTGATCTTTATTGCATACATATCAAAATATATTCCCGCATCCATGCATGCGGTATTTTGTCATTTTCAAATAAATTGTGACAAATTCAAATGTCACAAAACACCGCTTGACAAAAAACGCGCAGATTGTTACCATTGCAGAAAAAAAGCGGCACATACGTGACACTAGTTGATGTAATAAGGTGTGCCTATACGTTTAAGCCCTGAATCATCGTTTTGGGCTTTGCTACAAAAAATTTTTATCCGGTTCACAATAAAGCCAGCTCCTGACTATATTGTTTTTAGAACCGAATAACAGTATATCCGAGGTTATTAAAATGAATGAATACAGAGCCGGCATAGACGTTGGTTCTACAACCGTTAAGCTGGTGATTTTAGACCAGCATAATAAAATATTATACAGCGACTATCGGCGACATTACGCCCATACACGGGATACACTTGCCGCGCTTTTAAATGACGCCATAGCAACAGTAGGTGATGTTTCTACACATGTACACATTACCGGCTCAGGCTCTATAAGCCTTTCTAAGGCTCTTGATATTACCTTTGTTCAGGAGGTAGTTGCTGTTGCTTCAGCGCTTAAGTCAATTGCCCCAGATGCTGATGTCGCAATCGAACTTGGCGGTGAGGACGCAAAGATCATTTACTTTACTGGCGGGCTTGAAGAGCGCATGAATGGAGTTTGCGCCGGCGGCACTGGATCTTTTATAGACCAGATGGCGGCTCTTCTTAAAACCGATGCTATGGGTCTTAATGCAGAAGCTGTATCCTACGAACAGATATATCCCATTGCAGCAAGATGCGGTGTATTTGCGAAAACCGACATTCAGCCCCTCATAAACGAGGGCGCTGCAAGACCCGACCTTGCTGCCTCTATTTTTCAGGCGGTCGTAAACCAGACCATTTCAGGACTTGCCTGTGGTAAGCCCATACGAGGCTGTGTTGCATTTTTAGGAGGTCCTCTGCATTTTTTGACCGAACTTAGAAGATCGTTCATACGCACGCTGAAGCTTACGCCGGATATGGTAGTTGATCCTGAAAATTCGCACCTCTTTGCGGCCATAGGCGCCGCCATGCAAGAAGACGAAAGCAAGCCTGTAAATCTCAGCGTTCTCCATGAACAGCTCAAGCTGTGTACCCAAATAGGTTTTGAAATAAAGCGCCTTCCCCCCCTTTTTGAGAATCAGACGGAATATGACGTTTTTTTAAAGCGCCATGAAAAAGCTGTTATCAAGCGTGGCGAGCTTTCACAATATGCGGGAAACTGCTTCCTCGGCATAGATGCGGGCTCTACCACCACCAAAATCGCGCTTATCGGTGAATCTGGCGAACTGCTTTACTCATTTTACTCAAGCAATGAGGGCAGACCCATTAAAACCGCTATCAGCGCAATTTCAGAACTGAAAACACTTCTGCCTGATACCGCAAAAATAGCTCGTTCATGTTCTACCGGCTATGGTGAGGCGCTTTTTAAGTCCGCGTTTTGTCTTGACGAAAGCGAAGTCGAAACTATAGCTCATTGTATGGCTGCCGAGTTCTTTGATGATGATGTTGATTGCGTACTCGACATAGGCGGGCAGGACATGAAGTGCATAAAACTTAAAAACCATTCCGTTGACGATATACTTCTAAATGAGGCCTGTTCATCGGGATGCGGCTCTTTCATAGAAAATTTTGCATCGTCACTTGGCTATACCGCCGAGGAATTCGCTGATAAGGCTCTTTTTGCGAAAAACCCGATCGACCTTGGCACACGCTGCACCGTATTTATGAATTCAAACGTGAAGCAGGCGCAAAAAGAGGGCGCGCCTGTTTCAGACATATCCGCCGGCCTTGCGTATTCCGTAATTAAAAACGCGCTGTACAAAGTGATAAAGCTTGCGGATGTGAAGGAACTTGGCGCACATGTAGTCGTGCAGGGCGGCACGTTTTATAATAAAGCCGTTTTAAGAGCCTTTGAGAAAATATCGGGCGCCGAAGTCGTTTGCCCCGATATAGCCGGAATCATGGGTGCTTTTGGCGCGGCTCTTATTGCAAAGGCGCATTACATTGGTCAGCCGACTACGATGCTCCCCCTATCCGAAATTGAGCAGCTCTCATATGTTACATCCACAGCACGATGCAAGGGTTGTTCTAACAAATGTGTGCTCACTATCAATACATTCCCAAATAGCAGAAAGCATATAACAGGCAATCGCTGTGAAAAGGGATTAGGCAATACACATAATCATCACGAAGCGCCTAATATGTATGCATATAAAAAGTTGCGTATGTTCAATTATCAACCCCTTGATGAAGCTGAGGCAAAAAGAGGTACGATCGGCATACCGCGCGTACTTAATATATATGAGAACTATCCGTTCTGGGCTGTATTCTTCCATGAGCTTGGCTTTCGCGTGGTTCTTTCCCCCTTTTCAGATAGACGCCTCTATGAGCTGGGAATGGAGTCCATACCCTCTGAATCCGAGTGTTATCCGGCAAAGCTCGCCCACGGGCATGTTCAGTGGCTTATAGATAGAGGAATTAAAACCATATTTCACCCATGTGTATTCTATGAGCGGCAGGAAACCGAAGGCGCACAAAATCACTACAATTGCCCCATAGTCGTATCATACCCTGAAAACCTAAAAAACAATGTTGAAGCTGTGACCGAAGGCAATATACGCTATATACGCCCATTTATCGCTTTTACAGATGAAAAAACAGCTGGTAAGCGCCTGGTGGAGCTTTGCGCCAAGGAGTGGGATATACCTGCCCATGAGGTAAAAAAAGCAGTACACAAGGCGTGGCTCGAGCAATCGCGGGCAAAGAAGGATATTTTGGCCGAAGGAACCCGCATGATGGCCGAAATGGAAAAGAATCATGCGCGTGGAATAGTTCTCGCAGGGCGTCCCTATCATGTGGACCCCGAGATAAACCATGGCATACCCGAAATGATAGCATCTTATGGACTATACGTATTTTCAGAGGATAGTCTTCCAATAGATTTTAAGCCCAGTCGTCCGATAAGAGCTAACGATCAATGGGTATATCACTCAAGACTATATACGGCTGCAGAATTTGTTTTAAGGCGCAATGATCTTGAGCTTATACAGCTTAACTCCTTCGGTTGCGGGCTTGATGCCGTAACTACGGATCAGGTATCCGAGATACTTCAAAGCGCGAATAAGATTCATACCGTACTTAAAATAGACGAAGTCAATAATCTTGGAGCCGCCAGAATAAGGATACGCAGTCTGCTTGCGGCAATAAACAGACGTGATAAATCCGGCACAAACCTCGCTGTACCTTTTTCGGGATATAATCGAACCGAATATACGGAAAACATGTTTAGGGACAAATATACCATACTTGCTCCTCAGATGAGTCCCATCCACTTCGATATATTAGAGCCGATATTTCTAAAGTACGGCTTTAATGTGGAAATATTGAATAACGATAACCGAAAAGCAATAGATACGGGACTTAAATTCGTAAATAACGATGCCTGCTTCCCCTCTGTAACGGTAGTTGGGCAGATAATGGAAGCTGTACTATCCGGGCGATATGATACAAGCCGTCTTGCGATCATAATGACGCAAACGGGCGGCTGCTGTAGAGCCAGCAACTATGTGGGCTTCATAAGAAAGGCGCTTGATAGAGTCAATCTTTCCCATATTCCCGTAATATCTCTGAATGTAAACGGCATGGAAAAAAATAAAGGTTTTAATCCTCCCCTTTCCATGCTCTATACAGCTATGAAGGCAATCGTATATGGCGATCTGTTGATGAAATGCCTTTATCGTGTGCGCCCCTATGAGCTTATACCAGGTTCTGCGAATGAGCTACATAAAAAATGGCGTAATATATGCATAGATTCACTTATAAATAAAAAAAGCAGGTATTCCTATCGCAGGGTATGCAAGGGCATCGTAAAGGCTTTTGATGAGCTGCCTGTAAACGAAAATCTCAAAAAACCAAGAGTAGGCATTGTTGGCGAGATACTTGTAAAGTATATGCCTCTTGCAAATAATCATCTTGTGGATCTGCTAGAACATGAGGGCGCGGAGGCTGTAGTACCTGATCTGATCGATTTTTTAAATTACTGTATGTATAATGCAGACTATAAACATAAGTTCCTTGGGGGAAAATGGACATCTGCCGCCATATCCAAAATCGGTATCGCCGCGATTCAAGCCATAAGGAAGCCCGCTCTTAACGCGATTTCAAAAAGCAAGCGTTTTATGGCGCCTCCGCCTATCAAGGAGATCGCAAAGCTTTCCAAGCCATTTTTATCGCTTGGAAATCAATATGGCGAAGGTTGGTTTTTAACAGGTGAAATGGTTGAGCTAATCACCTCAGGCACGCCAAACATAGTATGTATTCAGCCCTTTGCTTGTCTTCCCAATCACGTTGTCGGTAAGGGTGTTATAAAGGTTCTGAAAAAAGCCTATCCCCTTGCTAACATCGTAGCGGTCGACTATGACCCCGGCGCCAGCGAAGTAAATCAGCTTAACCGCATAAAGCTGATGCTCTCGGGGGCAAAGACAAGCTGCAATTTATAAAACCTATAAAAATACTTACTGGTTTCTTTGAATACTTATAACTAAGGCTTGACAGATGTTAACTGCGTGATGTATAATAAGTTATTCTTTTGGGAGGTAAACATTATGGAACAAAACAACAAGTTTTCAATTATCGCACTGGTTTGCGGTATCCTTGGCATCATCGGCGCATGGATCCCGGTCGTTTGCTATTTTACTTTTGTGCTATCCATACTCGGCATCGTTTTCGGTGCTAAGGGAATGAAGATGGCTCAGGCAAACGGCGGTCAGGGCAAGGGTCTTGCAGTTGCAGGTCTTGTATGCGGCATTGTTGGAGCCGTTGTTGGTCTAATCGGCATACTTTGTGTTGCATGTGCTGCTGCTACTGTCGGCTGCGCAGGTCTCAATGCAGGTCTTTTCAGCTGATATTTAAACAAAACAATTATTGCCGGGCATGACTTCATGTCCGGTCAATTTATATAACTATGATCCCAAATTTTGAACTTTTCGGAAAAACATTCTCTCCCTATATGCTATTCGCATTAGCGGGAATACTTATAACGCTTTGGTTTTCATATTCCAAAGCAAAAAAGCATGCTCTTAATGAAGTTTCCATGCTCTATACGTTTTTGATCTCAGCCGTAGGTATATTTATCGGAATGCACCTTTTATACGGAATAACAATGTATGAGCATATAATCTACTTCTTCAGCCACCTTGATGAGATAACATCATTTTCCGTATTTATAGATCGCATGGCCGTTATCTTCGGAGGCTCAGTATTCTATGGCGGGCTTTTGGGAGGACTTTTTGTGGGCATGCTGTGTTATAAGAAAATGAAGCTTACGCCTTTATATGCGGATATTGCTGCCTGTTCCATACCGTTGTTCCATTTTTTCGGAAGGCTTGGGTGTTTTTTCACCGGATGCTGCTATGGCATAGAGTGCGATATTGGTATAGTCTATCATTATCATCCGGATGAATTAGTAAACGGAATAACACGCTTTCCGATACAGCTGGTTGAAGCTTTGTTCAATCTCGTACTGTTTTTTGTGTTGCTCATGCTTTTAAAAAAGGGAAGACGGCATGGCCGGCTTCTCAGCATATATCTTCTTTCCTATTCCGTATTCCGCTTTTTCGCAGAATACCTGCGCGGTGACTCTATACGCGGCTTTGTGGGACCCTTTTCGACATCTCAATTAATAAGCCTATTGATAGTAGCCGGTGTGATAATTTATTACATAATAAAGCGCCGCAAAAAAAGCCTGAAACACGCCGTTTAGAATAAAGCCCGGGTCTGATGACAATAAAAATTAAGCAGCCACTTCACAACGATAATGAACCGGCTGCTGTTTTTATTTGCAGGGAATCTAATGTGATTAAGCGCCTGTAGACACTTTTTATGTTTGCAGGTATTTTAGCATTTCATGTCTTACAAGCCTTTTCAGACGCCTTCAGCTTCTGATCTTAGTTTATAAAACTGCCGCAGCCACTCCGGTAAGATATCATCGTGGTCGGTTATTTTTTCAAGTGTCCTTTTTCCGATACGTCGGTCTAAAACGGCAAACATTCTTATTAGCGGGTTTTCAGAAAAAATGCTGTCTTGAATCGATTGATTTCGGTATTGCTCAAGCGCTTCGCAGAATTCGATATCCGTATACTCTGTCCTGTTGTTCACAGAAATACGATCAAAAGTCTCCCAAAAACCCTGCCAATAGTCCGTTATTGTCATGAGATGCTTGTGGATATCCGATAAGGAAAGTCCATTATTGATGAAATATGTATTAACTGTTTCCAAGGAAAACTGTTTAACAAGCTTTTTATCAATAAATATCTCGAAAACCCTACAACTATCCATTCCAACATAAGTTGTACAATTATATCGTACTCGCCCTTTAAGAGACTCTGCTATCATTTCCTGCTCAAGGTATTTGCGCATACCGCTCCACGAACCCAAAACCTTACTCATTAAAATGTCTCCGTTCTCAAGCTTTTTCCCATTTTACCATACTAATGCTTGAAAAATAAATACCGCCTCAGCAATAAACAAACAGAGCATCTCATTATGAAGAGTGCCCTGTTTGGCAAATTTTTCTTTAAAGCAAAACCAAGAGCAAATTAATTGGGGCTTAAACCCTAACAGCGCTCATAATCAAGCACCAGCACCCTGTCTTCACCTAAGTTTATTCTTCCAAGGGTAGCGCTGCTTTGCCCAAGACGATGTATCAGGCACTTTTCCGCACTGGTCAGGAAATTATCCACTGTATCCAAATCTATAGCGCATGCATTAGTCTTATAATGCATAGGTATTACAACACTTGGCCTGAGTTGATTCGCTACAGCCCTTGCGCCCTTATAATCAACCGTATACTTTCCCCCAACAGGTACTAACAGTACATCGATATCACCTATCGCCTTCACAGTTTCATCAGGCAAAACATGACCTAAATCACCACAATGAAGAACGCGAATATCGTCCATCTCAACTATGAACATAATATTGTTACCTCGCTGCCTTCCCTCATTTTCATCATGCCATGTGGGTACGCCTATAATGCGAACTCCCTTTTGAATGGTTTCTCCCGGAGCAATAATCCTTATGGGGTTGCCTCTTACGGCTTCATAATAATTATGGTCGTGATGGCTGTGACTGATAGTCATAATATCAGCCTCTATATCATGCAGATCATACCCCACGCCCCTATCACAAGGATCCATTAGCAGTCTTACACCTTCATTGTTAGTTAGCAAAAAGCAAGAATGCCCATACCACTTGATTTCCATATGTATATCCTCCTTATTTTTTATAACAGAAGCAGCCGTAAAATAGCTGCATTAAATTCACCTGCAACACTGTAATGCATTATCTTTTGTTCATCGTTAAGCTTCCTCGCAAAGCTCAAAACATGCTTTGAAGCATTTTCAATCGCGTTTATCCGCTGTTTCCGGCTAAGCTGTGGGTCGCACGCGGCATAAACCTCCCAAAATAGCTCTCTATAGCAGCCGACACGAGGACAACCCATCCCGGTGCAGCCGGATTGAGTCAAAAGCTTTGCTACAGCATAGTCCCTGCTTGTCTCAAGTACAGTAGGAAGCGAAGGCACAGGCAGCTTTTGGCTTATGTACCCAATAAGCAAATCCAAAAAATCATACTTCAGCTTAAAATTTATATGCCCAATTGTAGCATTTAATTCCTCAAAAGGACATATACCCAACAAATATTCTGTAAATTCAGGCTTTATTTTGGGTATTAAATCCCCTGCTTCGCACCCGTATCTTATGACAGTTACCGATAGCTCGCCATGTCTTGATCGGAACGATATATCACTATTCTTTACCGCAATCCCTAAATTTACTTCAAATAAAGCTGTCAACAAGTGACGTAGCTCATCATGTAGTATCAAGCTCATAGCAGCTCCAAAGTTTATGCCAATACTGCACCTATCCATGTTTAATAATCTATTATATCAGAAAAACACGGCAATGTCATTACCTAATTGTGAAATTTAACCACTTATATTACATTAATAAGAAGAAGTGTACCACTACCGATAAAAAATGAACAACCATTTAAAACAAAGCTAAATACCACAGCCTTTGGAAATGGCATATCGCAAAGCTTCAAGTATAGCAACGCTTCTATCACAATTGCTAAAATTTCAAAAAGCATGAGCGCGCCTATATATGCGAAATATCCCCAAATATTAAACGCAATAATGAGTGCTATATTCAAAGCCGGATTTGTCAAAAAATTGCACAAAATACTGCACACAATATAGCGCCGCTCACGCCGGATAAGATACGCCAATATACCTTCGACCAATGCCGTCAAAATAAATGCAATTATAAGCCTAATTATAATCGTCATCAATCCTTCTTATTTTTGCGTTTAACAGCTACAAATATAAGTATGGCAGCTATAGCGACCACAGCTACGCCCAGCAATACATAAGGAAGTATCTCTCCATCTATGATCGTCGGCGCGGCCGCAACATCTGTCAATAGAAACATTTTATTTTACCCCTTTCATTTAGATTTCATTCATTATTTTATATGCGTTATAGGGTTATGGCTTCATTTTCGCCGCTTGACAATTCACATGTTTCAGCCTTCTCAAATTCGTCCTTTTGAATGGTATCCTTATCGGAAGGTTTATTTTTTCTATCCGATATTGCGTAGCGTATACAGAACGCAGCCGCAACTATTAAAGCGGCCATTACGACCGAATACCATGCGCTTCCTCCGGTAGTAAATATATATGTAGGTATAACTCCTGCCAGTATCGCAAGGGTCGAAAGTCCGAACGAAAGACCCGGTCTTTGCGGCATTTTCGAGGCGATACCGCAAAGTGTTACAGACATAGGCACGTTAAATAATATTATTCCTATAGTACAAAGCAGCGGAATATCGCTGAACAAGCAAAGCAGAAGCGCTGAAAGTAGCAAAGATACTATTGAAACAAACTTTGCGCCGAATGCGTCTGCCAAAAATCCGCCCACTATCTTTCCAACGAATGCGGCGATCGAAGGCATAAGCATCAGTATGAGCATGTCAGTTGTTTTTGACCAGTCGGTTGGAATAGTAGCCCCGACAAATGATCGTATTACAATAGCAAGCGTGCAAAGTCCTATCACAAGCAGAGAGGATGAACTTTTATTTGCTGTTTTCAAGCTTTTCGCATGATAATCTTTCTTTATATGATCCGGGCAGAGTATCAAAACAGCGATCCCGGATAAGCCTGCCAAAGCAGCAGGTACCATGCTGCCGGCGAGTGCGGTTCCGAACCACATGTTAGTGCCCGCAACAGAGCCAAGAGCAACGCCCAATGCGCCTGATGATACAAATATTCCGCTTCGCGATACCCTGCCATTTGCTCTAACAAGGCTATCCGCGCCCCCACCTATATGGAAGCAGGCATTTCCAACGCCAAGAAGCGCAAGCATGAGCCATGGAGAATTTGAAAGCCATACGGCAACCGTTATGAAAAGGCATCCTATCGCCGCTATGGGTAGTTTACATACTTTATCATAGATGTATCCAAATAACGGCTGCAATCCAAATGCCAATGCGTTATAGATTAGAAAACCAAGCGCCAGCTCCCTAAGATCAACTCCAGCATAGAGCTTAAACACCGAAAACAGCATATAAAAGCATACAAAATCCACCAGCATGTGAACTATCGTATACACGGTTAACGAACGCAGATTACGCATATATAACTCCTATCTATTTTTATTGATTTTATCACATTGCGATTAAAATGTCATTATTGTTACACAAAATTCATATCATAATAAGTAATATGCGGCTTACTCAGCCATACTTTTAAGATATGGAGGTATTTTGCTTGAAAGATCGTATCACGCATGCTCTTATATCGTTTCTATGCATAATATTTGTGCTGTCATTTGGGCTAATCTACAGCGGGATAGAGAGCGAGATGGTCATATCCAGTAAGCATCAAAATAGCATAAACATAGCCATAATAATGTATCATAGTATTTCTAAGGATGATTCAAATACGGGGGAATACATAGCACCGCTAGAGACGCTTGAATCGGATATCAGATATCTTTATGAAAACGGCTATAGCACTGTACATATAAGCGACCTCATAGCATATGTGTATGACGGAGTACCTTTACCCAAAAAATCTGTAGTGCTTACATTTGATGATGGACATTATAACTTCATCACCTACGCTCTGCCTCTTTTGCTCAAGCATGACATGAAAGCAAGCATAGCCGTTGTAGGATCGTTTTGCGATACATCTGAAAAAAGCAAGGATACATGTCCCGAGCATGCATATATGTCCCGGGATGACGTATCGATGCTATCCGGCTACGATGCAGTTGAAGTGCTGAATCACTCGTATTTCATGCACGATCTGCAAAAAAGACCAGGCGCCGGTATGAAGCCGGGAGAAACATTTGAAGCATACAAAAATGCTTTCACCCACGATACGCTTTTGATGCAGCAAAGCCTACAAAGGCAAAACATATCCCCCGCCGCTTATGTATACCCATACGGCATATTCTCAAATGAAAGTGAGGAGCTTCTTCAAAGCATGGGCTTTTTATCAACACTGACAACTGTGGAAAAAACAAATATAATTACGATAGCCTCTCCCCAAAGCCTGTTTGCTCTTGGGCGCTATAATCGTGATGGGCGCTTGTCCACTTATGAGTTTATGCAAAAGCTTGGTCTATAAAACACACAACTCATCACAATTGACAAGAGTGTGCTTGCTCCGCTATAATACAATATGATTAAAGTGAATGGAGAAATATTTAATTATGAAACTTGGCGTAGTTGGACTACCTAATGTTGGTAAAAGCACGCTGTTCAACGCGATAACAAAGGCAGGCGCACAGTCTGCGAACTATCCCTTTTGTACTATAGATCCAAATGTTGGTATCGTTGCCGTACCTGACGAGCGTCTTGATCTTCTTGCCAAAATGTATAGCCCGGAAAAGTATACGCCTACCACCATTGAATTCGTTGATATAGCAGGCCTTGTTCGTGGTGCGTATAAAGGTGAAGGGCTTGGAAATAAGTTCCTCTCACATATCCGTGAAGTGGACGCTATCGTACATGTAGTCCGTTGTTTTGTCGATGAAAACGTTATACACGTTGATGGCAGCGTAAACGCACTCCGCGATATGGAAACCATTAATCTTGAGCTTATATTCGCCGATATCGAAACGATAGAGCGCCGCATAGACAGAGCCATGAAGAATTCAAAGGGAGGCGATAAAAAGTCCCTTGCCGATGCTGAGCTCTTTAAAAAAGCAAAAGCACACCTTGAAAACGGTCTCCCGATAAGGAGCATGCAGGTCAGCATCGATGAAAAAAAAGAGCTTGACGCTCAGTTTCTACTGACATCAAAGCCGATAATATATGTATGCAACATAGCCGAGGACGACATAGGCAATCCGCCAAACGATATGGTAAAGGCGGTATACGGCGCAGCAGCAAAAGAAGGCGCTGAAGCTATATGCATATGCGCAAAGGTAGAGGAGGAGCTCTCCGAGGTATCCAATGAAGAAAAGGCCGCGTTCCTATCTGAACTGGGAATAGAAAGCAGCGGTCTTGATCAGCTCGTTAAGGCCTGTTATCGTTTGCTTGGACTTATAAGCTATCTTACAGCAGGACCAAAGGAGGTCAGAGCCTGGACAATTGAAAAAGGTACAAAGGCACCCCAGGCAGCAGGCAAGATACACAGTGACTTTGAACGCGGCTTCATAAGAGCGGAGATTGTTCCCTTTGATACACTCATTGAATGTGGCTCCATGACTGTGTGCAAAGAAAAAGGGCTTGTACGTTCTGAGGGCAAGGAATATATAGTGCAGGACGGCGATGTCGTACTGTTCAGATTTAATGTATAACATAATTGGTGGAGGAAAATATGCATCACATTTATAAAACTCAGGGCGTTTGCTCAACTAAGATCGAGTTTGACATTGAAAACGGAATCGTTCGTAACGTAGTATACACAAACGGCTGCAACGGAAATCTTAAGACCATCGGTCTGCTTGTCGAAGGCCTTCCGGCAAATGAGGTAATAGAAAAGCTGCGCGGTGTTAGGTGTGGCATGAAATCGACTTCATGCGGTGATCAGCTTGCTCTTGCCATTTCACAAGCAATGGAAAAATAAACTACTAACTTAAATTTATGCACCGATCTATTTTAAGCCCCTACCGATAGGGTTCTTATCGCTGTTCTTTAATTCATTCGGAGGTCTTCTATGAGGATGAGACTACTTGACAACATTATAAACTATGCTACAAATCAGGTCGAGGGCTTTTGCATCGTCAAGACCGCTCAGGTAAAGAGCAATGTTAAAGGTGCAGATTACCTTGATCTATATGTATTTGACGCCAGCGGAGAAATAAACGCAAAGCTTTGGGACTATGACGCTGAAAAAAACGGCATATATGCGTCTCAGGACATAATAAAGATTCGCGGAACTATAGTCCTATTTAAGGAAGTAGAGCAGCTTCGTATAGATAGGATACGAAAAGCAACGGAGCACGACGCCATAGATATGCGCCTTTTAGTCCCCTGCGCCCCCGAAAGCAGCGCTGATATGTATAAGCGCGTTTTAAGCTACACGGAATTAATAACCGATCCCAGTCTATTGCGCGTCACCCAGCATGCACTTAGTCTATATGAAAATAAGCTCCAATATTACCCCGCAGCATTAAGGCTTCACCATGCATATAGAGGTGGTCTTCTGTATCATATGGTCACCATGCTTGATGCTGCTAAAGCCCTCTGTACCGTGTATGAGCAGTTATATCCAAGCTTGCGTGCCGAGCTTGTTTATGCGGGCATAATTTTGCATGATATTGAAAAGATTGAGGAGCTTTCCGTAAGTGAGCTTGGTATGGCTACAGCTTATACTCCCTCAGGCGAATTGATCGGACATATCAACATGGGGGTCAATCTCATTGGGCTCATAGGTAAAGAGCTTAATATTGATGATGATACTATAATGCTTCTTCAGCATATAGTCCTCTCCCACCATGGTGATCCCGAATATGGTAGTCCAAAGCTGCCCATGTTCCCAGAAGCCGAGATAGTAAGCAAAATTGACACTCTTGATGCAAAGCTGTTCACAATGTATAGTGAGCTTGATGCAATAGAAGAAGGTCAGCTAACAGACAGAATTTGGTCGTTGGACAACCGCAAGCTGTATAAGCACTGGAAATAGTTTTATATTGATTAGAAACCCTATTTTAGAAGCTTTAATTGCTTCTCTTAAAAATTTGAAGCATATATCCATTTATTAAAACTTTTATATAAATAATTATTTTTTAAAATATTCCTAATTTGTGCAGAAAAGTGCTAT
This sequence comes from Clostridia bacterium, assembly GCA_017416425.1. Lineage (GTDB taxonomy): Bacteria > Bacillota > Clostridia > Christensenellales > CAG-138 > RGIG1693. The sequence continues at coordinate 68,907 of JAFQCL010000014.1, forward strand.
AATTTTTATTATAAATATTATGAATAGGAGTGTTCATATGAAGATCAGACAATTTGCATCAATGCTGCTTGCATGTCTTATGGTATTGGCCATACTTCCTACGGCAAACGCTGTAAGCAATACAGAAATTGCAAATACTGAAGCTATCTCTCTCTTTGGATTTGCTGAGCGAAAGCTCAATAATACTAACAGCTCACAGCCCCTGACGCGCTCGATCATCGGCTTCAATACCGAAAATCCCAGTGTTATTCAGGCAATGCTTGAAATGGAGGGGCAGATATCCAATGCTGCAGAGGCTATCGGCAATACAGTATACGTATATTCACACGATTATACATATTCTGAGGAATATCCAACTGACGATACATTCTATCGTATAGATTCCACCGCTTCTACCTGGACAACGACAAGGCTCGGAAGCGTATCTAATGACTACTCAGTAGTGGATCTAACGTATGCTGCCGATACTGATGTAATGTATGCACTCGTGTTCAACGATATTGAAGGCGCTTATCATATCATGACGGTAAACCTATCGAACGGTCAGCTCACGGATGTATTGAATCTTAGCGAAGACGAGATCATAATTTCTCCCACTTTCACCTATATTGGAAACGGTCAATTCTTTGCCATGAGACGTCACGGCGGGGATGCAATAATTTTTGACATAAATGGTAATATCGTGCGCGAAGTCGGTCATATAATAAATGATCAATATGACAATATAAACGCAATGGTCTACTATGCTGCTCATGACTGCATATATGGTGTATTATTCAGAAGTATTCCTGCCGGTATGTTCGGCTATCTTATCACCATAGATATCAATACTGGCGCTATGGAGAATCACGGAGCGATCGGAGGCGGCTATGGATATCTTATGACCAGCCTGTTTGCTTTGCCGAATTTTGAAATATCCGCCCCTTCCATTCCTTCACAGGAGGAATTTGATGCCGCAATCAATGCCGAGGGAAGCGCCCTTACATTTATAAACGATACCGGCTCTCCCTGGATGATTGAGACAAGTGGTAATAGAACCTATGTCCGTTCTTCAACTGAGGGCATGGACAGCAGCAGCACTTCAATAACCGCCGTATTCAACGGCCTAACTGCAGGTCAAATCTTATCTTTTGACTGGAGTGTATCCAGTGAAAGCAATTACGACTGGCTCTCATTTTATGTAAACGGCACCCGGATCGATCGCATAAGCGGCACCGCGTCTTGGAGCACCTATACCTACACTATCCCCTCAAGTGGTGACTACACGATACAATGGATCTATTCCAAGGATAGCAGCATGGGTAGCGGCAGCGATACCGGAAGCATAGACAACATAAGCCTTACCGGAGATCAGCCTGAACCGTATGATCCTTCACTCATCGGGGAGCAGATTAACGAAGCGCTTAATATCGAAGGTGGAACTCTTGAATTTTATAACGATCTCACAAATCCCTGGATCATCGATACAAGTGAAGCCGGAAGAATGAGCGCAAAGGCTAATGTATCACAGCGCAACGGTAGTCAGGTAGTGTATATAATACTTGAAGATGTGCATGCCGGTGATGCCATAAGGTTCGACTGGAAAGCAAACTGTCCAGATGTGGATCGTTTGTTCTTTAGAATGAATTCAGCTATTCAAGGTTATATCGGTAGCGTGACCGATTGGCAGCAATTTACTTTCGTAGTGCCTCAGGATGGCGATTACATATTCTCATGGCACTTTGTTAAGGAAAGCTCGGACGATGGCCCCAGCGGCACCGGAAATGAAGTTTGGGTAGACAATGTCGAATTCATACGTAATTATGATGATACCCCTTCACCCAACCCAAATATGCCGGATCCGGATGATTTTAACCAGGCAGCAAATGCACCCGGAGAGTCAAGGGAGTTTGAGAATAATACAGTCTATCCCTGGCAGATCGTTACCGATGAAGGACGCAACTGCGTTGTCAGCGATATTGCAGGTATCGACAATGTAACATCTGAGTTTACAGTAAACGCAGGTCATCTTAACGCCGGCACAGTTATAAGCTTTGATTACAAGTCAAGCTGTGAAACAGGCTGGGATCGTCTTTGCTTTACACTTAACGGCTATTCGGTCAGAAGCTATACCGGAGAAAACGGTTGGACAAATGTTACCGTTACCATCGAAAATTCCGGTGAATATGTACTTGGCTGGATGTATGAAAAGAGCCATGACGGTGCCGATGGTAGTGACTGTGTATGGGTCGATAACATTATAATAAGAGATGAAACCTCACCTGAGCTTATGGGTGATGTAAACGGCGATGGCACCGTTAGCGCACGAGACGCGCTAATGATCTTAAGATATGCCATGGGCGTAGGCACGATCGATGACATCTATCTGCCCTATGCGGACATGAATGGTGATAATGATATCACCTCATACGATGCACTTATAGTGCTCCGTATATCCATGGGATTGATATAACTTTAAGAGCTGAAGCTGCCAAACACAAATGGCAGCTTCTTTATTTGAATGCAAACACATAAAAGCATTGACAAGCACAGTTTTGAGTGCTATCATCATTTTAATAGCGTTGATTGGAAGAGTAACCTTTAGAAGGCTTTAAAGAGAAGCTGCTCACGGCTGAAAGGCGGCTAAGCAAGCTATAGGCGAAGGACATCCATGAGCTTTCCACCAAAATGGCGCAGTCGTGCGTTATAACGAGCAAGTGGGGTAATTAAAATTACCCAATTAGGGTGGCACCGCGGATATTTCCGTCCCTATGCGGATGTCGAGCCCTTATTTTTTTAGGAGGATATATGGAATTGCATGCGCCGAAAGGCACAAAAGACGTTACCCCAAAAGATAGCTGGCGCTGGCAGTATATCGAGGGAATAATACGAGATATTTGCCGCAAATACTGTATTTACGAAGCAAGAACGCCGGTTATAGAGCACACGGAGCTATTTGCTCGCGGTGTTGGAGATACGACCGATATAGTTCAAAAGGAGATGTACACATTCCTTGACAAGGGAGAACGCTCCGTTACGCTAAAACCAGAAGGTACAGCGGGCATAGTCCGCATGTTCGTTGAAAACAGGCTTTACAACGAAGCGCAGCCCACAAAGATGTACTATCTCAATGCCCCCATATTCCGCTATGAGCGACCCCAAGCCGGAAGACTTCGCGAGCATCATCAGTTTGGTATCGAAATATTCGGCGCCCCGCTTGCCAGCGCAGATGCCGAATGCATTTCGCTTGCGCTTGAGATTCTATCGCGACTTGGAGTTAAAGAGCTTGAGCTTCATATAAATTCGATAGGCTGCAAGCATTGCAGACCGCTATACAATGAAAAGCTCGTTGAATTCTTAACGCAGCACGAACATGAACTTTGCGAAACCTGCCGTGATAGGATGCATAAAAATCCCCTTCGCACACTTGACTGCAAGGAGGAAAAGTGCCGCGAAATATGCGCATCAGCGCCTATCGTGCTTGAATCACTCTGCGATGAGTGCAGTCATCACTTAGATGAGCTTAAGAGCTGTCTTGACGCAGTCGGTATACCATATGTTTTAGATCCCCATATCGTGCGCGGTCTTGATTACTACACCAAAACTGTATTTGAAATAATATCAAACGATCTTTCCGCTCAAAATACTGTCTGTGGCGGCGGAAGATACGATGGGCTTGTAGAACAGCTTGGCGGACCTAAAACCCCAGCTGTAGGCTTTGGTATGGGGCTTGAAAGGCTGCTGCTTCTACTTCAAAACCAGGGCGCACATATGGGTGAACCTGCCTCTATCGATATATATATTGCTCCGATAGGTGATACAGCCCGCATGAAGGCATTTGAGCTTGCCGCTTTTCTCCGGAAGCAAGGGCTTATAGTCGATATAGATCATGTCGGGCGCAGTATTAAGGCTCAATTTAAGTTCGCAGGCAAGCTGAATATCAGATATGTTGGTATCTTAGGCGATTCCGAGCTTGAGATGGGCGCTTTGAAGCTTAAAAACATGACTTCCGGGCAGGAAGAGATCGTAAAATTTGATAATCTATTCAATTATATAAAGGAGTAAAATTATGAGCGAATTATTACAGGGCTGGCACCGCACGCATTATTGCGCGCAGCCAAGCGAGATCGATGTAGGAAAAGAGCTTCTGCTTATGGGTTGGGCCGGTACATGGCGTAATCTTGGTTCGCTGATATTCATTGGCCTTCGTGATCGCACAGGAGTGATGCAGGTCGTATTCAACGAAAGCACCATCAACAAGGATGTTTTCGAGCTTGCAAAGACCATAAGGAGCGAGTATGTACTTGCTGTAAAGGGTATACTCCAAAACCGCAGCGAGGGTATGGAAAACCCGAACATGAAGACCGGAAAGTGGGAGCTTTTGGCAACGGAGCTTAAAATACTCAGCAAGGCTGAAACTCCGCCCATCTACATACAGGATGATCTTGACGCAGCCGAGCAGGTAAGGTTAAAGTATCGCTATCTCGATCTTAGAAGGCCGCGTATGCAGGAGATACTCCGTATGCGCCATAAAATAGTGCAGGTAGCACGCGAATACTATGCCGAAAACGGTTTTCTTGAGATAGAAACCCCCATACTTTGTAAGAGCACGCCGGAAGGCGCTCGCGACTATCTCGTGCCCAGCAGAGTGCATCCCGGCAATTTCTATGCGCTCCCCCAGAGCCCCCAGACCTTTAAGCAGCTTCTCATGCTCTCCGGATTTGATCGCTACATGCAGATAGCCCGCTGCTTTCGTGATGAGGATCTTCGTGCCGACAGACAGCCGGAGTTTACCCAGATAGACCTTGAAATGAGCTTTGTGGATGAAGATGATGTAATTGCTGTAAACGAGGGCTTTATCAAGAAGCTTCTCAAGGAGACCCTTGATTATGATGTAGAACTTCCCCTTCGAAGGCTTCCTTATGCTGAGGCAATGGAACGCTTTGGTTCGGATAAACCCGACCTTCGCTTTGAACTTGAACTAAAAGATGTGTCTGACATCGTAAAGGAGAGCGGATTTAAAGTATTCAGCTCCGCGCTCGAGGGTGGCGGAAGCGTTCGCCTTATAAATGCTAAAGGTGCCGCTTCAAAGCTATCCCGCAGAAATATCGATGAGCTTACAGAGTTTGTAAAGATATATAAGGCTAAAGGCCTTGCATGGATGAGTCTTAAGCCAGAAGGCATGCAGTGCACATTCGCTAAATTCTTAACAGAGGAGCAGATAAGCGCTATAAAGGAACGTGCATGCGCGAAAGAAGGCGATATTTTGCTCTTTGTCGCCGATCCCGATAATTCTGTTGTATTTTCTTCGCTTGGCGCCTTAAGGCTTGAGCTTGCAAAGCGCTTAGACCTTATAGACGAAAGCCGCATCGAACTGCTATGGGTGACCGATTTCCCAATGCTTGAATGGGATCCCGATGAAAATAGATACGTTGCCGTACACCACCCCTTCACCAGTCCCAAGGATGATGATATAGACCTCCTTAAGACTAAGCCGGGCAAAGTTCGCGCAAAGGCGTATGATATCGTAATGAACGGCAATGAAATAGGCGGTGGCTCCATTCGTATTCATTCAAGTGAACTACAGGAGCGTATGTTTGAAATGCTAGGATTTACCCATGAAGAGGCATGGCAGCGTTTTGGATTCCTCATGGAAGCCTTTAAATACGGTGCTCCCCCCCATGGTGGTCTTGCGTACGGTCTTGACAGATTAGTCATGCTCATAACAAAAACCAGTAACATAAGAGATGTCATTGCCTTCCCCAAGGTACAAAACGCCTCTTGTCTTATGACAAATGCCCCCTCAAGCGTTGACGATAAGCAGCTTGATGAGCTTTTTATAAAAAAATTCACCCCTGAAAAGGAGTAAAGCTTTATGGAACAAAGCGGTATTGTTGTAGATGTCCTGGATAATGGAGATGCGCTCGTGCGATTTAAGCGCACCTCGGCATGTGGACACTGTCATGCATGTTTCAGACTTGGAAGTGATGAGGCCGATATAACCATTGAAAACAAACTACAAGCTAAAGTTGGCGATGAGGTGGAGATATCCATACACGGAAAGACCATGATGCAATCCAGCATGATAGCATACGGCATACCACTTATTTTCCTCATAGTTGGAGTATGCCTGGGCTCGCTTATAAGTGAGATCGCGGCTCTATTAACAGGTATTTCCGCCACTTTATTAAGCTTTTTGGTACTAAAATTTTTGGATAAAACCCTTCGTAATATAAATAGGTTTAAGCCTAAAATGATAAAAATAATTAAGTCAGACAGAATCGATTAAATAAAAAACACGTTCCTGGCCGGAGCGTGTTTTTATTTTACTTTTTCTTTTTTTGATATAGGCCTAACTTTTTATAGCTATCTATTAGCATTTCATATCTGTTTACAACATCATCCATAAGCGTATTCCATGGCACCGGTATAGTGGTCTGCGCTTTTTTTCCAATTTTCATCATAAGGTCAGGGTTTAAAACGGCTTCCTCCATTATAGCGGCAAGTGATTCTGTCGTATCGTCACATAAAAAACCATTTTCTCTATCGGTTATCACTTCACTTGGACCTGTTTTTTTCACAACGACGGATGGTACACCAAACACCGCCGCTTCACGAACCACAAGCGCCGCACTATCATAAAGAGAGGGGAATACAAACATCGATGCACATTGATATAAACTGCCCAATAGCCTTTGATCCTCTATATGACCGGTAAATATTACACCCCTATCCGGCAAAACTTCGGTTGCCATTCTCTTTATTTCATCCTCATGTGGACCTTTTCCGGCTAAAATGAGCTTAAATTGATGTCCTTTTTTTGCAATCTCGGCAGATGCAAGAAATATCCGATTAATGTTTTTCTTCCAATTGAGCTGCCCTACATATAAGAATACAGGCAAATCACCCAGCGTAAATTTTTCTTTTGCAAGCTCCCTATCATTTGGATGTATCTCGGGTATATTTGAGCCGTTTGGCATAATTATTATGTTACCACGATACCCATATTCGCGAAGCGTATCGGCGGCATGGTTTGAAACAGTCCAAACCTGATCGCAACGCTCATAAAAATCCACAACTATCTTGATGCCAACATCAGCAAGCACATCAACGCCCATAGCCTGCTTAAAATCATCACGATACTTGGAATGAAATGAACCAATCAGGGGTACCCCTCGCTTTTTTGCGTAATAGATTGCGGTCTGACCAGATGAAAAAGGACTATGAGTGTGTATTATATCCAATTCAACGTTCTTCATTCTTGCCTTAAAATGCGGATCGATATTGGGCACACCAGTTTTATATTGCTGAAACTTCGCGCTTATATAGTCTACGATCTCAAATTTATTAAAACCTCTATATCCCGTATCGGTCATCGGCGCTATCACATAGCATTCATGCCCCATTTCGCCCAGCATACTGGCGTAGTTATGCACCACCCTACCTACGCCATCAACTATGGGCAGAAATGAGTCTGTAAATTCCCCTATTCTCATTTATTTTACCCCTCTGTTTTTCCTTTTTATTATGCACAAAAATCTATTAAAGCATTATAGCATAACCGTTTCAAACAGTATATCAAAAACTACGTCGAATCAGCAAGTTTTTATGACTAATTTTGAGTCAACTGTTATATCTTTGTTGATTTTGCATAGCATCATGCTGCGCTTTCCTTTTCAGTATGTCATCAACAAGTCTTTTTGAAGCAGAAACCTCTGAGTTGGTCGCAAGATGACCATCACAGTAGCGAATAGGCAGATAAAGATTTCTAAGCTGAACACACAACCCCTCATTATATCCCACCTCTGTAGCAACATCCAGTATCTGCTTTGTGTTATAGCCCGGATATATGCGCCCGGTGCTGGCTGCAACATGCTTTAAAAATCGCTGATATTGCCTTCTTACGCGATCGTTATTTGAATGCGCAAACATCTTCATCAGTCTCTTCGCAAGCGTACCCTTTTGAGCCCCTGCTTCAGCTTTTATGGATGAGCGACTGATATTATATTGGTTTTCCTTGTTCTTTGACTTGAACATCAGCATAGCTGCTATTATAGCAAGCACTATAAATACGCCAAACGTAGCAAGTATCCAAGTCGGAATAGGCTCGCCAGGTTCTGGAAAGGGCGTCATATGAGGCAGTGGTGTTCCCGTTGGCTCAATAGTCGGGGTAGTATCACCCGGTGTTACTCCTGGTGCAAGCGTAATACCCGGAGTAACAGACTCTCCCGATATATCGGGCCAAACATTATGCATATTTCCATTCGGACGCTCCTTTACTGTAATAAGTCCAACAAACCAATTGAACGCTTTACCCAAAAAGCTCTGTACGCTCTTATTACCAAATATCAGGGATATAACAAACGCGGCGCACACAAGCGATATATTGGCAAGCTTAAAACTTACTCTATCGTAGGTGCCTTTTTCGTGTCTCAGCGTTCTTAATACTACAAGACTTGATGTAATATAAACTATAACAAAGGGCGTAGTTAGCTCCCATGCATCAATAGATGCGGGCATGGCAACTGAAAATACGAAGGGCAGCAATATCATAGCAGCACCCTTATACATGAATTTAAAATAAGCCGTATGGTTTGTTTCAAAGCGCTTTGCTATCACCGTGATCACAAGATATAAAGTTGGGGGTATAAGGCATATCAGATCAACATCCGTTTCTATCTGCCATATATAAACAGGTATCAACAGAAGTAGCGGAAACAGTCTAATAAGACCAAGCTTTCCCTTAAGTTTTGAAAGTCTCCACGATATTGCTCCAATTGCGATCATCAAAATATATGGAATATACATAACGTGACTCAAGCCAAAAACAGCGGAAAGATATCCGAACATTACATAGAATATGGACAATTCAGCAAGCAGTTTTGCTATTACTACCATTTCCATACAAATCTACCCTCCCCCGGCTTTCTTTCAAGCGTCTCTATCACCAAAACGTCGCTTCCAGTAACCAGCTTAAGCCTTTCTATTCCGGGCTTATCATCCTCAGTGATCTCTGGTGTTATAAAGATATGTGTGCGACCGGGTTCGGCACGCTTTACAACCTTATCAAGCATAACAAAACAGCTCTCATTCGCATAATAATTCGCTCTTCCAAGGCCTTCAAGTATTGCAGAAAGATGTGCCGGGCCGAGGCCATCCTTTGCTACGGGCCATATGTTCTCCGCACCCGAGGCTCTTGCGTTTGTATAAAAGCTATACTTAATGCCGCTTCCATCAAGGGTTTCACATACCGTTCTGGCAACGGAAAGCGCCTTTTCAAGACACCCGGCAACCTTATCACGTCCCACCTCAGAATCACATTCCATATTTAATATAACAGCCGCTGTAGGCTCAAGCGTATAGTCGTAAACCTTCACCATTATATCCGCAGAGCGAGCTGAAAGTGTCCATGATATTGATTTCATGGGCTCACGTCCTGTATATTCTCTTGCACCAATCGTTAAAACGGGATCTTCAAATATAAACCTCCTTACCGACATCATGCCGAGCATACCGCCAAGCGCAGTAGAAAGAGCGGTATCTTCATAAGCTCTAGGGGCAACAACAATCTCCTCATTTAGCTCAAAATTAGAGGATTTACTGGAAGCACCCAAAAAGTCCCCGCAAAGCATGCCTGCGCCCAAAAATTTATAGCAGCCACGCTCTTTAAAGCAAAAATCAAGCGTCTTTTCAATGCGCTGCCTTGGCATAACATAGAGCGTAGTGGAAACGCGCACATAATCACGCCGTACATCAAAACGCATATCAAAATGATCAAAATTTGCATCAGAGGCATTTTCATCCTCATCTATTATAATATCGGCTCCTGCAGCATCCTTTTGACATATTGTGACGTATGGTATGGTTTCGCTCAAGCGTATGTACATTTTGGGCAACATGCTACGATTTTCAATTATACTCGTCATGGTCAGCACCTCATCAGGATCGGCCAAACGCTTTGAGAAACGTAGCTTATAAGTTATTCCTTTTGTCGCATACCTAATAGACAGGTATTCGATCAAAGCAAGAATAGCACACAAAATGATTATAAGAAACATATCACTCCTCCACAGGAGCCGGTAATTCCCTGATCATGTCAATTATGCTTAATTTAGCATCGCTTTGCTTTACAGCAGCATTAAGAGTTACCCTATGTCCCAGCACATGTGGTGCAATATATGCAACGTCTTCGGGAATAACATATGTCCGACCCCTAAGCGCTGCAATTGCCTGCGCTGCCTTGAAGAGCGCAATACCTCCACGAGTCGAAACGCCCGATATAAACATATTGCTGCTCCTTGTTTTTTCAATTATATCCATCATATAGCGCTTTATGTCATCGCATACGCTCACTTCTGTACATGCAGTCCTTACGTATTCGGTATCATCAATCGTAACCGCCTGTGTGATGGAATTCACGATATCAAGCGTTGAGCTTCTTGACATGACCTCTATCTCCTGCTCACGCTCCATGTAACCTAAAGAAAGCTTCATAAAAAATCTATCTATTTGCGCTTCAGGTAATGGGAAAGTACCATATGATTCTATTGGATTTTGTGTTGCCATGACCATAAACGGCTCATCAAGCTTTGTGGTGTTGCCATCTACAGTGATCTGACGCTCCTCCATTGCCTCAAGAAGGCTGGATTGCGTTCTTGGCGTAGCTCTGTTTATCTCATCCGCAAGCACTATGTTCGCAAAAAGCGGTCCTTTCCTAAACTCAAAATCACCCATAGAGCGATTATAGAAATTAATACCTGTCAAATCTGCCGGAAGTAGATCAGGTGTAAACTGTATACGTTTAAAATCGCCTCCAATAGTTCTTGAAAAAGCCCTTAAAAGCATTGTTTTGCCTGTGCCAGGCATATCCTCCAAAAGCACATGACCTTTACAGATAAAGCATGTTAAAACAAGCTCAATAATATCATTTTTACCCAAAATGACTTTTGAACAATTTTCTATAACCTTCTCCTTATAAAAAATAAAACGCTTTATATCCATAAACTGTCCCTCCTGAAGCTTTTATAAACTATTTTACACTTTTAAATGGGATTTATCAAGTTTAATTCTACAAGTTGTAATGAATCTTTTAGATATCTAAAATATTATTGAGTATCTTGAAGTTGTGTGCTATAATACCCTGTAAAATTTCTATTTACTATCGAAATGGAGAATTATCGTGAACAAAAAAAACCTTTTTATAATAACTTTAGCCGCAATGGTGCTGATGTGCTCTTTTATCGCTTGCCACCAAGAAGATCCATATGAAAGACCTCGTCCCAGCACCACCCCTACCCCAAAGCCCGCTCCAACTGCGGATCCATCATTTACTATGCTTACGGATGAGGAAATAGAGGTTCTCACAGAGCGCATGCGCGGTTTTATGGGCGGTGAAATGTTTTCAAATGACGTTGGAATGAGTGTTGCAAATATTGAGGATTACATTTATTTTTATTACAGAACTATCCTCGATGAATATGAGAATGGATATGGCCGCGTCCCTGTTACCGAGACCGATCTGCTCATTGCGAATACATTTAACCTGACATTCCCTCTCCGAACACAATATGATCCCGAGAAGGACGATCAGCACATCTATTATCTGGATGATTACTATTATATAAAGCTTTCCGATGTGCCTGACCCTTATTATTATGAGTTTATATCTCAGGAAATAAATATACCCGAAAATGCGGGAGCTTCCAGCGATACATATGAGATCATTGTAACATATGAGATAAGGCGCACCGATGACGATCTTCTTGCTGCGAAGGCTATCGTTACAGTGTATAGGTTTGATATGAGTTCGCTTGGATTTGTTATTGGAAACTATTATTACGACGTAAGCAGATAAACATCCCTACAAAATCTGCTTTAGAAAGGATGTATACATGGATATCAAGCAGAATATTATTGCTGCCATTGGGAAGATAATCGACATTCCCGAACCTGAACTTGCCGACTGGCTTGAAATACCTCCGACCCCCGACATGGGTGATTTTGCGTTCCCATGTTTCAAACTCGCAAAGTCAATGCGAAAAGCGCCTGCTGTTATCGCTTCTGAGCTTTGTGTAGCTCTTCCTAAAATCTCCGGCATAAGTGAAGCAAAAAACGTCGGACCCTATCTTAATTTTTTCATCGATAAGGCTCTATTTTCCAAAAACGCACTAAGCCGTGTGCTTTCCTGCGGCACAAGCTACGGTTCTTCAAATGAAGGTAATGGCAAAACCATCTGTATCGATTATTCTTCCATAAATATAGCAAAGCCATTCAGTATTCATCATCTTACGACGACCGTACTTGGCCATTCTTTGAAGCGTATATTCGACCATCTTGGGTATACCACCGTAAGCATAAACCATCTTGGCGACTGGGGCACTCAGTTTGGTAAGATGCTTGTCGCTTTCAGGAAATGGGGAGATAAGGAAACCATAGAAAATGGCGCCTCAATGAGGGAGCTTGTAAAGCTCTATGTAAGATTCCACGAAGAGGCAGAAAATGACCCCGGTCTTAACGACCAGGCAAGAGAGGCCTTCAGGCAGATCGAGCTCCATGATCCTGAATCTTGGGAATTATTTGAGTGGTTTAAGGAGGTCACGCTTAAGGACGTAAATAAGGTATATGAGCTCCTCGGCATTAAATTCGACAGCTATGCAGGCGAAGCATTTTATGAGGATAAGATGCAAGCTGTTATCGATGAGCTTGAAGATAAAAACCTTCTTACCATAGACAATGGTTGCAGCATAGTTGATCTCTCCGAATACGACATGCCCCCTTGTCTTATACTAAAGAGCAATGGCGGTACTGTGTATCCCACACGCGACATTACCGCCGCAATATACAGAAAAAACACATATGATTTCCATAAAAATCTTTATGTCGTAGCTTATCAGCAAAACCTGCATTTTCAGCAATTCTTTAAAGTGCTGGAGCTTATGGGCTATGAGTGGGCAAAGGACTGTGTACACGTTAACTTTGGAATGATAAGCATGGCAGATGGCACTCTCTCCACAAGGAAAGGCAAAGTGGTCTATCTTGAGGATGTTCTTAATGCCGCCGTTGAAAAGACGCTTGAAATAATAAAGGAAAAGTCTCCTGATCTTGAGAATAAAGAGTATGTCGCTCGTCAGGTGGGTGTGGGCGCTGTTATATTTGGCGTTCTTTATAGCGGGCGCATTAAGGATATCGTATTCTCTTACGAGAAAGCGCTTAACTTTGATGGAGAAACGGGCCCCTATGTACAGTATACTCATGCAAGATGCTGCTCCGTTATGCGTAAGTCAATGGGCTATGATGCGGATAATATCGATTTCTCCAAACTTTGCGATGAAAGCTCTATAGCGCTTCTTCGCTCTATCGAAGCTTTACCGGATATCATAAACGCAGCTGCGGATAAATATGAACCATTCCTCATCGCTCGCGCTGCGGTTGATATCTGTTCAAAGTTCAATAAATTCTATTACGATAATCGAATTATGGATGATGACGAAGCTACAAGAAATGCTCGTCTCGCTCTCACTGATGCAACAAGGATCACCATCAAGGTTGCGCTATCACTCATAGGCCTTGAAGCTCCCGAAAGAATGTAACAAAATCAAAATCAAATAAGAAAGGATCTTATTATGCTCGATATAAAGTTACTTCGTACAAACCCTGATCTTGTAAGGGAAAATATGATCAAAAAGTTTCAGCAAGATAAGCTTCATCTCGTGGATGAGGTCATTGAGCTTGACCGTGAATACAGAGCCTGTTTAACGCAATGTGACCTGCTTAGAAATCAGCGAAATGTTATCAGCAAGCAGATCGGCGGTCTTATGGCAAAAGGTCAGCGTCAGGAAGCTGATGAGGCTAAAAAGCAGGTCGTAGCCATGGCTGATGAAATGGAAGCGCTTACCGTTCGAGAGGATGAGCTTAAGGCTGAAATAAAAAAGCGTATGCTTGTTATCCCCAACATAATCGACAGCACAGTTCCTATAGGGCGCGATGACAGCGAAAATGTAGAGCTTGAGGTTTTCGGTGAGCCCATCGTTCCTGACTTTGAAATGCCCTACCATGTTGATATTATGGAGCGTTTAAATGGCATTGACTTAAACAGCGCGCGCAAGACCAGCGGCAATGGTTTTTACTATTTAACCGGAGATATAGCAAGGCTTCAATCCGCAATATTGACCTATGCTCGTGATTTCATGATAGACAAGGGCTTTACCTATTGCATTCCGCCCTTTATGATCCGCAGCAGCGTAGTCAATGGAGTTATGAGCTTCACTGAAATGGAAAACATGATGTATAAGATAGAAGGCGAGGATCTTTATCTTATAGGCACCAGCGAACATTCCATGATAGGCCGTTTCATTGACACGTTCATCGATGAAAACGCCCTGCCTCAGCTTTTTACCAGCTATTCCCCCTGCTTTAGAAAGGAAGTTGGAGCACACGGCATTGAAGAACGTGGTGTTTATCGCGTTCATCAGTTTGAAAAACAGGAAATGGTCGTGTTATGCCATCCTACACAAAGCGGTGAATGGTTTAATAAGCTTTGGCAATACTCCGTGGAATTCTTCAGAACGCTTGACATACCTGTCCGTACAATTGAATGCTGCTCCGGCGACCTTGCAGATCTTAAGGTAAAGAGCATCGATGTTGAGGCTTGGTCACCCAGACAGCAAAAGTATACCGAAGTTGGAAGCTGCTCCAATCTCGGAGACGCGCAGGCAAGGCGCCTTGACATAAGGGTAAAGAGTAAGAGCGGAAACTATTTCCCCCATACTCTCAACAACACAGTTGTTGCTCCTCCCAGGATGTTGATCGCGTTTTTGGAAAACAATCTGAACGCAGACGGTACTGTACGAATACCAAAGGCGCTTCGCATGTACATGGGCGGCAAAGAAATGATTGGCTGATACCATAAAAAGGGGTCACAAAGACCCCTTTTATTCTATTTATTGATCCTAGCTTCGGACAGTATCAATTAGCAGCATAAAAGTTGCAATGATAAGCTTTGGCATAAGCTTAAAAATGAGAGAAGTGTTTAAAATAAGGCGCTTATCCCCCGTTTGAACGCTGTTTTTCATCTCCTCATAGAGCATTTTTATCACTATGCGTTCGTCAGTTGTAGTAAGCAGCCTATATAGCAGCGCCCTATAGCCAATACCTTCGAGTGAAGGCATGCATACTTCATCAAAACGCGCTAAAAGCGCCTCTATATACTCATCTTCCGTGTAAATAGCTGTAGAATCCAGTAAAAAGGCGCTGCCTGCCATATCAGCAGCGGCATATAGCCAACCTTTTTCAATTGTTTCCTTTGAGGTAGCCTTTTCCATACAGGTGGCTGCAGCGGATAGAATTCGCTTTTCTGCTGCGTCTCCACTTGAATTCATAGGAAGCCATATGGAACGCAAAGTCGAGGCGAGTTCCGGATATGCATCGCTCAAAGCGTCAAACACATGTGGCTTAAAAGTAAAACGCCAACCGTCATATACACCAAATACCTTTAAAGTATCGTTGTATCCAAGCTTAAAAAGGCGCTGTGAACGAGCCTGTGAAAACATGAGCATATGTCCCAAATTCTCCCTTGGACTTATGATTTTAACGGGTATGCTCTTATCCTTTTGCTTCTTTACGGCGCCAAATGACTGAAGGTCTATTGCTATTACCTGTTTTGCTCCCGCTTTTATAGCAAGATTAATGGGCATACTGTCAAAATATCCGCCATCCACATATTTACATCCATCTACAATATACGGTTTCATTGCCGGAAAGCAGGCACTTGATGCCATTAGATAATCCACCATAAGCTCCTTTGGAATATCATTTTTAAATAGCTCCACCGGTGTGAATGAAGGATATTTTGCCGTTGTGAGCCCAAACTCAACAGTCGAATCATAAAGCGCATCGATATCCAAGATGCGTTCTATAAGTTCCCTCAGGGGAGACTGATCTATACATTGGTTGGCCATAGCTTTTTTAAACAGAATCTTTGTAGCCTTTCTTTCAACATCAAGCGCCTGCTCATCTATATCCATAATGCAGTCGATCACTTTTTCTGTGGTTATCTCATTCCACAGCTTATATAAAAGTTCCGACTTTCCCGACGCTATCATGGCGCCATTCAATGCCCCTACGGATGCTCCTGTTATAATATCAAAGCTATATCCCATCTCCAAAAGAGCACGGTACGCCCCTACCTGATAGGCGCCCCTTGCGCCTCCTCCAGCAAGCACTAAAGCCGTCTTCATACAATCCCCGTCCATTCTTTGTTTTATCTATTTTAACCCAATTACCCTTGATTGTAAACAAAAAGGAGGCATATCTGCCTCCCAATACGCTTCGTTAAAGCGCCTATTTGTTTAAAATGCCCTGGGATTGCTCTTCACGGAACTGGGTCGTATAAAGATCATAGTAGTAGCCACGCTGCTTCAAAAGCTCTTTATGCGTACCAGATTCGGTTATCTTGCCGCCCCTGATAACAAGTATCCTGTCAGCAGTTCGAATAGTCGATAATCTGTGTGCCACGATAAAGCTGGTACGGTTTTTAAGTACGGTTGTGATGGCATTCTGTATAAGCTGTTCCGTCTCCGTATCTATAGATGAAGTCGCCTCATCCAGTACAAATATCTTCGGATTTGCAAGTATTACCCTTGCAAATGATATAAGTTGCTTCTGCCCCGTTGAAAGCCTTACACCGCCTTCGCCGACCTCCGTATCATAGCCATTCTCCTGCCTCAAAATGAAATCCTCCGCATGTACCATTTGAGCCGCCGCCCTTATCTCTTCAAGCGTAGCGTCTTTCTTGGCATATGCAAGGTTATCACGGATAGTTCCTGAGAACAAATGGGGCTGTTGAAGCACATAGCCGAGACTTCTTTGCAGCCAAAGCTGGCTGCGTTCACGATAATCACGTCCATCAATGAGGATTCGACCCTCTGTCGGCTCATAGAATCGGCAGATCAGGTTTACGATCGTGCTCTTGCCCGCACCTGTTTCACCTACCAAGGCTATCGTCTGGCCTGCTTTGACATCCAAATTAAAGTTACTAAGTACCTTCTCTCCACCCTTATAGGCAAACGATACATTTTCAAATTTTATGTCTCCCGTTATGGGCTCCCAGTTCTCAGGCTTTGGATCAAACGCATCCCCATACCTTTCCTCGACCTCAGCGCTATCCTCTATTTCACAGGGCGTGTCGATAAGGGTCATGACACGCTCGGCACTGGCTTGTGCGCTCTGGAACTCCGCCAGTATTCGGGCAAGTGACTGTATAGGTTCAAAAAAGTTTGACGTATAGCTTATAAACGCTGATAATGTACCATATGTCATTGTTCCAATAAGGCCTACGCTTCCGATCGCAGAAAGCACTACCGCTCTTCCGCCAACACCCAGCGCTATAGCCGAACCTACAGCGGCAAGAAGCATTACGATCGGCATAAACGTATGCGAAAGCACTATCGATTTTATTGATGCATGGCGCATTTCAGATGTAATTTCAACAAATTCCTCAGAATTCTTTTCCTCACGCACAAGTGTCTTTGTGGTCATTGCGCCCATTATGCCTTCATTGAACGCACCCGTGATCCTGGAGTTTGCTTTGCGGACGGTTCGCTGATTTTTAAGTATCCGCTTTTGGAAGTATATGCATGCCACAACAAGAGGCGGAATTACAACCATAACTATCAGCGCAAGCTTCCAGTTAAGTACGAACAATATCACTATTACACCTATGAGGTATGTAAGCGCCCAAAAAAGGTCTACTACACTCCAAGCGATCATTTCAGACAATCTTGCTATGTCGCTTACCATTCTCGCCATAATATAACCCACAGGGGTTTTATCATAATACGAAAATGAAAGCTTTTGAAGCTTTAAATAAGCATCCTGCCTGATATCATAGGATATTCCCATTTCCAGTTTACTTGCCGTCTTTACAAAATTGTAAACGCAGAAGCCCTGAATGGCAATAGCCCCAAGATACGCAGCAATAAACCAGCCAAAGCCCGTAAGATCGCCTTTTTCCACAAAATTATCAATGGCATAGGTGGTAAATAACGGATAAGCAATGTCTATACCTGATGTGAGGATCATTGTCAAAGCAGCTATGATTACCTGTTTTTTATAGACAAGCGCGTATCTGAATATCTTTTTCCATATTCCGACATCTATTTTACTGTCATAGCTTTGCTCTTCAATATAATTATAATCACTCATAAATTACATACCTCCTTCCTCAATCAGCTCATCCTCAAGCTGATTTTGAATATGTGCTATGCGCTTATAAAGACCATCCTTAGCAAGCAGCTCCTCATGCGTACCGGAAGCGATAAGCTTTCCGTCATCCAGCACAAGAATGCAATCCGCAGTTGAAAGTGTTGTGATTCTGTGAGATATTATGAACATGGTGCTGTCCTTCTTGCGAAGGCTCAGTGCATCCCTTATGGCAGCATCGGTTTCGGTATCCACGGCGCTTAATGAGTCATCGAAAATGAGTATAGGAGCGTTTTGCATCAGCATCCTTGCTATGGCTACACGCTGCTTCTGGCCACCGGATAATGTTACGCCTCGCTCGCCTACGATCGTGTCATAGCCATTTTCAAAGCTCATTACAACATCATGTAGAGAGGCCACCTTCGCTGCTTCGTATACCTCTTCATCGCTTGCATCGGGTCTTGTTATTCTGATGTTCTCCATTATATTACGCGAATAAAGGAACGGCTCCTGAAGCACAATGCCAATATTACGCCTTAAATGACCGCTTTCGATATCGTTAATATCCACGCCATCTATGGTTATGGAACCTGATGTACATTGATAAAGCCTCTGAAGCAATTGCACAAGGCTGGATTTACCTGAACCGGTGGAACCAAGTATCGCTATGGTCGATCCGGGCTTCACTTTAAAACTTATTTTCTTTAATACATCGTCATAGGTGTCATAGCCAAAGCATACATCCTTAAACTCAATCTCACCTCGTATCTGAGGCTTAAGGGCTTTTCCAGGCTCTTTTTCCTTTTCCTGATCAAATATCTCGTTAAGTCTCTCTACGGATACGGACATTTTACCAAGGTCTGCGAGTACACGACCAAGCTGACGAACCGGCCATGTGAGCATACTGGTATACGTGGTAAAAAGAAGCAGATTTCCTATCGAAAATACCTCCGGCTGAGTAGTTGCAAAATATATGCCTGTAAACAAAGATATTGCGATCTGCAAATATCCCAAGCAGTCTGTACAACCCCAGTATAAAGCCAGCATTTTTAGGAGCTTATAATTCTTCTCCTTAAAATCAGCATTATCATGGGTGAACTTTTCCATCTCAGCAGACTGCTGCCCAAAAGCTCTTACGACTCTTACACCTGTAAGGTTTTCCTGTATTGTTGCGGAGAGCTTACCTTCAGCTTCATCAGCGCTCTGGAATTGCTTTTTAACATTTTTAAAGTACACAAACGATATAATGGCAAGTATAGGCATCATTACAGTGGATGCTATTGCCATTTTCACGTTCATAGAAAACATTATAGTAGCTGCAAATATTATCATTGCAACGGTACGCAAAACTTCCATGAGCTGATTAACTATAAAACGGCGTATGGTTTCAACATCAGAAGTACAGCGCTGTATCAGATCTCCGGTAGATACGTGCTTATGATAATCATAAGGTACGCGCTGAAGATGTGAGTAAAGATTATCCCTAAGGGTCTTAGCCATATTCTCCGAAGCAGTACCTATGCATCGTCCTCTCAGATGAACCGACAAAGCATAACACAGCTGACATAGCAAAAGCGCGGCAGCGCACAGAATAAGATGCTCAATCAGATACTCTCTGCCGCCCAGCGATTCTATCCAGTTCATGAGAAAATTCGGTGCATCTTCGATCTCGCGTCCGCCTATCGCATAGTCTACCGTAAAGCTTATGACATAAGGCTTTACATAGCTTGCGATAACAGCTGTAAGCATAAATATCGTACCAAGTATAAAATAACGTTTCGAGCCATAAAGATAAGGCCAGAGACTTTTAATTATGCCCTTTTTCTTTGCATTCCTTGCTTTCTTGTCCAAAAGTTACCTCTCCTTTCATTATCCGGGCTGTTCCATCTTCCCATAAGGCGCCCTCTACTCGCCATATGGGCAAAAAAATTGCTGCGAACTATTGATGTTCGCAGCAAAAGAACAGCTTTTCTTATGCGATCCAAAAAGGTCGCGCACATGCGAACATACTTATATCTGTATTGACGTTTATGTAATTGTAATAGTAAACAGTCACCATGTGACGACCTCCTTTCATAGATTCCTTCGTATTATACTACATACACCAGCTATTTCAAGCATTTTCTGTCATATATATGTTATAATTTTACTGATCTGATCGGGACGCTCGGCGGGAAGCATATGACCTGCATTCTCAACAACGACCATCTTTGCGCCGGGTATGCTCGAAGCGATAAGCTGAGTATGCTCAAATCGGATCATATCCCTATCGCCAACCACCACATAAACCTCGTTTGCGCATATAGATCCAAGGTGCTTCGGATCTATATCGGGCTGAGTAAGCATAAGGTCGAACAATTGAACGCCTCGCTCGTCTAAAGTTAGCGCAAGCCTATCCCTTTCTTTACGCATATCGTCAAGTACATCCGCATGAAGTCCACAGGGGTTCAAATTCGCACCGATGATTACAATCTTATCAAAAATATCCTGTGAAAGCGCCATAAGCAAGGCAATAACAGCGCCATCGCTAAAGCCAATAACGCTGCAGCGCTTAACATCAAGTGCTTTTAAAACAGCAAAAGTATCATCAGCCATCTGTTCATAGCTTTGAATTTGGCCTGTTGACTCACCCTGACCCCTGCTATCTATCCTTATAAAGCATCTTTCATGCCCTGCTATGCACTCATCAAATACATACCTATCTTCACCATTTCCATGGAGGAGCAATATAGGTAAGCGCCCATCATCAATGCCAACTATATCATACGCTATGCTTGCACCAAAAACTTCGAGCCTTCCTGAGGTTATCATCGGTATACCATGTCTCATGCTTCCGTTGTATAAGCCAATATCAGCTCAAGTGTATTTCTCACACCATCAATATGCGACCTTTCATAACCATGTGATGCATATACGCCCGCACCTATTAGGCCATGCTTCACCTCGTGCCCGGCAGATAATGCAGCGTCCGCATCAGAACCGTAATAAGGATAAATATCTACGGCATAATCCAGATCATGTCTCTTTGCGGCTTTAATCAAGTTAGTTGTCACCTCATAGTTGTAAGGACCACCCGAATCCTTTGCGCATATGGATACCATATGCTCGGTGCAGTCAAGGCCATCACCCACACAGCCCATATCCACTGAAATTATTTCACGAACATCAGAGGGTATCGCGCCGCAGCAGCCATGCCCCACTTCCTCATATACGGTCATATAGAGGTATATCTTTCGGTTCAGCTCAGACGCACTTTCCTTGATATGCTTCGCATAGCCAAGGAGTATAGCTACACTAAGTTTATCATCAAGAAATCTGCTTTTAATATAGCCGGTTTCCGTTATACGAGTACGTGGATCAAAGCTTACTATGTCTCCAACCGATATGCCAAGTTTTTTAGTGTCATCGCTGTTTTTAACGCATTCATCAAGTACGATCTCCATAGCGCTAAATTCACGCTTTTGTGTTGTATATTCACGATTTACGTGCACCGAAGCATTATTCATTTGCAGCGTTCCTTCAAAAGTCTTATCAGTAAGCCTTGAATGAACGATACAGTTTTCGGTTTCAACATTATTCGGGTTAAGGCCGCCAAGAGGAACTATTCTAAGACGTCCATTTGATTTTATCTCTGCCACCATTCCGCCAAGTGTATCCAGATGAGCCGATAGAAGAAGGGGATTGCCCTCACCGCCTATACAGACAAGCACGCCGCCCTTGTTTGTAAGCTCAGGCTCATAACCCAGCGCCTTAAACTCATCCATGAGATATGAAGCAGCCTTTAACGTAAAGCCCGTGGGGCTGGGTATCTGCATCAAATTTTTAAGCTCTGAAATAACAAAATCCATTAGTAACCTCCTTAAAAGCAAAATGGTGTATACTCTTTCCTTGCAACCCCGCTCATTATCGCGGCCTCGGCCACAGCTTTTGGAACCACATTACGGAGGCGTGTATCAAATGCCTTGGGAATTATGTAGTCGGGAGTAAGTTCGTCATCCACCACAAGTGAAGCTATGGCCTTTGCCGCAGCAATCTTCATGGCATCGTTTATATCGCTCGCGCGCACATCTAGTGCACCTCTAAATATTCCGGGGAAAGCAATAACATTGTTTATCTGATTTGGAAAATCGGATCGACCTGTACCAACTACTGCAGCACCCGCAGCAAGCGCTAAATCCGGCATTATCTCCGGTATTGGATTTGCCATTGGCAGCAAAATAGGATCTTTTGCCATTGTTTTGACCATTTCTGGAGTCACCGCTCCCGGTACAGATACACCAATAAACACATCAGCGCCCTTTATTACATCAACAAGTGTGCCCTTTTCAAGGTCATAATTGCTGATCTCGGCCATCTCCTGTTTTACCCTGTTAAGTCCTTCTCTGCCCTTATATATTGCGCCTTTACTATCACAAAGGATCACGTTCTTTAGCCCCATCGACTGCAAAAGTCTTATTACAGCAATGCCGGCAGCTCCCGCACCGCTCGTTACAACTTTAATATTTTGAAGGCTCTTACCAGTAAGCTTCAGTGCATTGAGCATCGCGGCAAGTACAACGACTGCAGTACCATGTTGGTCATCATGGAATATCGGTATATCACATATCTCTTTAAGACGTTTCTCTATCTCAAAGCATCTTGGCGCTGATATGTCCTCCAAATTGATCCCGCCAAAACTGCCTGCAAGAAGCGCTACTGTATTTACAATATCGTCAACCTCTTTTGATCTAATACAAAGTGGAACGGCATTTACTCCACCAAATGCCTTAAAGAGCACACATTTCCCCTCCATTACAGGCATACCGGCTTCAGGGCCTATATCACCAAGCCCCAGTACAGCGGTTCCATCCGTAACAACCGCTATCGTATTCCATCTTCCTGTCAAGTCGTAGCTTAAGTCGACATTTTTCTCTATCTCAATACAAGGCCGCGCAACACCGGGTGTATACGCAAGCGAAAGATCCTGCATAGTACTTACAGGCATTTTATTTACAACATCAAGCTTTCCCCTCCACTCATGGTGCAGTCTCAGCGATTCTTTTGCATAGTCCACAATTCGATCTCCTTAATTTAAAGTATCACGATAATTATACATTTGCTTCCTACTTTTTGCAATTATGATTAAAAAAATCTTGCTATATAGTCTCTGAGGTTTTTATAGCATATGCGCAATACCTCATCATCATTAAATCCTCTTCGAACAAGTTCGATAGTAATATTTTGCATATCCGCAGACGTACTAAGATCCCTAATGGTTGGATTCATACCATCAAAATCACTTCCAAGAACAGGACAGCCAATTCCGCCAAGCTCCACGATATGCTCAATATGGTCAACAACTTGTCTTACTGAGGGTTTGGCGTCATCAGTCAAGTGAGGGATATAAAAGTTAACACCTATAACGCCTCCTCTTGCGCCAATTTCGCGAATATGATCATCACGCATGTTTCTGGCATGCGCTTTTATGCTTCTACAGTTTGTATGAGAAGCAAAAATAGGCGCCGTACTTAATGCTAGACAATCATCTATTCCTGCGTCACTAAGATGGGATACATCAACCGCCATGCCGATCTCATTCATTTCATATAACACTTCCTTACCCAGCTCAGTAAGACCTTTTGCATTCTTTCGCATTGCAGGCTGAGCCAGAGAATTGGTATGATTCCAGGTAAATGTCATTGCTCTGGCGCCAAGGCGGTAAAAATTACGCAAATTTGTAAGGCTTCCCTCTATTGCTTCGCCGCCTTCCAGCGTTAAAACAACGGCTGTTTTATCCGACTCAGGGTTATAATCACTATCAAACCAGCATAGCTCATCATACGCGTCCACAATCAAATGACATGCGTCTATCATGCTCATAGCTTGATGTAGGTAAGGATACTTTATCCTGCTATCCACCCATACAGCAAAAAATTGCAGCTTTACATTTCCCTTCTTTAAAGAGGCTAGGCTTATATGCTGATCCTTCACAGGATCAGATATATCATAGCCGTTATATACATCATTATAAAGATAATCGCAGTGCGCGTCCGCAATAGGAAACAGCATATTACCTCCCTTTAAAAAATGGCAAACCACATCTATGATTTGCCAAAGTCTGTTTATTATAATTATTTTGCATAATCAGTAGCTCGTGTCTCACGTATGACATTGACCTTTATCTGACCAGGATAATCAAGCTCGGATTCGATTCGTTTTGCAATATCGCGCGCAAGCACAACAGTATATTCATCGGAGATCGCCTCGGGTTTTACGATCACCCTAACTTCACGACCTGCCTGGAATACATATGTCTTATCAACACCATCATATGATGTTGCGATTGTTTCAAGCTTTTCAAGTCTCTTAATATAATTCTCAAGCGTCTCGCGTCTTGCACCGGGTCTTGCTGCTGAAATAGCATCTGAGGCTTGAACAAGTACAGCTTCGATGGTAGTAGCCTCAACATCTCCATGGTGAGCCATGATAGCATGGATCACCTGATTGGTTTCGCGATATTTTTTAGCAGCATCAGCACCAAGCTGAATATGTGTTCCTTCATACTCGTGATCAAGCGCTTTTCCAATATCATGCAATAATCCGGCACGCTTTGCTATGGTCACATTAGCGCCAAGCTCAGCAGCCATCATACCGGAAAGATGCGCTACCTCTATGGAATGCTTTAACACATTTTGACCATAGCTGGTACGATAATGCAATCTTCCCAAAAGCTTTACAAGCTCGTGATGTAAACCATGAATGCCAACATCAAATAAAGCTTGCTCACCATACTCGCGTATC
Organism: Clostridia bacterium; assembly: GCA_017416425.1. GTDB lineage: Bacteria > Bacillota > Clostridia > Christensenellales > CAG-138 > RGIG1693. The sequence goes on from JAFQCL010000014.1 coordinate 93,864, forward strand.
TTTGTATCCACCTCTTTCCTAGCCTTTTCAACCAGCTCTTCGATCCTTGCAGGGTGGATCCTTCCGTCAAGTATCAGCTTTTCGAGTGCTATCCTTGCAACTTCACGACGAACGGGATCAAATCCGGAGAGTATTACAGCCTCGGGAGTATCATCGATTATAAGATCAACGCCGGTTGCCGTTTCAAACGTACGTATATTTCTTCCCTCACGACCTATGATTCTTCCCTTCATATCATCGTTGGGGATCGGAACCACAGATACGGTGGTCTCCGCAACATGATCGGCAGCACAGCGCTGGATCGCCATCCCGATGATATTTCTTGCGCGTTTTTCAGCTTCATCCTTCGTCTTTTGTTCTATGTCACGAAGAACGACCGCCGCATCACGCCTTGCTTCCTTCTCGATAGAGCTGATCACCTCGTCCTTAGCCGCCTCACGTGTGAGACCGGCTATCCTTATCAGCTCTTCCTCCTGCTGCTTATAAAATCCTCTAGCAGCGGTTTCCAGCTTATCCGCCTCCTTGAGCTTTTGTGAAATCACCGATTCCCTCTGCTCAACAGCCATAAGCTTATTGTCAACGATTTCTTCTCTTTGCTGTATGCGCTTTTCCTGACGCTGCAGCTCACTACGCCTTTCTCTTGTCTCTCTTTCGCTATCCGACTTGATACGGTAGACCTCTTCTTTGGCCTCGAGAATCTTCTCCTTCTTAATAGTTTCAGCACGCTTTTGAGCGTCATCTACCATTCGTCTGACAGTATCCTCTGCGCGACCTACTTTTGCTTCAGCAATGTCACGCCTATATCTATAGCCAACATAACCTCCGAGAGCTAAGCATACCAGGCCAACAATTATGGGTATGATAACATCCCAGGGCATAAATTACCTCCAGACTGATTTTAAGCATGCTTATTGCACATTTATGCACAAAAGCACAGCATTATTATAGAACATTTTTCTGGAAAAAGCAAGAGTGGCATTACATATTATCCGTTTTATCCAAGTATATTCTCAGACTCACAGTTAAAAAACGCATAAAATTTGTTTTTAGCCTTTCTTACATCTATCAATACTGCTTTCTGTAATACAAAAGGGCATGCCCATTCGGCAGCCCCAATGCATTTTGTCATTCCTCGGTAGTAGCGCTTCCCATAGAGGCTGCCACGCTCTCGCGTACCAGCTGTCCGATCTCATCACAAAGCTCCGGATTTTCCTTTAAAAACACCCTTGCGTTATCCCTGCCTTGTCCAAGGCGCATGTCACCATAGGAATACCATGCGCCCGACTTGTTTATTATCTTAAGAGCCGCGGCCGCATCAAGTATCGATCCTTCCTTTGATATGCCTTCACCATAGATTATGTCAAACTCCGCAGTCTTAAAAGGCGGCGCGACCTTGTTTTTTACGACCTTGATCTTGGTACGATTGCCTACGGCATCGCTTCCGCTCTTTATCGTATCAACGCGGCGCACATCAAGCCTTACCGATGCATAGTATTTCAGCGCCCTGCCGCCCGTAGTAGTTTCGGGATTGCCATATATTACGCCTACTTTTTCACGGAGCTGATTTATAAATACAACTGTAGTATTAGTTTTTCCTATAACACCCGCAAGCTTACGCAATGCCTGGCTCATTAGCCTTGCCTGAAGACCAACATGCGATTCTCCCATATCTCCTTCGATCTCTGCCTTTGGCACCAGCGCTGCTACAGAGTCAACCACAACTATGTCTATAGCTCCACTTCGAACCAAAGTTTCCGTTATCTCAAGGGCTTGCTCGCCTGTATCCGGCTGAGAAACATAAAGTTCATCTACGTTTACACCCAAATTTGTAGCATAAACAGGGTCGAGAGCATGCTCTGCATCCACAAAAGCAGCAAGTCCGCCAAGCTTTTGAGCTTCGGCTATCATATGCAGCGCAATGGTAGTTTTACCGGATGATTCCGGTCCATATACCTCTACTATCCTTCCTCTTGGAATACCTCCTACACCAAGCGCAATATCAAGGTCTATACAGCCTGTGGGTATTACTGATACGGTAATCTTTGAAGAAGCATCCCCCAGCTTCATTATAGAACCTTTTCCAAATTGCTTTTCTATTTGAGCAAGCGCCGCATCAAGCGCCTTTTCTTTCTCGGGAGTCAATGCCATTAATATTGAACCAACCTTTCGTTATTTATAGTTTAATTATAGCACATTTGTTCATAATGCGCTACCATTTTAAAAAAATTATTTTGATTCCTCTTTGCCTGATCTTGCAAAGCTTACCGCATAATCAATGAAAGATATTACGGTAATAGCTACAGATATCCAGAGTATTACCTGGCAGACCACTTCAAGCCCCGGGATATTAAGCAGTATGCCGGTTATGGCAATACACTGCACCACGGTCTTAAGTTTGCCAAGCTTACTTGCGGCGATAACATTTTTTCTGGTTGCTGCAACCAATCTTATACCGCTTACCGCAAACTCACGCGCGATTATAATAAGCGTAGCCAAAGGGTCGACCATACCATTTCCGGTCATCATAATAAGCGCGGCGCATGTTAACAGCTTATCAGCGATCGGATCCATAAGTTTCCCAAAATCGGATACGAGATCATACCTCCTTGCTATATAGCCATCAAGTATATCGGTAATATATGCAAGCACAAATATAGCGGCAGCAACGCGCTCAAATCCGGATATGGGTATATAAAAACATACGACCATCAACGGCACCATACACATCCTGATTATAGTCAGCTTATTCGGTAGGTTCACAGCAAATTTCTCCTATCATATCGTATTCCTCGGCACGAATCAGCCTTATATTAATGAAATCTCCCGCAAAAACATCCTCAAAACCAAGCGGAACTATTATATAGCCGTCTATATCGGGTGATTCGGCATAAGAACGGCAATAAGCAAAACCATCACGCACACTTTCAACCAAGACCCGCTCTATCTTGCCTATCCTGCTTTTGTTAAAATCAAGCGATATCAACCTTTGCTGTTCGTAAAGCCTCTTTAAACGATCCTCTTTAATATCATCCGGTATCTGTCCCTCAAAGTCATAAGCAGGAGTGTCCTCCTCTCGTGAATAGGCAAATGCACCCAGTCTTTCAAAGGTATTTTCCCTGAAAAATTCTAAAAGCTCCTGAAATTCAGCTTCAGTCTCGGTAGGAAAGCCTACGATGGCCGTTGAACGCAATACAAAGTCCGGCATTACTTTGCGCATATATGAAACGATGCTCTTTATATGGTCGCTTGTGCCATGACGATTCATCTTTGTAAGCAATCTTTGGCTTATGTGCTGTATCGGCATATCTATATAGTTAACTATTTTTTCATTTGCCGCTATCGTATCTATCAGTTCCTTTGTGACCGTATTGGGATATGTGTAAAGCAATCTGACCCATTCTATACCCGATATGGACGTAAGCTTATTCAAAAGCTCGCATATCATGGATTTTCCATATATATCCTGACCATACGCTGTGGTATCCTGCGCTATCACGATCAACTCCTTAACACCGCCCTTAGCCAGGTTTTCAGCTTCCAAAATAAGCTGATCCATAGGCACACTCCTTCTTCCGCCGCGTATAAGGGGTATGGCGCAATAGGTACAGCGATTATCACAACCATCGGCAATACGAAGATATGCCATAAAAGGAGGTGTTGATAGCATGCGCCCGTCTTCACACACAGGGTGCTTTTGCGCGAGCCTTGATAGCTCGTGGATAAGCTCATCGTATTGATTTACACCAAAAAACATATCAACCTCGAAGAGCTCATCTCTAAGTTCATTTGGATAGCGCTGGCTAAGGCAGCCTGTCATTATGAGCAAGCCACATACGCCTTCATCTTTATACCTTGCCATCTCGATCACAGTTTCAATAGATTCGCTCTTTGCAGATTCGATAAAACCGCATGTATTAACAATAATTATATTAGCTTCATGCGGTTCGGTAACTATCGAGAATCCGCTTGCCCTGAGCTTTCCAAGCAAGTTTTCGGAGTCAACAAGATTCTTTGAACAGCCAAGTGATATGACTGCGACCGTTTCCAATTTTTTTTGCATTTTCACTCCATATTTTCCGCAGTAGGCTCGGTTCCGTTTACACTGCCATATATTTCTCTGTATTGCTCCGCATTGATCAAAAGCTTTCTGGGCTTACTGCCTTCAAAACCACTTATAAAATGCTTTTCCTCCATGATATCGATGAGCCTTGATGCCCTTGCATAGCCCACACGCAGCTTTCGTTGAAGAAGTGAGGTCGATGCTACACCGGTCTCTATGCATACCCAAAGCGCTCTAGGCAAAAGGTCATCATCTTCTTTACCATTTCCTCGCATTTCGCCACCTTCAGATTTCATGGCAAATGCGTCGATAGCTACATCATTTCTCTGCTTAGGATCGGAGCTTCCGGCGAAAAACTCAGAAATGGATTCAACCTCCTCGTCCGAAACAAAAGCACCCTGCGCACGAACCGGCTTATTCGCGCCATTTGGATGAAATAGCATATCGCCCTTGCCAAGGAGCTTTTCCGCGCCCACCATATCCAATATGACACGCGAATCCGTACCATTGGAAACCATGAAAGCGATCCTTGACGGTATGTTCGCCTTTATAAGACCGGTGATTATATCGACACGCGGGCTTTGGGTGGCAACTATCAGGTGGATCCCCGCAGCGCGGCCAAGCTGAGCTATTCGGCAGATCGATTCCTCAACATCCTTCTGAGCTACCATCATAAGATCCGCAAGCTCATCAATTATCACCACGATCTTAGGCAATTTATCTTCAGGGTTCTCCATCATGGAATTATATCTGCCCCGCTCCCTTGCGCCGACCTTTGCCATAAGCTCATAGCGATTATCCATCTCATGCGCTGCCCATTTAAGCGCCATGGAAGCACGCTTTGGGTCCGTAACAACCGGCATAAGAAGATGCGGCAATGTTGAGAATACGCTCAGTTCGACCACCTTTGGGTCTATAAGTATCAGCCTTAGATCATCAGGTGATGATTTATAGATCATGCTTACTATAATATCATTTACGCATACACTCTTACCGGAACCGGTAGTTCCCGCGATAAGCATATGTGGCATCTTGTCCAGATCGCCTATAAGCGGCGCTCCGGCTATATCCTTGCCGAGGGCAAACGCTATTGGCGATTTATGAGCTTTAAATTCCCTGCTCTCGATTATTTCACGCAGGAGTACCGTTGCTATGCTGCTGTTTGGTATTTCTATTCCAACTGCCGCTTTCCCGGGTATGGGTGCTTCTATCCTAACCCTTGGAGCGGCAAGCGCAAGCGCTATATCGTTTGAGAGCGACGTTATACGATTTACTCGGATTCCCTGTGCCGGCTGTATCTCGAATCTTGTTATTGCGGGACCCACGGAAATATTGACTATCTTCGCACCTATTCCAAAGCTTTCAAGGGTACTTATGAGCAGCTTTCCCTTTGCTTCGGGAGAATCTCCCATAGGCGCATAGGTAGGCTCCGGAAGCTTTAAAAGCGTTATAGGAGGCCGCTGGTACTCAAGTACCGGTTGAAGCGGCAGATCGATCTTATTATCTGCCAGAGCATCCTCGTTAGAAGTATCCTTATCTCTTTTTTCAATTTCATCGGAAGGAAGCTTTGAAGTATATGCTGTTTCAATAGGACGAATTATCTCTTCCAACTCAGCAACAGGTTCAGTCAAGGGCTCAAAACCAGGCTCCAAATCACTAAAAGGTTTAATTTCGTCATCAATTATAGCTATCGGCTTTACTATGCCATTATCCGTATCCTGAGCAGGCTTTGTCACTTTTTCCACAACCTGCATCTTGCTTGATATTGGAACTGAAAGCTTTGATTTTTTCTTTTCTTTCAACTTTTTGCTTGCTTGCATACGAAGATCCTGCTCCTCTATGAAAAGCTCTTCTTCGTACTTATACTTACCGGAGTTTATTCGCTCTGTTCTCTTATCCAACGCGGATTCGAACGAGCTGCTGATGGTTTTACCTGTGAGCACGATAAGCAGCGCAATAATAGCCGCAATAAGAAATAGTATGGTACCTATACTTCCTACAAGCAGCAGAAGCGGATATGCCAAAATTGCTCCCAAGAGGCCGCCGCCCATATGGGATCCCGCTCCGCTGTCAAAAGCTCTTCCATAATAGACAAACAGCTCCGTATTTTGAACGGATGTATCAAACAACGAATGTATGAGTGTCAGCAAAATAAAAACAATGCTGGCACAAATGATTATCTGCTTAAGCCCAAGGCGCTTTCTATATGCGATTATCATATAAACACCTGTGAGTATAACAAGAAATGGCAATGCGTATCCGCCAAGACCCATAAGGCCATGCATTACCAACGAAAGGACGCTGCCAAGTGCTCCCATAGAAGTTGTCGGAAAAAGTCCAATAGCAAGAAAAACGCCTATTGCCATGAGTATAACAGCTATACAATCGTTTTTAATGCGACGTTTTTTCGCCAGAAGCTCAGCCTCATGTTTTCTCTCTTCAATAATATCTACAGAAGTCTTTCTTTTTTTCGTTGTTTTGGGCATAGAGCCGATACCCTTATCCTTTATCTTTGATCCCTCTGCCATCAAATCCTCCATTGTGAATCTAAGTATACATATAGATTATCAAGGTATTATACACCATTTTTAAATTTTCGTAAACTTTGTTTTTTGCATTGAGGAATTTATAGGATAATTTGATTCCAGTGGTACCACTCTTCAAATAAAATATCCTTTTTCAAAAAATGATAATGATTACCTTAGCGTATAGAGTAGAAAATGCACAAAATTTTAGTATATAGCTAAACTATGAGGTTTATTGCAGATCAATTTATATGATATTTTAAAAACACTAAGTTGCAAATTGATAATTGCGGGTTCTTCAATAAAAACTGAAGAACCCCACATTCCCCTTAATACTTCCCTGCAATCGAAGGATTATTCCCATTGCAGTAAGTCAAAACGGCAGCCAGCCCTACGCCGATGGCGCCTATGTACCACGGCATATCAACGCCTGCTGTAACGC
>JAFQCL010000015.1 GCA_017416425.1 Clostridia bacterium
TACCAGCTAAAATATCTACACCCCATCCGCCATCCAACCAGTATGTAATTCCAGTATTTTCGAATAATTCTATTACTTTCATTAAATCTTCTTTTGTTGTTATTTCTTTTCTACCCATACAAAGTCTCCTTTACAACTTCTTATTTATCGGTCAGTTTACTTAAATTCTATTACGTAAGGATAAAAGATGCAAGGAACATCACAGGAAGCTTAGTTATTGCGCCAATAAACAGTCTAGCTCAGAACAAACCATTGCGGTCGCTTTTTACATAGCTTAGAGGAAAGGAGAAGCGATTTGAAGGAAGTTAAAACAAGAGAACATAATAATGCGCCCCGTGTATTGTCTGATGCCGCCAGAGCACCGAAAGAACTTGCCAAACGCTCGATCATTCAGGCAAAAGCAAAAGCGCGAGAAGCAACGCAGCGCCCTGAAACACAGCAGGATGAAACACCTGAACAGTATGCAGAAAACCGTGTTGAGCGCACTACAGAAATGGCTGTTCATAAAGCCGGTGAACATGGCAAGGACGCTGTTCGCAGCGTTAATGACACACGAAAACGGGTAAACGAAATCAGAAAAGAAGTCAATCATCGTAAAACCTCGCAAACACGGCAGCAAACGAATTCTTACCGTGCAGGACGAGAGCGTGTTGTTAAGAACGCAAGACATTCAACTGGAAAAACCATAAAGCAGAGCGCACGGACAACCGCAAAGAAAACTGTTAAGACCGCAAAACATAGCGTGAAAGCAGCTGAAAAGACTGTAAAGACCACAAGCAAAGCAGCAAAGACAGCAGCAAAGGCAACGGAAAAGACGGCTCAGGCAGCAGCAAAGGCCGCACAAGCGGCAGTCAAGGCGGCTCAGGCAGCGGCGAAAGCGGCAGCAGCGGCAGCGAAAGCAGCGGCAAAAGCGATTGCAGCCGTTATTAAGTGGATCATAGCAGCAGTAAAGGCATTGATTGCGGCAATAGCAGCCGGTGGCTGGGTTGCCGTGGTAATCATTGTCGTTGTTGTTTTGGTCGTTGCGTTGCTAGCTGTGTTCGGTGTGTTTTCGTCTAATGAAGCTCCTGATGGTAGCAAGCCGTTGACGAAAGCAATCGAAACTATCGACAGCCAATACCAGGAAGAAATGCAGGGCAAAATAGCAGAGCTGACCACACAGTCCAATGCTGATGTCGTGGAGCTTATATTTGAAGGTGATATGGAGAGCTTGGATAGTTCTGCTCCGAATTGGGCTGATGTTGTAGGTGTGTACGCGACAAAACTGAGTTTGGACACAGAAAATCCTTCGGATATTACCGTAGTGACCGAAGAAAACATTACAGAGCTTGAAACGATTTTCTATGACATGAACTCTGTATCATACCGAACCGAAACCGAGACAGTAACCACTACTGTTGTGGATGAGTTTGGAGCCATCGTCTACGATGAAGAAGGTGAACCCCAAACTGAAAGTACGACTACTTTATATATCTACATTGACTCCCGAAGCTTAGATTACAGAGAGGGATCTGACTTATATCGCTTCAATGCCGAACAGGATGAAATGCTGACCGAGCTGATGCGTCCTGATTATTATCCGCTGTTTGCAGAACTGCTTGGCGATACTGTTGGTGATGGTGGTGAATATGGCTTTGGCTTTACCATCAATCCCGATCTTCCTGCAAGTGAACTTGGCGCACAAATCGTTGAAGCTGCAAAGAAGTATATCGGTAGAAGCTATTCTTCTATGGACTGCTCGAAACTTGCACGAACAGCGTATAGTGATTGTGGGCTTTCTTCCATGAATGGCTTGTCATCCGTGTATATGGCGAAAAAGTGCGAAGAAATGGGAGTTCTGTTCACCGATCCATCTCAGCTGCAAGCAGGTGATTTAATCTTCTTCTCCCGCTTTGACCCAAGTAAAGGTTCTGACTATTGTGGTGACGTAAACAGATGTGGTACGGGAAAATGCAAACGCTGGATGCACATTCATCATGTAGCAATCTATATCAACGATGAATTCCTTATTGACAGTACGGGCGGCAAAAATAGCGTTCAGATTCGTAAGCATTGGGGCATGGATACCGCAAAATGGAAATGGGTTTGCTTTGGCAGACCCACAAGTTGAGGTAGCTTATGGCAATCGAAATTATCATCGAACTTGCCGTACTGTTTTTATTAAAAGCCGTCGATAATCTGCTGTCCACTGGAAAGCAGATACTAATTCAAAGACACCGACCAATATTGGCATCTTTGTCTGTGGTCATTTCACAAATCATTTTCTATCGGCTTATTAACAAGGTCTCTGCTTCCGGCGGCGACCTTGCTCTTTATATCGTATCCATAGCAAGCGGAGTTGGTACCCTGATAGCCGTAAAACTATCGGACAAATTTTCTAAAGAACGAACTTTTGTGAACGTCATTTTATCCGATGATATGCAGGCAATGATCGACCTTAGAGAATTTTTGATGGCTCATAAAATAACCAACCTGACCACAGATGGATACACAAAGGATTGGAACAAGAGTATCGCAATTACGGCTTATGCCGATACACGCGAACAGAGCAGGCTGATCGACAACTACCTGAACAACAGCAAATCAAAATTCAAAAGAATCATTCAAAACAAGTAAGGAGGAAAGCATGAATAAGAAAAACAAAATCAGAGTGGCGATTGTAGCCACTCTTTCCGTTGTTGCCATTGTACTGGGCGTTATTGCATTTCAACCGCAGAATGAAACTCAGGGAGCAACCGATATAACACCCGTGAGAACACCTGACGTAGTTACCTTTGAGCTTGTCGTCACTCCTTCACCGACACCCCCGCCCATGCCTACGAAATCCCCGGTACAATCAGATGAGGGGTCTTCCGTGGAAGTAGCTATTCCAAAGCAATCTTCAGAGCCTATTGTGATTGATAACAACGCATGGTTTACCCTTATTGTGGAAGATGCTTCTGTTAATATCGCCTACGGTGTAGATGAGGATACTTTAGAAGATACTCCGGGATGGCTTGAGACATCGGCACTCCCTGGGGAGGAGGGTACTTGTGTGATATTTGGACACAGAAACAGAAAACACTTAAAGATCCTGAAAGATGTCAAATTGGGAGAGACGATTACAATTAAATACGAGGGTGTGGATTACTCTTATCTCATTGAGTCGATAAGCATCCTTGAGAATGAGGAGCAGCTAACTATTCCTGCGACAACGGGCAAACACATCATGATCTCCACTTGTTACCCGTTCCATTATTCTGGAAGCGCACCGCAAAAGTATGTGCTGTGGGGAACGATGCTATAAAAATAGGAGCCCACAAGAGCTCCTTATTTCTTCTCACTATTGAATGCTCGCATAATTTGTAGCGCGGCTTGCTTTTGTTCTGTTGTCAAGTTCACCCAATTATCAAACAACTCCTTAAGTTCTGGAGATAATTCAACCATCTCGCTCTCGCAAAAGAACTGTGAAAGTGTAATTCCGAATCCATTACAAATAGCCTCCAAAGTTGAAATGGAGGGCATAGTATTTCTTCTGAAGATGTTGGCTAACGTTGATTCTGAGAGACCACATTCTTTAGAAAGACGATATTCTGTCCAATTATGCTCAGCAAGTAGTTCTCTGAGCCTAGCATGTATATCCAAAGCACACCTCTTTTTGTATTCAGTTTACCCTTAACTTGAATGGCTTTATACCCAAGACTTGTACTTAATATACCGTTATGCTAAACTGTAAATTGGAGTTAGAGGGTGATAATTATGGCTAGTGAGCGAGAAATAGAACTAAGAAAAGGACGATGCTGTTTTACTGGGCATCGACCTGAAAAGTTAAGACAAAGCGAACATTCTCTACGCAGCATGTTAGAAGCAGAAATCATGCAGGCGATAAATGATGGCTTTACAGTATTTATTTCTGGTATGGCAAGAGGAATAGATATCTGGGCTGCTGAGATAGTATTAGAGCTTAAACGAGAGGGGCATCCATTGCGCTTAATCTGCGCCCTTCCGTATGATGGGTTCGGAGATAGATGGAGTATTCAATGGCGTGAAAAGTACCATCGAATACTGAACGAAGCAGATTTAGTCAGAGTTATTTGCAAAGGGTATCACAAAGGTTGTTTTCAGATCCGAAATGAATGGATGGTCGATCATTCTGCAAGAGTAATCGCATTATATACAGGAGAACCGGGCGGAACAAGAAACACCATAAACTATGCTGAAAAATGTGGTGTTGAGGTACGCAACGCAATCAATTAAGCATTCTATATCGGCGGCTGCATAAAGTAATTTCTTCTAGGTAGACCGGTGGTAAGTAGATAAAGTAGGGCTATTGCTTCGAAATTGCCTTATCATCGCTAATCGCCATCATCAAATCTTTCCAGCTCAGCCGATTAGAGAACTAAGGGCTATTATTTGAGAATAATAGCCCTTTTTTATTATATGATTCAAGTCATACAATAAAGAACCAACAGATATTAACCGTTGGTTCTTTTTGCAGAGAACAGTTCTCTGTGACAGTTACCCTAATGGTCTCCTATGTGTTGGCATAGTGTAGGGACCATTTACAGTTGGTGGTAGGCATCAACAATTATCTTTACACATGCTTCAATATCGTCAGTAGGCTTTACAACTATCTTATAATTTTTAGTCCATGTATAAGTATCGGGCAGCTTTTCTCCTATAATGCTTTCAGTGTGGATCGGCGGCAACGTATACACGACGAGTTGTTTTGCGTGAATGTGTGCCTCGTAAAGAACAGAGCCATTTATATGCCTAATGGCTATGTAGTTCTTTGTTGCTGTTTCATAAATATCTAAGGATTTCTTACGCAGCGAATCAAGGATGGAATCATGGAGAGCTATTATTTCGTAGTTCCGTCCATCTAAATATTCCGAAACTCTAATAGCTCCTTTTTCACTTTGGGAAAAGTGAGCATCTCTTTTTGTGTAATCTTCAGGCTGTAATTCGGGTAGAGACTCCCGCTCATCCAGCATAAAGCGCAATCCAAGAATATCAATCTTTTGTTCTTCACTTTTGAAATGGAAGCACCATCTTTGTTCCATCCATGAAAGTAGCTTTAACCCACGATCCAAGACAGCTTGTGGCGTCCAATCATCCAATTCTGCGACCTGCATTTCAGAATATGAGCCGTTGCTATATCCGCATCTGCTTTTATTCTTAGGATGCTTTTTTAGTGCAAACTCATCATTTTGCAGCGATGAATTGACGCTTTGAGAAAGAGCAAGCAAATTTCCCAATGAATTGGTAAGATAGTACCGTTCAGATACATCTGCATAGTTTCTGAATTGATTTCTCCAATACCAATGAACGGGTTTTTGCGGGAAAATATGCTCGATTGAAACCTTATCTTTCTCGGATTTTGTAAAGTAAGACCAATCGTTCATCTTTTCGATGGCTTTACCTTTCGCTAATTCGGCTTCATATTCAAAGAACACATACTTCAATTCGCTCCAACTATAAAAGCCTTCATAGTTCTTAAAATATCGGGCGATATTGTTTTCAAAGTTACCTGTAGCTTCAGAAATGTTGCTCTGAAATTTGCTTTCAAAATAGTCGGTAACTTCAGCAATGGTGGTTGTTCCCTTGAGTAAAGCTCGAGAATACTTGTAAGCATCTTGGCTAAGATATGTAGACTGGTATCTCGCCATTCTGAAGCACAAGAAAATAAACCGTTCAATCGTCTTGAATAATGCAACTCGTTCTTCAGGGGAAACATCAGTTCTAATAAGAGCGGCAACTACCAAAGGACGGAAATAGCTTATCCCGACTCGGTTAAGTTTATTGATCCATGTCTTTTCTTCTCGAGTGAAATCACTATCTTCAGGGTTAAAGGAATAATACCAATAAGGAGCTACTTTTTGGAGGTTTTTAACATAGTCTGTAATCTCAATAGGGTTGAGAATTCCGTCATCCGCATCAATAACGGTTATCATGTCGGAAGGAATATACTCCTGATCCTCTGCAAGACTGTTTAGTTTGAGCTCGACAGTTTCTCCATAGACTGCCTTTGGTGTAAACACCTTGTTCAGCAAATGGATAATATAATCGTCACCAGTAACACGTGAATACTTAAAATACAAATACCAATGATTTCTCAAAAAATCATCGTCATTAAGAGGGTTCTTTTTGTTACGTCCCAGCTCATAATATATTTCTTTCCATGCTTCGTTTATGTCGCGGCGCATTTGCTCGCGTTCACTTTGCCCAAGTCTGTCATCTGGGAAAATGGTAGTTAAATATATCAGCCGATTTTTAAGAATCTCGAGATTTGAGAGCCGTTTGCCGCGATTGTTCATTGTTTCAAAAGCGACAAACACATCAAAATCGCTGTCTATATCATGGATGTTGAATTGCAGTTTTGTTGTTAGCTTCATAAAGATCGCTTCAACTGCTTCAAACCCTTTTTTATCAAACAGCTCTTGCAGTTTTATGTCAAAAAAATCCTTCGCTTGTTGTAGGTTCAAAGTATAGAATGTTTCCTGCAATGCACCTGATGCATCTTCGCCTAAGATTTTATGCCGAAGATACTTAAACGAAGGATTATCTACCTCGTACCCAAATTTATACGCTTTCAGAATCCTTTCGGGTTTTTTATACTCGACGATGTATTGCGCCTTTATATCTTCAATATCATCGCCATTTATACAATCATAGCCGTTGTTTTGCGCTAAGCCAATAATACAGTTCAGCATGATTATGAAGGTTGTGAGACGCTGCTGTCCGTCTACAACATGATAGGCTTCAAATCCTTTTGTTTCGATTATCCACTTGTCTTCCAGCCAATCTTTGTATACTTCCTTCGTAAGCTTTTTAAGCGAAAGCATACCTGTGTAATGGTATCTGTCCAAACTGAGATTATTCAGATCATCCCAAAAATCCACAAGTTGCGGTTCTGTCCATGCATAACCACGCTGATAATCGGGAATCCGAAATATCTTTTTATTGAATAAATTTGCTAATGAAATCAGTTCGTTCATAATGACTCCTTTAAGCTCCCTAAGATCCGCTACTCATGCAAAAATACTTTTATATTAATCTTTACCCATTTACCTTTTTTATCTTTCTTAGATATGCGACCAAATAGAAGCTTGCCTGCATCCATCAAACGAGCAAAGATAATGTTATCCGCCTGTGGGACGTAGCCAATCTTAACGCCATGCTCTGTCTTGATGACAATGGCCTGCTTATCATAGGGGTTGTCAGGTTCTCGAAAGAAACTAAGTTTTTCATCGATCTTAAGCTGCGGCTCTAATTCTTCTATACCCTCAATATGCGTCGTCCCTGCAACATGAGTATCAAACAGGAAAATATCTTTTTCGAATGGCTGAGGAATAGTAAGTCCTCCGTGTGAGCTATGGAGAAGTCCTATTAAACCACCTTGCCCTTCACTTTTAACAATATCACTCATGTCTTTTCCTCCGTTTTAGCTAAATTATTACGATTTGGAAACGAGAGAATTTAATGCTCGAATAGCATCAACGGCATGATACTTCCAATGAGTTTCAAAACTAAATTTCCATCTCCAATTTGCTTCGGAACGGTATCCATTATCAAAAAGTTGAATCCCTTCTCGAACATCGTTGTAAATTGAATTTATGTCATCTTTTAAGCTTCCGCATACAGGATCATCTTCCTCATTTGAATAAGGATCAAATACTTCCCAATACGCATCATAATATGGAACGTTGAAAGGCAGTACAGAATACTCATACGTGGAATCCATTTCTTCGCATCGCTCTGGATATACAAGATGAGTTGATAATTCGTACATCCTCATTAGTTGTATAATTACTGTTTCTGCATTATAGGGGGTAATGGCATCAATTGTCTCTGCCCACGAACAGAATTCCCGTGCAGCATCATAATATGAGCACATAAATCTCTCCTTACAAGCCCTAGTCTTTCTTCACCATATCATGTAGTTTTTTTGTGTAGAATTCAATTAAATCATCATACTGAGATTTAATGCCTTGCAGTTCTTTTTTCCTTTCAGATAACTTTTGCGGATCATCCAATATGTCTAAAACGGTAAATGGATACTGCGATTTAATTTTTGCAATGCTTTCCCGAATGGCTGCTATGAGTTTGACTAAATCTTCGTGCTTTTCCCGAAGCAAGCTCATTGTATCTAGCTCCACGTCATTTGGAAGTTTTTGATCAGCAACCATCTCATGGATGATTCTTAATGTACCAAGGTCTCCATTTTTATATGCCTGCACTGCATTTTCAAATAGCTTTATCTGTGCCTCGGAAACCTTAGGATTGAGATCCGGATGCAATGTTTTGACTACTTCGCGATAGATTTTTTTGAGTTCTTTGTTTTCTTCGTCAGTGAGTACTTCACACTGGCTTCTCTCGAGAGCTTCATTCATTCGCTCGATTTGTTCGTTGAGCTTTTGTTGATACTCGGCAAACTCTGCATCCAGAGTATCCTCGATAGCAGACATTACTACCGTTTCTTGCCGGTTCTTAAGTGCTTGGATAAGCTCGATTTTGCGTTTGAGCCGCAGTGCAGCACATTGTGCTTCATATGCTTTATATTCCAATCCACCAAGCGCAAGCATGTATCGAGTATCAATATTCTTGGAAACAACAAACTGGAGCTCATCTCTTTCTAGCAAAAGCATGGAGAGCTCGGTTTTCATTCTTTCAATCTCTTCTTTTAGTCTCTGAAAATCAGGGAATAGTATTATGTTGTTTGCAGTTTCCATTAGATACCTCATCAATGCCAGGTTTCCAAATGTGCGATTAGCTGTAACAAGTGTTGTCGCGGAGTGGATTTATTGGGACTACTACGCAGGTATGGAAGATCTGTATCTTTCACACTTGTGATATAATCGACAGCCTCATCGTCATCCTTATACTTTTTCAGAAGATACTCTAATATCTCATCTTCTGTCATGCTATCATAATTTGATTTCATCATCTTCGCCATAGGGACTTGCAACGCCCCAATCATCAAGAATTTTATGGGCTTTTTTATCTGTAATTTGTTCGAGTTCGCAATTTCCTTCACCATCGTAGAATGCTTTCTCATATTCTGAGGTGGGTTCAGTTAACTTCCATTCTGCTGTACCCTTACTCATGTATTCTAAAGAAGCTTGTCCTACACGCCAACGGATCAAATCACCAGATGTTTTTTCCAAGTAATAGCATCCAATTTTTCCGTATTTGTACGAGACAGGAGCAATATACTTCATAAACACGTCGTCTGCTTCTTCAGGAGAAAGATTACCATCATCAATGACTTCAATAAGTTCATCATCAACATAGTAGAAATTCAATTTACCTTTTACGGGAAAAGGCTTAACTATGCGAACATTAGACAAATGCCATGCAAAACTACCAGATTCGGGCATTTCATCCATGCAGGCTGCTTCTAGATGTGTTTTTCTAAATTGTGTTACTTTATCAAGCGATACAATACATAATGCATGACCTGAAATCATGGCAGGAATTTTGGGTGCAGCACTGCTACAAATAAGCAGATCTCCACGATGTTCTGTATTCCAAGAACGAACTTCAATGGTTTTCTCTCCGGTCATAATCCAGTGAGCAAAAGGATTTTGAATAGATATAGCTTTCATATTGGTACCTGCTTTCGTCTTTTTTATTATGGGTGATATAGTGAAACTATCGACACCATATTGTAGTTACTTATAAACTTTCAGCCGCGCTTTTTAATAGTTTTGTATACTCGCCTTTGATTTCTTCAGGACCTCGTATTCTAACTTTACCCCCAAATCCAAAAACCCAACTATAGAAAATATGGGTTGTTGCAACATGAACGATAGCTCTAAATGAAACCATATCGTTTGCGTAGGTGGTTACTGCTTCTCCAAAGCGATCAATAATCGCATCCATAACGTCGTTATCACAAATCAGTTCAACTTGTTTATAGCCACCACCAAACATATGGAAAGTAGTATTGATGTATTGATCTATATCGAAGTCCTTTGGTGCAGCGTGGCAATCTTCATCAAGGATTTGTGGGCAACTCGCTATACGGTCAACGCGGAAACATACTATCTCCTTCTGATTTTCATTTCTCACGCCAACTATATAGTAGCGATCACCATTCCAAACAAGATGAAGAGGGGAGATAATATATTGCTGTCCATCGTGACGCAACTGCTTTTCTTTACGGACATTATACTTAAAGTACTGAAAAGTAATTTTTTTGTTTTTATTGATTGCTTCGTTGACAGCATCGATTATAAGCAATATTTTTTCATTGCCGCTTCTAATACGTCCCTCACATCGAATATTACGGCGAAGAGCAGTGGCACCGTGTATACCTGCTAAGGAACCAAGTTTATTGACCAAGTCATGGCTTTTGTTCGCAGGAATCACTTTTGCAGATTGAACCGCATCGATTAGTAGCTTTAGTTCCGCAATATCAAATAGTCTGTTTACGAGATTATAACGATTTTGGGTGGATTTTATCTCTTGAATGTCCATCCCGAATCGCTTTAATAGTTCAATATCTCCCTTGATTGTTTGACGATGAGATGTAATACCATATTCGTTCTCAAGAATATGTAATAATTGCGTAGTCGTCAGATAATTCATCTCATCAGTCTGTTCATATAGTATTTTAGCAAGACACAGAGGTCTTATCTTAGCATCGTTATCCATAGAGCACCTCACTATCGGATGTTGCAATATGTATCATCAAGCAACAATAATGGTGGCATTATCCTTTACTTTATTTATGGCAGCCATAATAGCTGTCTGTGTTTTTCTATCAAACAATTTGGTGAAACTCAACGGTTTATCAAATGGCGGCTTAGTTAGCATAGTAACATTCTCCATATAACCGTTTTGTTCTATATGATTGATAATCTTATGCACAAAAGCAATCTGCTTTTGGTTCAGTGATTGATCGTTAATAAACTGAGAGAATGCAGACATCGCTGCATCGTGATCCAACTTTGCGATCTTTCGCACCAGCAATCCAAACGGCGTATCACCAAATTCACGTATATAGTCTTCCTTGCTACCAAGTTCACTTGTAAGCACTCGCTCCAATTCTTGATAATCTCCAGATGCCAAAGGAATATTGTGTGTCAGCTTATAAATGGCCAGCGTGTTACCATTCTCATTTACATAACGATTGACTTTGGCGCGATAATCTTCGAAGTCGTATGCAGCATCCAATTGAACACCTTCTTGTTGGTCAATTACCGGATCAGTCAGATGAGTGATAATGGTTTTTTTGCCGGGTGTCTGTTCCACAATGAACTTAATTAGCTCACGCAATTCTTTTCGTACCTTTTCAAACTGGAGAATATCATTTGCTTCCCAGAACGTATCAGTGTTGACTTCTTTGATGACCGGCAACTTTGCCTTGATCTGTGGAATGCTGACTTTACGTTCTAGCAGTGTTCCCATATCACGTAGCTGCTTTTGAGCATGAATGAAAGACGGCATTTGCTCCATGGATGCAATCATAAGGCCGTACATAAAGTTGTCAAAACGCTTTGCATACTCATCGTTGTCATCCATTTGAACGATAGGGGCAATCTGCTGCAGGAGTTCGCCCTTATCGCCCTCACTAATGTAGTTGAATGCACCGGGCTTTTTGTATTTTTCAACACTCTGCATGCGTAAACGTACTGCAATTAAATCTGTATTCAATGCTTGCACCTGTGTGAAACATTCGCCAACCAACTCAGAACGCCATGTTTGGAAGTCATCGCTAGCAAATGCACTTTCCTGCAACATAACTGCCAATCTGACTTTCTTACCGAAAATGTTTTCGGTAAGCGATTTGGTATCTCTGGATTCAAAGCCTTCCTTATGGGTGCGGAAGTATTCGAAGTTTCCACAGTAATCAAAAATAAGGAAACGTTTCTTATCGGTATATTCTCCTTCAATTTGGTCTGTGCAGGTCAGTCCCTTGCACAGACGCGTGCCACGTCCAATCATCTGCCAGAACTTCGCCTTGGAGCGCACCTTCTTAAAGAATACGAGATTGACACACTGCGGCACATCGATGCCGGTGTCCATCATATCAACTGATACAGCGATGATCGGATCTTTATCGGGGATCTTAAAGTCATCAATAATAGTCTGTGCATATGTATCATCACAAATAACGCGCTGTGCGAAAGTGCCGTGATACTTGGGGTACAACTTATTGAACCGTTCTAAAATGAATTCTGCGTGTCGCTTGTTCTGCGCAAATATGATGGTTTTACCCAATCGGTCACCACCAGCCACACGAATACCGCGCTCCATTAAATCTTGCAGCACCATATCCACGGTCGTTTCATTAAACACAAACTTGTTCAACTGCGCAGACGGAATGAATTCAGGCATAAGACCGTCTTCAATGAAGTCATCCTCAAAGCGTTCTTTATCTTCATCGGAGAGATCATCGTATGTGATGCCTTCTTCCAAGAACTTGGTTTTTACTTCGTAGTTATAATACGGGACGAGCACATGGTCTTGATATACTGCCGTCTCATAGTCGTATGCATAAGTAGGAATACCATGCTCCATTTCGAAGAAATCATAGGTATTACGATCCACATCCGTTTTCGGTGTTGCAGTCAAACCTACCATGATTGCGTCGAAGTATTCGAATATAGCACGGTATTTTTTGAAAATGCTGCGGTGACTTTCGTCAATGATGATAAGATCGAAATGCGCCGGTGTAAACAAACGCTGACCATTCTTCGTCTTTGTATCATCAATGGCGTTCAACATTGTCGGATATGTAGAGAAAATGATTCTGGCACTGCGATCGTCCTTATTGGAACAAAGGTTGCACAACGACATATCAGGCAAATAATTCTTAAAGTCATCCTTTGCCTGTTTTACAAGCGCAGTACGGTCTGCCAAGAACAGAATATTAGTGACATGCTTACCGCGACTCAGCACATCAGTTAAACTGGATGCCGTTCTGGTTTTGCCGGTGCCCGTGGCCATAACAAGCAAATGCTTTCTGAACCCCATGCCGATCTGTTCACATACCGCGCGGATTGCTTCCTTCTGGTAGTATCTGTCAGTGATGTGGTCGTCAATCGGAATGGTCATAAGATCCATGCGCTCTGTTCTGCGGTTCATAAGTTTCTGCAAATCATCTTTGCTGAATATTCCGCTGACTCTGCGCTGGGGGCTGCTCTTGTCATCCCAAAAATATGTCTCGAAGCCGTTGGTAGTGAACATCATAGGACGGCGACCGAATTTGCGCTCTAAACAGTCAGCATACAATACAGCTTGTTTGCGTCCTATGTTGGGGTCCTTACTGGAGCGCTTAGCTTCAACAACTGCTAAAGGTAAACCATCTTTCCCAAACAACACATAGTCTACATAGCCTGCTTGTCCTATCACGCCAGCCATACCATCAACCGGATATTCTTCCTGTACATCTGCGTCAGCACCGGTAAATTTCCAGCCCATCTGCTTCATGTCCACATCGATATAAATCTTACGGGTTTTGAACTCAGAAAGGTCTGCCGCAACAAAGGTACGCTCTTGTTGGTTCTGTTCCTTAGCTGCAGTAATCTGGGCAGACATCTGCTCAATCTGCTGACGCAATGCCTCAATTTCTGCATCTTTTTCACCGAGCAGACTTTCTTGTTCTTTGATTTTCTTTGTATCTACTATTACACGCTCTGTTGGAAGCTTCGCTTCTTCAAATTGACGTTCTTCATAATTGGTACCATAACAATAGTCAACCCACTGAATGAACTCAAATAATCCCTGCAAGGAAGCCAGGGCATCGCTAGCTTGTACACTCCGTTCTGTATGAACAGCTAAATTACCCAGTTTAATAACAAAAGGTAACTTGCCCCATGTGTTATAGTCCACAGCAAAACGGAACGTTGGCTCATGTATTAGTGACTGCAAATTGTCTTTGTAAGGCATTTGCATGGTAGTATCTGCAGAATAGACCCATTTCACTGCCAGCTCCAGTGCTTTTCTGCATCCGACTGCGCACATCGCAGGTGCAGACACATACACCTTTTCTGCTTCAATTGCTGCCGAAGCAAACAAAGCGTATTCTTTTTTCTCTTTTAGGAATTCGAAGTTTGACATATCATCCACTCCTGTCTAAAGTTACTTGCTGCATGCTGGCAGCTACGATAGCTCATCGAGCTGTAATATTTTGATTTGTCGGTCTGTTCGACAAAGGCTGCAAACTGCTTCTGTTGCTCCATCGATGGTACTGGCAACCGTAGCTTTCGGATTTCCGAAAGGTTTAGTGTCTTTTGCGCTATGCCTTTAACTCGAGCATCTATCTGTCTCTGTACATCTGCTGAAAGGATTGCGCCGTGCAAGTACTCGCTATTTACCATGTCTGCGTTTGGTTTTAGATACGCAATATGCCTTTGAAAACAAAACGGCTTATTTGACTTTACCACTGCTGGGTGACCATATGAACCAACAGTAGATAAGAGAATATCTCCTATTGCTATAGGGGTACGCTTGATCAACTCTGCATAGGTTTCCTCCGAAATAAATTTTTCGGCATCGTAACTAATCTCGTTGGTAACGATATTTGAAACAAACAGGAACGGTATTCCTGTCGCAGCAAACTTAGGTGGCTGATGCGTTCCGTCCGTAATAATCTTGCAGATATCAACCATCATCTTTTTATCTTTGTCAGGCGTATCACCAAACAGTTCGACAAATCGGGACTTGACGAGCTGATCGAGAAGGAGCAGTTCCTCCTTGCGTTTGTCTATCAACCTTACAACTTGACTGATTTCGTCAACAATTTGCTCTTGTTCAGTCTTATCACGGTATGGAATCACCATTTGTCGCATTGCGGCCTGCGTTAATTTTTGTCGTGTCGCACCATTTACTAACCCTTCTGTGTCGTAATACATAAGTGCGTAGCAAAGATAATCCACATTTACGATCGGCTTAGCCTTCAAAACATGTGCGTGGTTGTTTACCCAGCACTTTCCGGATACGCGATACGCTATCGGACGATCTTTAGATCCAAAATTGCCACCATCTTCTGCAAGAAGTACTAATTCATCGTCAAATATGTATTCTGCCACATAATCCTGCAAGCCATTTGCT
The DNA here is from genome assembly GCA_017416425.1 of Clostridia bacterium. GTDB lineage: Bacteria > Bacillota > Clostridia > Christensenellales > CAG-138 > RGIG1693. The sequence goes on from JAFQCL010000015.1 coordinate 15,043, forward strand.
CCATAATACGGGTACACGCCTGCTTTTCGGTCTTTCGCTGTAATCGGAACGCGACGCGAATCAAGGATTTCACACACTTCTTCCAGCTTTTTATATGCTATGCTCATGCTGCCGCCTCCATCTCACCGCAAAGTTTTGATTTGTCGGTCTGTTCGACAAAGGCTGCAAACTGGTTTTGTAGTGTGATAGGCACATCAAAAACTCGGCATTTTTTTAGTGCAAATATCTTTAGCTCCGCAAATGTTGTTCCAGATGCAATACTGCTATAGTCGGTCATAATCCTATCCTTCAAAGTATAGAGCAGAAAAACGGGATTATAGCTGGCATCAATTGCGTGAACCCACAGGACACGACCATCTTTGAAGTAGAATGGTTTATCAGTATTAACCACCCAAATTCGTCCATCCGGACAAATAGAGGGCATCAACAAATCGCCAACCTGGGGTGCTCCTGTGGCTTCACAAAGCTCTACATAGTGTTGCTCTGTTATAAATAACTCAGGAATAATTTGTTTTCCTTCAGCCAAAGCACCAACCTCTGTTCCGCGATAAAAAGGAATACCTCCTTCCTGTAACTCTTCAGCAAATACTCGCTTACTGGAACCAACCTCAGCAATGTCCTCGAGGCACTTTGTTTTCCAGCCTTTAGGATTGGTTAAGCAATCCCCAAACAGTTCGATAAATCGGGATTGGCAATCAGCTAATAAATTTCCGATGGGAAATTTTCACGTTGTTCTGATTGACCATAGCGTACTGCATGGTAGTGTCTATTTTGGCATGTCCGAGAAGCAGCTGAACCTGTTCAATGGGCATTCCCTTGTCAATAGCACGCGTTGCCAGTGTTCTTCGGAATTTATGCGGATGCACCTTGGTGATGCCCAGTCTCCGCCCGAGCTTCCTTAATCGTACTTCTACACCACTAATTTCAAGTCTGTTATAAGGGCTAAGTAGCGAAACGAATAAGGCGGGGTTATCATCCGTTCTGCTCTCCAGATAATTCTTCAGATGTATCTTGGTTCGAGCATCGAAGTAAACCGGTCGTTCTTTGCTGCCTTTTCCAAACACTACACATTCCCTGTTTTCAAAATCAATATCATCTCTGTTCAGATGCACTAGCTCTCCGACGCGCATTCCTGTCGAAGCAAGCAGGTCAATCATAGCGAGATCCCGCAAGCATCCACATTGGTCACGCATGGTTTCTAACGCTTCATCCGTATAGGTTTCCTTCACAGTTTTGTTGGAGCGAATTTTGTGGATCCTGCGTACAGGACTTTTCAAAATATAGTTTTCATCTTCCAACCAAGTAAAAAAACTGGACATAATCCTACGGATATTATCAATATTACCTTTGCTGCATTGCGTCTGCTGTTGATAATCTGATAAGTATGTTCTCAGATTATCTGTCTGCATTTGCGTCACATGACAGTCCACCTCCACAAATAGCCTGCGGATTGATGTTTCATAGTATCGCAGTGTTTTTTCACTACAACCTTCAACTCGCTTGGCTGACAGAAACATATCTAACAATTCAGTATTTGTTTCTCTGTCAAGCTGCTGAACCCCTTCGTTGGCAGTAATCTGGACACCCCAGAGAGCATGCTGCAATACATTTTGCAACTGTTCCATTTGAGCGTTGTCCAAGTAGGGGATCATCTGTCTTGTGATTTCGGAAATGAGTTGGTTTTTCATGTTAGTACACCTCTAAAAATATGATGTGTACCAACATCCTGCACCGGCTCATTAGCCAAAATACTGTTGCATGAGAGATTTCTTCAAAATCTCCAGTTCCTGCAGTCCTTGCTGCACTGCCAATTTTGATTTGTCGGTCTGTTTGACGAAGGCAATAAAGTCTTTCTGCTGCTCTTGATTTGGTACAACCACACTCAAATCAGAAAGAATTTTAAGATTTATGTTTTTCTGTGCGACCTGTGGTGCCTGTTCTTCCAATATTTTTTGGAAGAAGCCAAACCAATAGTGCATATAAATCGCACTTATCGAATCTCCGGGAATAAATCCAACTACGCTATCCGGGAAGCAAGCATCAAAAGTTAAAATTGATGTTTGCGCAATATTCGCCGCAATGGTTATGCAAAGCGTTCCAGCCTTCCACATCTTGCTTTGCTTGAGGCCAAGCTCCGAATATGTGTTGCTATACCCTGTAATATATAGCCCTGCATTTGCCACCTCGCCAGTCTGAATTAGCGGATAGGGGCCGCCGAGCAGTTCGGGGGCATTTCGAGGACGATGTTGAGACCTCCCTCTATCCAGCGATCCCAATTCTGCCAATCGCTTCGTTGGAAGATTCTTCGTATTATAAACAGGATCACCAAACAGTTCGATAAATCGGGATTTCACGAGCTGATCTAAATATTCCAACTGCAACTGTCTGTCAGCGATAACTGTGTCCAACCGGTCTAACTTTGCTGCAACTTCCATTTGCTCTGAAATATCTGGTAAATCAATTTCAATCTCCGATATTGTTGCTTTGTTAAGCGTAAGTCCCATTACCGCTTTATTTGTTCCGTCTGTCCAGTTCTTACCACAGCAAAGGTGATAAAAATAGGTGGGATCAATCGCATAGATGCCTTTGTCAATAAACGCCATAATTGCCTCATTCGTATAAAGCTCTTCGGCAGTAATTGCGGTTTTTCCGATAGACAGTTTGAAACTCATAATAACAGTTTCTTTAGGAACTACCTTTATGCCACTCTCTCGGATACCTTTATCAGTAATGCATTCCTTGGTGTCAGAGATATACTTGCCAGATTTACCGATATCCGCTATTGACACCCATTTTTTGTCACCATTCCAGTATGCAGCGTTATTTCTAGAAGGTGTCTTTCCCATTTGTAAATCAAATGCTTGTGACAGTTTGACTTTCACTTCGGACACCTCCTTACTCTTCATTTCGTGTGAGATAGTCAGACCATTTCATCTGATAAAAAGTTTCACAACATACTTCTCGGAGTATTTCTCTGAAAATACGCAGGAAATTTACGTTGATTCTTCCTCTATGTTTTTCATAAATATATCGCCAATACTCAAAGGCATCAGAGATATTATCCAACAACTCATTAAACATGTTTTCATTTTGGGAGTTGAAGATTTCCTTCATTTTTCTTTCCACGCACACTGCGTTGGCATTGTCTTTTTCTCTGTATTTGCCCCACAGGTTTTTAAGTTTATGTCCCTTTATGTCGCTTATTTCCATCCCGTGATAAACCAAGAGTGCTTTAATGAATACTTCACAGGCAAAAGACGAGTTTACAATATCAGCGACCATATGATTCATAACGCCAACTTGTATATTTTTAGGTTCTATTTCGCAGAAAGTGGCACAATCTACAAATGAACAGGCGTGCTTAAACATCCGTCGGGCATCAAACAAGCTATTTCCAGTCACAGCATATTCCTCAATTCTTTCAACTCTGCCGCAATCGTGTCTTCCAATGCATCAAGTTTATCCATAATTTCTGCGGTAGATGGATATTCGACAGCTACGTACTCTGTCTTTTTGTACTTGTTGATAGAAAGGTCATAGCCATTATCAACGATTTCCTGTTTGGGCACCAAGAAACTCTGTTCAGTACGCTCCCGATCAGCTTCTTGCTCCAGATGGTGAAAGCGCTGAATGATATCAGGTATATCATTGTCAGAGATTTCGGAACGCTTATCGTCAAGACTGAAACCGTCAGCCTTCATATCATAGAACCATACCTTGTCGGTACCGCCTGCACCGGTTTTTGTGAATACCAGCACGGCAGTGGAAACTCCAGCGTAAGGCTTAAAAACACCTGAAGGCATGGAAATTACGGCTCGAAGCTGATGGTTATCTACCAATTCTTTGCGAATAGCTTTGTGCGCCGACGACGAGCCGAACAGCACGCCATCAGGAACGATACAAGCACACTGACCGCCCTTTTTCAACATTCGTAGGAACAATGCGAGAAACAGAAGCTCTGTCTTCTTGGTATTTGTAATCGCCTTCAGATTATCGTGAATGCTTTCTGCATCAATCGTTCCCTTGAAAGGAGGATTAGCCAAGCACATAGTAAACTGTTCTATGATTTGATTTTGTTTTGAAACGCTATCTTTATAATCAATCTCAGGGTTGCTAATTGAATGCAGCATAAGGTTCATTGCAGAAATGCGAAGCATTGTAAAGTCTGTATCATAACCTGAAAATGCAGGACCGGCAAAATGCTCCCACTGCTCGGATGTCATTTCATCCTCGTAATTGCGCCGAATATATTCGGATGCAGAAACCAAAAAACCTGCTGTACCACATGCGGGATCACAGATGGTATCGTCAGGGGTCGGCTGCAGTAATTCGACCATCATTTCACGGATGTGCTTGGGTGTACGGAATTGTCCGTTACGACCAGCGGTTGCCAGTTTCCCAAGCATATACTCGTATAAATCACCCTGCATATCCAGCTCTGCAATATCATGCTCATAGAGATCATCCAATCCTGTGATGATCTTCTGGAGAAGCTGCGGAGTAGGAATAAGAAACATAGCATTACTCATGTACCGAGCAAATGCGGTTGTGCTTTCGTCAGGCTTGCCGGGTTCATCTGCTATTTCTATCAGTTCACCATTTTCGCTGAAATCAGGCAGTCTACCGTATTTCATGTTTTTAATTGCAGGGAATACCCGCTGGGACATTACATCAAAAATTCGACGAGGATCGTCATTTTTGAACTTGCTCCACCGCATTGACTGACCTGCTGCTGAATGCGGAAAAATCTTCGGCATCTTTTCGCCAGTCATATTCTCGAATTCCTCATTCTCTAATTCTTTTTCATCGAGAGAGCGGATGAACATGAGATATGTAAGCTGTTCAATAACGGTCAGTGGGTTAGCAATACCGCCTGCAAATATATCCAACCAAATTTTATCGACTTTATTTTTGATTGTGCCTGTAATCATATCAGCTATCCTCCAATATTCTACGCACTGGCATGCCTTTAATCTATTTCAATAACTTCCATTACATCACCAATATCGCAATGAAAGATTCTGCAAAAGCGCAACATTACTTCCATTGATACTGGACGTGATTGGTTTAGCTTTGTCATCATATATGGAGAAAGGCCTGCAGCTTTTGCAAGATCCTTTCTTGTCATCTTATTTGACTGCATCAAAGACCACAACTTATCGTACCTTACAGACATCATAACTCTCCGTATCACAATAAATCTTGACAATACCTAAATGCTTATAACTCTACACTTTAGTCTATCATGTACTCTAAAATTTCTCAACAAAAACAACCATTTTTTGGCATTGAAAACGGTATGGTGATTGATAAAAACGTCACCTAATTGCCACTTGTACTGTTTTCATTTCAAGGAAAGTCCGAGGACGTGTTGACGGTTATGATCATCACCTCAATAATTAACAGAAATCCCATATTGACGAACAAGTGTTCGAACGCTATACTTTGATTATAACGGAACTTAATTTCCACTTAGAAAAGAGGTGCTTACCATAAGAACGCTGAAGACTGAGTATTTTAGCAAACTGGAAAAATACATCAATGAGTATCAACAAAAATGTGGTTACTCTCCCTCTATCAATGATATGGTGGGTGATCTCGGAATACCTAAGACAACCGTCCACAGATATTTGACCCATATGAAAGAAAATGGAATGTTGGACATCAATGGGCGTGGAAAGATTGCTACAAAAGATATGGCAAAAACAAAACGCGCCACTATCAGACTGCCTGTTCTCGGCGCTGTTTCCTGCGGTATTCCAAAGTATGCAGAAGAAAACATCGAAGAATACGTTCAGGTTCCCGCGTCTTGGTTCGGGGGCGGCGACTTTTTCGCACTAAGAGCCGATGGTGAGTCCATGATAAAGGCTGGCATTGATAATGGAGATTTAGTTATCATCCGCAAACAGGAATATGCAGAGCCCGGACAAATTGTAGTTGCACTCATCGAAAACGAGGATGCAACATTAAAAAGATACCGTCCGAAAGAAGACGGACAGCACATTGATCTTGTACCAGAGAACGATAGTTTTAAGGTGCGGACAGTTGACCTTAGTTGTGAAACCATGATTATTCAGGGTGTAGCAGTGAAGGTATTAAAAGATTTGGAGTGATTGAAAATGAGCGCAAGGGAACACACATTCTTCTGTATAGACATGAAGACATTCTATGCATCTGTAGAATGTGCCGAGCGCGGACTCAATCCTTTTGAAACAAATTTGGTAGTTGCAGACCTGACCCGCGGTAAAAACGCTCTTTGTCTCGCAATCAGCCCGAAGATGAAAGCGCAAGGAGTAAAGAACCGTTGTCGGTTATCAGATATCCCTAAAAGTATTAAATACGACGTAGCACCGCCCCGGATGCAGTTGTATATAGACTATACGGCAGATATTTATGGTCTGTATCTTAAATACTTCGCTGATGAGGACATACATGTGTACTCTATTGATGAGTCGTTCATTGATGTTACGGGCTACCTTAATACTTATAGAAAGTCGCCCAAAGAACTTGCTAAATTTATCATGAACGAAATCGCTGATGAGTTGCATATTCCCTCAACTGTTGGTATCGGAACAAACCTGTATCTCGCAAAAATCGCACTAGATATTACTGCGAAACATGCAAAAGACCATATAGGCTATCTCACAGAGGAACTCTACAGAGAAACCTTATGGGATCACAAGCCTATTACGGATTTCTGGCAGATAGCAGGAGGAACTGCAAGACGTCTTGAAAAGTATGGCATTAACACTATGCGTGGGATTGCTCATTGCCCCGAAGATCTGTTGTATAGAGTGTTTGGGATAAATGCAGAGTTGTTGATAGATCATGCTTGGGGACGAGAAAGCTGCCAAATTTCGGACATCAAAAAATATAAGCCGAAGAGCAAATCAGTCTCTTTCTCACAGATCCTTCCTAGGGACTACGCCTATGAGGAAGCAAAGACTGTAATGATTGAAATGGCTTATCATGGCTGTCAGGAGTTGCTGAAACGCAAGGTAATTACCAAGAAGATTTGGGTAGGTATAGGTTATTCGAGAGAACAGCATGAATCCACTGGCGCGTCAGTTAAACTATTTAACGCAACCTCTCTGCCATCAAAGATAAGGCCGGCAGTTGAAAAGGCTTTCATCGAAGCTGCCATACGCAACATCCCTATTCGCAGGCTCGCTATCAGCTTTGGCGACGTATGTGATGAGGGTTGTGAGGGCTATGACCTTTTTACGGATTGGAACAGCGTCGAGAAGGAAAAATCTCGTGAAAAGGCTGTTTTGGAGATTAAGGAGCGGTTTGGGAAAAATGCTGTGCTGAGGGGCGTTAACTTCTCTGAAGGAGCCACTCAGCGAGAAAGAAACGAAATGATTGGAGGACATAGAGCCGGATATGATGACACAAGAGCAACGCGCTAAACAATTTATGCCCTTCGATGCTATGAAAGGCTTACAGGAAGCTCTTCGGGATCGTGAAGAACGGCATTCAAGAGTAGAACGTCACGATATATCGGAAGAAGAGCAGGAGCAAAACTCCAAAGTTCTTTGCCAAATCAAAAATGGTTCTCGAGTTGAAGTGAATTACTACTGTCATTTTCATGACGTAGTTCGTTCAGGAACCATTACAGCAATTAACATCCCTTATCACTTTCTAATATTAGATGATGAGAAAATATTCTTTGAGGACATTTATAAAATTGTCATAGTAGACTAGCCGTCATGAGGCAAAGTGCAAATCCCCCAATTATGCTACTGCTCATGCGAGTTTGCCAAGAAGGAGAAGAATATACGAAAATGGCAAAACATGATGAATGGACACCTTTCTCATGGCATTGTGCAAACTGTGGCACTATTGTTGTCGGATATAGAAATGCACAAGGTGCTATCAAAGTTCAATGCAACAGATGCCGTGTTGTAATGGTGAGGAAAATAAAAAGTCGGAGACACAGTACAATAGATGTCTATGCTCCAGAAGGACAGGAAGAATTAGAGTATGTAAACGCATACTAAGCTACAACAAAATAAGCGGTATAACGACGGAATGGTTGAGGTGAAATAGACTACATAAATCCATAGCCAGGTCATATACCCGATATTCCGATTGGTTTATCCAGAAATATTACATGAGAGGCCATCGGTGATATGAGGTTCGTAAATGAACCCTGTATTACCGATGGTCTTTTCTTTTACAACAAAATATCTAAAGCCTGAATGCGCATAAGGCAAAGGATACGATATATGGTCACTGTTCATACAAAGTGAACAGATCAATAATCGATACCCTTTATTTCCTGTACGCTTTTTCAGGCTAATCAGGGTCGACGCCGTATATCTATCCTTTCCTAACTACCTTTCAGGCGGAAAGGAAAAGTATGGTACGGGCACCTCCGCTTTCTTGTTTTTGCAAATCCACTTAATCAACAGCAAAAACAAGGAGGCAACAAATGAAATATAACTACAGCGCAATGAAGCAGAAGTTTGACAATGAACAAAAAAAGCTTGCTGCACAATACCATGCAGCAGGCATGTCAGAAGAAACAATTAAAGAAATGCACGAATTCGACCTTAAAGCATTCAGATTGCAGCGAAACGATATCATCCATAAAGCCGAAATTGAAGAGATGACTTCTTATGACCGAGTCACTGGAGAAGCGCATTACAAGGATATGGATGAATTTCCAGCTACAGAATATCAGAGACACTATGAAGGCTTAAGCCCCCTATGGATTGAGCAGATTGAAGATCGCTCTTTATCAGAAGCAATACAGGCAATGCCGCAAGACTACATCGATATTATATCAAAGCTTATTGAAGGACATAGTCATAAGTCAATTGCAGCGATGAGAGGTGTAACAGCAGACTCGATAAATAAGAAAATTGCTCGCATTAGAAAAAAGTTAAAACTTTTTTTGTAACAGACGGCTTGTTTTGGGGGTTCTCACTGACTAGTAAGTGAGGGGGTTCTTCCCGGGGGCCGACAACAGAGTACAGAGACCCACCGAGGGGAAGCAATCCCCCTCACAGGACTTTGAAAACCGAATAAATCGATCATCAAATACTTTTCCCATTCTGCCGGTAACGGAAAGCCGAAACAGCGGTTGCGCCAAGACCACCGAAAGGTGTGAGCGAGAACCTTCCGCTGTGAGCGTAGAGCAGCTCTCTATGTGGCGATGAACCAGAATGGGCAGATACTTCTGTCCAGCCACAGTTCGAGCGTGAAAAGACCGTCGCAAGCAATGGGGGCAGCTCCAAGAGATCCTTGGAGGGGATAACCTCCCATGAGGCTGAGAAGCTGTCAGCCGTTTGATGATCGCCCTGCGTGTCGGAGAATTGATAGACACGCACTGATATCGAGGGTGTAAGCCGTCGCTTCACCCTCTCATACATATCTTAATTTAAGGAGGACACCTAATGGAAAACGTACTTCGTGGAGAAATCTATCTCGCAAAGTTTGGCAAGAGGGTAAAAACCGAGGATGGCAAGGATACTTCAGTACAGTATGGATTTAGACCCGTGCTGATCGTTCAGAACAACAAAGGCAATGCAAGCAGCACCACTGTCATTGTTGCACCTATGACAAGTAAGTTGGACAAGCCTTCGCTGCCCACTCATGTTTTTGCCAAGACTGATTGTGGCTTGCGTAGGAATTCTATCATCCTTATGGAGCAGCTCTCCACTATTGACCAATTCAGGCTTACTCAGCGAATTGGTGCTCTTGATGAAAATACCATGAAGGAGGTAAACAATGCACTTGCTGTAAGTGTAGGTATTGCATGATGAAGAAGAATATTAAACAAGATGTAAGAACGCTTTGTCCTAAGTGTGCAGCGCTCTATGAAGAAAGCGGATATAAGCTGAAGCAAGTAAATCCTGAACAAAGCTACGAACGCTGCATGATCTGCAACAAACCCAAGGGCAAAGACTACGTTGTAAGCCAAACCTGATAGATAAGAATACTGCCTGCATCCCGCAGGCAATTACATAAAGCCAACGAAAGGAGCCGCTATGAAAAAAACTGAGCTTTCGGAACACTATAAACTCATGTTTTCAGACTATCCAGAGATCATCAAATGCAATGAGCTTCAGTCAATGCTTGGAGTAAGTAAGCATGCGGTTTATCGTCTACTGAATAATGGTCACATTGGACATATCAGAATAGGTCGAAGTATTAGAATACCTAAAATCAATGTAATTCGCTATCTCATTCAAACTAACAACGACACTTCTACCAACACAGCAATATAGGTGCTTTTTGCATTCGAAATACGAAAATAGTTCGGTGGCACATTAGACAGATGCTTTCTCATTGAAGTATGCTTAGTATATCGACAATGGACCTGTCCGTGCTACTACATGAAGGAGGTATTAGAAATGGTAGCAGGACACTTAGAAGTAAAAAGAGGAATTTATCAGTGTGTATTAAACTACACAGACGAAACTGGAAAAAGAAAGCGCCAGTCCATTTCCACGGGATTGTCTGAAAAAGGAAATAAGAAAAGAGCAGAAAAGATATTGATGGATCTGCGAAGAACCTTTCAGCCCCCAGTGGATCAAACTGCAAGGATCATCTCTGGTCTTAGTTCTGAAATGATGTTTTCAGATTATATGCTGCAATGGTTGGAAATCGTCAAGACGAGAATTAAACCGGCAACGTATTCTTCCTACTGTCTGATGGTGAAAAAGACGATTGCACCGTACTTTGCTGAAAAGAGCATTCGTCTTGGGGAACTGGAACCTCGGCACATTCAGCAGTTCTATTCCGAACAACTGAAACGAGTTAAGGCAAACACCGTCATCCACTATCATGCCAATATCCACAGCGCTCTCAAATATGCTATGAAGATTGATCTGATTGACGTAAATGTTGCTGATAAAGTGGATCGTCCCAAGAAGAATGATTTTATGCCGGGTTTCTACGATGCAGATGAAATGCAGGAGCTGTTTGCAGCTCTTAAAGGACATAAGCTTGAACTCGTTGTGCTCGTTGCAGCATTTTACGGTTTGCGTCGCGGAGAGGTCTTGGGGTTGAAATGGGATGCCATTGACTTTGAGCGGAACACTATCACAATCAAAAGGACTGTAACAAGTGTAAACATCGATGGCAAGGTCACAATCATTGAGCAAGACTCAGCTAAGACGAAATCCAGTTTGCGCACGCTTCCTCTTGTCAGTCAATTCAGAGAGTATTTTCTTTCTGTTAAGGAAGCGCAAAAGGAAAACAAAAAAGTATGCGGAAACAGTTATGACTATAGTCACGATGGATATGTGTTCGTAGATGCTTTAGGCAGAAGAATGAAGCCTGATTATATCAGCAGCACTTTCTCAGTTCTGTTGGAGAAGAAAGGATTAAAGCGCATCCGTTTTCATGATCTTCGTCACAGTTGCGCATCGTTGCTTCTCGCCAATGGCGTACCGATGAAGCAAATCCAAGAATGGCTAGGACACAGCGATTTCAATACTACCGCAAACATTTATGCCCACTTAGACTATTCCTCGAAAGTAACTTCCGCACAAGCTATGGAGAAAGGGCTGCCACTTCCGGCGGGATTTAACACCAATGGTTGGAATGGAGTTGTATCGGTATAATGTCTGCCCTAAAATCACATGGGCAATAAAGCGTTGATGAGATTTTGGAAAAGAAAAAAGCCAGCAAACCCGCATGTTTACTGGCTTTTCTGGCGGAGCGGGTGGGATTCGAACCCACGTGCCGTTTCCGACAAACTGATTTCGAGTCAGCCCCGTTATGACCTCTTCGATACCGCTCCATGATTATCTTCACTGAATGCCGCTTAGAAAAAGGGCAGACATTCAGGGCAGACACTAAATGATTATGAAATTTTCAAAGGCTGAAAACCCGCATAACTACTGGGTTTTCAACGGACACCTCGTCCGAATACATAGCGGATTTCGAGTCAGCCCCGTTATGACCACTTCGATACGTCTCCGTATATGTTAACTCGCATAAGGCGAGAGTAACGCAAATATTCAGTTGTATTAGAATTCTTGTTAGAACTCAAGGCAGTGCGGAAATAGGCAGATGCCCGAAAACCGCACAGTTAAAGGCTTTTTGGAAGATTGACTTCCGTTGACGAAGAAGATTTCGAGTCAGCCCCGTTATGACCACTTCGATACCTCGCCGTATTTAAAATGCTGTACAAATGCGACCGGGAAAAGCTTAATGTCAAAGCGCTATAATAACGCTACATACAATCTGACATTTTCTATTAGCTAATTTACTACCATTTCAAAAGCATCCAAGCCACTTATTTAGTATAACAGCTATTCAAAAATAATGCAAGAATCATTTTTAAATTTTCTAAGACCTATATGGCCGTTGTATTACACCTTTAAGTGTGTTAATATGAATACGATTAAACTTATTTTAATATGGAGGGCAATAATGAATATTGCGGTAGTTGGCAGCGGAAGCTGGGGTACAGCCATTGCTGTGCTTTTAAATAATAACGGCCATGCTGTTACACTTTGGTCTTACACAGAGGAAGAAAGTGCCGTTATAAGAGAAAATCGCGAAAATCCAAGGCTTCTTGGCATTAAGATACCAATGTCGATAAATTGCACATCCGATTGTGAGCGCATTTCCAATAATAAAGTCGTGGTTTTAGTGCCGCCATCATATGCCATGCGGTCCGTTGCGCATACGGTCGCGCCTTACATAGATGATGACAGTATTATCGTTTCACTGACAAAAGGTATAGAGTCCGATACAGGTCTTAGAATGTCGCAGATAGCGCAGAGTGAAATAAATAGACCGATTGTTGCTTTATCGGGTCCTTCGCATGCTGAAGAGGTGGGGCGCGGTATTCCCACAGGTGTCGTTGCTGCCTGCGTAGATAAAGAAATAGCCAAATTCATACAAGAAGTATTCAGCAGCGACAGCTTTAGGGTATACACAGGAAGCGATGTCATCGGTGTAGAGCTTGGTGCCGCTTTGAAAAATGTAATAGCGGTATGCGCAGGAATAAGCGATGGTTTAGGCTGTGGAGATAATACCAAGGCTCTTCTTATTACACGCGGACTGGAGGAGATAGCAAGGCTTGGTATAGCAATGGGTGCCAGGCGTGAAACACTCTCCGGACTTGCCGGGATGGGTGATCTGATCGTTACATGTACTTCTATGCATTCAAGGAACAGAAGAGCAGGAATACTAATAGGCGAAGGAAATACTGCCAAAAAAGCTATGGATGTGGTAGGCGCTGTTGTAGAAGGCTATTATGCCGCAAAGTCGGCAATAATGCTCGCGGATAAGCTTAATATCGAAATGCCTATAGCGGAAGCTGCGTACCGCATCATGTATGAAAATGCGGATCCTGCTGCTATAATAGTGGACTTGATGAGAAGAAAGCATATACCCGAACATGTTCTTTAAAAAGGCTTAAAAGTGCCTTGCCCATGTTTTTACGCATGAGCAAGGTGCTTTTTTATGCATATACTTATACTGCCAAATATTTAAATTTCCTTCAGAAGATAACGTACAGCCTGGGATCGGTAACTTCGCCGTTTACATAATATTCAAAGTGAAGATGGCTCTGCATGCCGCATTCGGCAACAGCGGTCTCTCCGACCTGACCTATTACTTCGCCCGCATCTACCTTGTCGCCTACCTGAACCGGTGTTTCGATCTTAAGGTTTGAATAAACGGTTGTATGGCCATTTTGATGACTTATGACTACAGTGACACCAAACTCATCATCCGTATATACTTCGGCAACCTCGCCTGCGTCTATGGCTTTGACCTCTGTACCGACAGGAGCTGCTATATCAACCCCATGATGCGTAGTCCAGTGATTTAGCGTTTCAGAGTAGATAAGTTCATCTGCTGCAAATCCCCATATTATTTCACCATCGCATGGCGCTGAAAGCTTTGGCGTAATCGGCGCCAAGGTAGAAGGCGAATGTGTACCGTTCGGCGTTACAGACGGTGTATGCTGCGGTGAGCCGGTAGGAGAATGGGGTATAGCGCCGGTACCAAACGGAGTAGGCATTATTATATCATCAAGTCTCTGGCTAAGATCTGATGAAACATCCTGTGGAGATGGTGAAAGCATGGGTGTTGGATCGCCGTTTCCTCCGTCTTCTTCTGTAAACAAAAACGCAGCTGCAACGCCTACGATAATCAGGCATGAAACAAGCATAATATACAGGCCATTTGCCTTAAAAAATTGAGATAACTTGAAAGAACCGTCTTTTTTTGCAGTTTTGTTCTTATCCTTTTTGTCATTGATTTCAAAATCATCGTAATTCATGAAAAATCCCCTTTCGGTAAACTGGTTTTACATTGGCTATTATTGACAAGCTACCTTTTGTTTATACAGCGTAAAAATACGTTTATCTACACAAGCTATGGATATGAAGAAGAAAGAGAATCTAAAAGGTATTTTAATAGGAGGCTTGATCGGCCTTATAAATGGAATTTTCGGTGCAGGTGGAGGCATGATAGCCGTACCCGCGCTCGAAAGGGTATATGGGTTTACGCCCGATAAAGCGCATGCAAGCGCCATAAGCGTAATACTCCCCATATCGGTAGTCAGTATGCTTGTATATCTGATTAATGGGGTTGGGGATATGCATTCGCTTATATATGTTGCTCCGGCGTTTCTTATTGGAGGATTCTTTGGAGCAAAACTCCTTGGAAAGCTAAGCTTTAATGTTATAAATAAACTCTTTGCCGGCCTTATGCTTGTGGCCGGAGGGTTTATGCTTTTTATGTAAGTATGTGGGTGGTTTATATCATTTGCGCTCTTATTTCTGGGGTGCTGGCAGGCATGGGGATGGGCGGAGGAACCTTACTAATACCCGCGCTTACCCTCATATGCGCATTACCACAGCATAGCGCTCAATTTATAAATATGGTTGTGTTTATACCTACAGCCATTGCTGCGCTTATAGTACACAAAAAGGAGGGGCGCATTGAGCTAAAGAGAACCCTGTTTTTAATGCTGTGCGGCCTTGTGGGGGGTGCTATAGGAGCTATCATAGCCTATATATTGGACGCGGATTTTTTAAGACATGGATTTGGCGCTTTTTTATGCGTACTGGCGGTGATAAGATTTTTTAAAAAGCAGCCTGATCAATGATTACGACCACAACCTTTTGGGAGCCAAAATTTCCTTCACCGTGAACTTTGCGCTCGAGAAAATCGCTGCTAATAGACTGTGACACTTTCATTTCTCATATACATATAGCAAAATATGCACAATTCTGTAAAAATGGGGAAAAAGTGACTTCATGAGTTTGACATTGCATCGGTGCTTGAGTATAATACAGAATAAAAATGCGGTTATGAGGAGGAAAAGTATGGTAAAGGTCAGCGCGGACAGCACCTGCGATCTATCCGAGGAGCTAATTGAAAAGTATAATATTATAATTCAACCGCTGCACATTTTAAAAGGCTCAGAGGAATTCTTAGACGGTATTGATATAATGCCGACTGATATATTTGCTTATTTTAATGAAACCGGAAATCTCTGCAAGACTGCGGCTGTAAGCGTTGCCGATTATGTGGAACTCTTTTCCAGACTAACGAGTGATGGTTCTGAGCTTGTTCATGTGACTATCAGCTCAGAAATGTCTGCATGCTATCAAAATGCGTGTATTGCCGCTAAGGATTTTAATGGGGTCTATGTTGTGGATTCACGAAATCTTTCTACCGGGATCGGACACATAGTTATAGAAAGCGCAAAGCTTGCCATGTCAGGTATGAGCGCAGCTATGATCCATGAACGGATGCAGGAGCTTACAAAATATGTTGAAGCGAGCTTTATAATAGATAAGCTTGATTATCTAAAAAAAGGTGGTAGATGTTCAGCGGTGGCTGCGCTTGGAGCAAACCTTTTAAAGCTTAAACCTTGTATTGAGGTAAAAAATGGCGTAATGGCAGTTGGCAAAAAGTATCGCGGGAGCTTTGAAAAGGTGCTTAGCGAGTATGTAGCAGATAAGCTTGCCCGAAGAGATGACCTTTTGGAGGATAGGATATTTGTTACCTATGCTTCAGGAACCTCAAAGGAGGCCGTTCAAATGGCATATGACGCTGTTTTGAGGAACGCGAACTTTAAGCAGGTGGAGAAGACCTATGCGGGCTGTAGCATATCAAGCCATTGCGGTCCCGTGTGCCTCGGTGTGCTTTATATCAGAAAACCTGAGTAACGGCTTTATATGTCCTTTTAGGAGAAAAACCCAAAAAGCACTTATGATGCACAAAATGTGTGCCATGAGTGCTTTGTGTTTTAAATTTTTACTATTGGGAATGATGCGCGAGCACTCTAATTTGGAATAAAGCCATATTTTGTGACTTTCGCAGTCTACCAGCCAAGATACAGTCCAAATCTTACAAGAAAGGAAATTTTCGCCATGCGAAAGCTGTGATCATATTTATGGAATATATCCACCCAAATGATAAAGTCATACTTGATTTTGCCGGTAATATTTCTCAAGGCAGTACCGATATTAGATCGATTTGCAGAAATTTATTAGCCTGGTTTGATGATAATGTTGCATATAGCCGCTTAAATGCTCCATTTTTTCCATTGCAACGCGGCGATTTAGATGTACTTTCAATGAAGGCCGGAACATGTGGTGATTATTCCAATCTGGTGGTTTCGGTGCTGTCAGCATTGAATTTTGATGCTCGATATGCATATGTCCACAAGGACTGTTATGGTGACGCGCAAGACCACATCTGCGCTGCGGTGAAGGAGAAAGACGGATATATTCTGGTAGACGCTACACAGCCTTATAGAAAGTGGCATGGCTTTAACTGCCCACATCAGGAGTATGACCTGCTATTTCCACACGAATTTGAGCAGAAAATGAAAGAAGAAGAGGCCTACTGGAAGCTTGTTGCCAAAAAGCATAACAATGATCTGCTTGCCGGCTTGCTGTATGCGCCGTGGATATACTCGGAATGCGTCAAAAATTCAAGTGAGCGGTTTGATAATGTATTTTTTCTGCTGTCGTTTAATAGCCAAGTTCATCCAACTCTATATGCATACTATCAGAAGTATACGGAGAAGGAGAGCCACATTCCAATTATGGCAATAGTAAGTAAATCAGAAACCTCATTTTATTTTTCTATTTATGCGCATAATGGATTGTGGGATAATGCGCAATGGGGTCAGCCCTATGGCGAAAATGATATCCCTGATAAATACTTATCAGAGGAATTGCAACGGCTAAAATTACTTATTACCAAGGTTAAAAATCAGGTGAATCTGATCCTTGAGCAGATCGGCTGCTGCAGCCTGATGTAAGAACGAAAAAACATCTTGACGGATCGCCTGCCGGATCGCAAGGCTGCAAGGTCACGAGCGTGATAAAGCCACAGAGAGCGGGTAATCGGCAAGGCTGTGACGGAAGTGACTGCTTGTGGTTTTTTGTCAAATTATACTTGTGATAGTTTGATAATAGGCATATAATATCCTTATGAGCCACATGGCGTAGTCTTTTTGGAGATAGGAGTAATTTTATGAAGCCAACTTTAGTTATACTTGCAGCAGGCATGGGAAGTCGCTACGGTGGACTTAAGCAAATGGATCCCATGGATCAATTTGGAAGTGCGATACTGGATTTTTCAGTGTTTGACGCAATAAAAGCCGGTTTTGAAGATGTGATATTCATTATTAAGAAGGAAATAGAGGAGGATTTTAAAAACCTTGTAGGCAAACGCATTGAAAAGGCGATACGTGTGCGTTATGCGTATCAGGAGCTATATAAGCTTCCGGCGGAAATAGAGATACCAAAGGATAGAGTAAAGCCCTGGGGAACGGCTCATGCGGTGATGTGTGCTGCGGATATGATAGAGGATCAGTTCGTGGTATTAAACTGCGATGATTTTTATTGCGATACCGCGTTTAAGCTTGCGTTCGATTTTCTAAGCACCCATCATGGAGCGAATGAGCATGCTATAATCGGTTACAAACTTATGGAGACATTGACCGACAATGGCAGCGTGAATCGCGGCGTATGCCAAGTAAAGGATGGCAAACTCATAACGATACATGAGCGTCTAGGGATAGTGAAGACCCAAGGGGGCGCTGCATATCCTGACGCATCCGGGGAGCTTATAGAGCTTCCGCCTGAATCTACAGTGTCGATGAACTTCTGGGCATTCAACCACGGAATACTCGATGAAATAATAAGGGAAACGCCTAAATTCTTAAATGAGAATATAGTCAAAAATCCGCTTAAATGCGAGGATCATCTGCCTGAGGCGGTAAGAAGGGCGCTTGAAGCGGGAAGGCTTACGGTGGATGTGCTTATATCGCCTGACAAGTGGATAGGAGTAACCCACAAGGATGATAAGCCGGGTGTCGTTAAGGCAATATGCGATATGAGGGAAAAGGGGCTTTATCCGTCACCCCTTTGGAAATAAGCGAAAATAAGAAAAGAGCTTCACAGCCCTGTGCTAAGAAGCTCTTTTTTCTGGGAATGACAGAAAATTACTTTTCTTCAACATTCATGACCATGGTATTGCCATAGTAACCGCAACGCTTACACATTCTGTGGGCCAGCTTGGGCTCGTGGCATTTCGGGCACTCTACGATACCCGGAGCGGACAACTTCCAATTCGCAGAGCGACGGGAATCACGTCTCGCTTTTGAAGTTTTTCTTTTCGGGACTGCCATAATTACACCTCCTCCTCATTGTCGGTAAGCAAGTCCATGAGTCCCGCAAACGGATAATATGTATCGCCATCCGTTTTAGGCGCTTCCTCTTGCGGGGCGCATGAACACTGCGTATTATTAAGGTTACACCCACATTGTGGGCATTTGCCCAGGCAGTTTTCCTGACATATACTGCTTATGGGCAGATTGAGCAGGATATTATCATGGAGCATGGCATCGATATCTATCGTATCGCCTGAATAGGGATATAGCTCACCAAGCTCATCTTCACTGACTTCACGCTTAAACTGCTCATGAAATTCAAAGCTAAGCGGCTCATTAAATGTTTCAGAACAGCGCGCGCACTCGGATATAAGCTCTGCGGCAAATTTTCCATGCACCGAAAGTAAATTTCCATCATAGACATATGAAACATCTACCAATGAAGGGCTTGCGAACCTGATGATCCGTCCGCCGTACTCAAAGTCGGGCAGCTTCTGGGATATAGTGGAGTGTCCAACGTTTCCCGGGACTTTTAGCTGTAATGAAACATTAAGCCTCATAATAATACCTCGCAACTTACTAATTTTATCTGTATGTAAAGATTTTGTCAACAGCTTTACATCATATAATTTGATATAGGAGGCCTTTTAAATAAAATCAATGATAAAAGACCTCAATACTTTATATTATGACGCTGTTTTTGCAAATTATTTTACAAGGCGCGCGGTATCATGAGCTATCATCATCTCCTCATCGGTTGGGATGACGAATACCTTTACTTTGCTGTCGGGCTTACTTATTACGACCTCTTCACCGCGCGGGCAGCTCATATTGTAGTCAAAATCAACGTCAACGCCAAGATAATCAAGACCCTTTAGTATGGTTTCACGCATTGTTCGGTCGTTTTCGCCAATGCCTGCCGTGAATACTATCGCATCGACACCATTCATGGCAGCGGCATAGGAACCGATATATTTCTTAACATTGTAAGCAAATGTGCTGAGTGCCGCAGCTGCACGCTTATTACCGGCCTTGGCTGCATCACCAAGGTCACGGAAGTCGCTCGAAACTCCGGAGATACCAAGCACGCCGCTCTTTTTGTTCATATAGGCGTTTACACCGGCGGTGTCAAGCCCAAGTTTATCCATAAGGTATGTTACGATAGCGGGATCCATATCGCCGCAGCGAGTTCCCATGGGTACGCCTTCAAGGGGAGTAAAGCCCATGGATGTGTCTATGGACTGTCCGCCCTTAACAGCCGTTATGCTGGAGCCGTTTCCAAGATGGCAGGTGATTATACGTGTATCGGCAGCATCCATGTTAAGCATTTCGATAGCGCGGCCGGTTACATACTTATGGGAGGTACCGTGGAAGCCATATCTTCTTATCATAAGCTCGGTATAAGCTTCATAGGGAAGACCATAAAGGTATGCTTCTTCAGGCATAGTCTGATGGAAAGCGGTATCGAATACAGCTACCATGGGTACATTTGGCATGATCGCCTTGCAAGCGTGGATGCCCATGAGGTTTGCGGGATTGTGTAGGGGCGCAAGCTCGGTGAGCTCCTCAACAACGCGAAGCATTTCATCGGTAATGACAACGGACTGGCTGAACTTTTCACCGCCGTGAACGATGCGATGGCCTACTGCATCTATCTCATCCATGGAGGAGATGGCGCCGGTATCCTTATCCACGAGCGCCGCAAGCACCATGCGGATAGCATAGGTATGATCCTTCATGTATTCCTTATATTCGACGGAACCCTTATCGGGGGTTTTGTGGGTGAGCATGGAGCCATCGATGCCAATGCGCTCACAGAGACCCTTTGCAAGAACATTCTTTGTATCTATATCTATCAGCTGATATTTGAGCGACGAGCTGCCGCAGTTAACTACCAAAACTTTCATTGATAATACCTCACATATTCTGCGCCTGAACGGCGGTTATCGCTACTACTGAAACTATATCCTCTACGCTGCAGCCACGGGAAAGGTCGTTGATGGGCTTTGCAAAACCCTGACATATCGGGCCTATCGCTTCGGCGCCGGCTAGCCTTTGAACGAGTTTATAACCTATATTGCCCGCCTGAAGATCGGGGAATACGAGCACGTTTGCTTTGCCTGCAACGGGGCTTCCGGGGGATTTGAGCTGTCCGACTTTTTCAACAAGAGCGGCATCGGCCTGAAGCTCTCCATCGACCATAAGCTCGGGTGCAAGCTGATGTACAAGCTCGGTTGCAGTGCGGACTTTATCTACGTTTTCATGTTTTGCGCTGCCCTTGGTGGAGAATGAGAGCATAGCGACTCTTGGATCCATGCCGCAAAGCGCTTTTCCGGTTTCGGCGGAGGATATGGCTATAGCTGCAAGCTGCTCTGCGGTGGGATTGGGATTTACAGCGCAGTCGGCAAATATCATAATACCATCATCGCCAAAGGATTTATTGGGCAGCTCCATTATAAAGCAGCTTGATACAACGGATATACCCTTTGCCATTTTGATTATCTGAAGTCCCGGACGAAGTGTGTTGCCTGTTGTGTTGATAGCGCCGGCTACCATACCATCGGCTTTGCCGTTTTTGATCATCATGGCGGCATAGAAAAGGGTATCGTGCATCATCGCTTCTGCTTTTTCAAGCGTCACGCCCTTTTCCTTTCGCATTTCATAGAACATGGACACATATTCCTGAAAATCGGACTGAAGGATCGGATCGATGATATCGATGCCGCATAGGCATACGTTGAACTTTTCGGCTACGGCTTTGATCTCTGCTTCATTTCCAAGAAGGGCAACCTTAGCTATTCCCTGCTTGGTTATAATTTCAGCAGCCTGAACGGTACGCTCTTCGCTGCCTTCTGGCAGGAGGATGTACTTTTTATCTGCCTTTGCTTTCTCCTTGATAGTATTGATAATTGACATAACTAACCTCCGTTAGGTTTATTTTCATACGGATGATACCATACCAAATCACATTATAACACAGAAGTACGGAAAAAATGCCCATATTTCAATAATATATCGTGCTTATAGCGGCTTTTGACAAATAAAATAGCTATGCCTGAAAAGCTTAGGCATGGTATAATCAATATATGAGAACTATCGGTATAATTGCGGAATACAATCCGTTTCATAATGGACATGCGTATCATGTAAAGGAGGCTATGCGTCAGACGGGAAGCCGTTTTTGTATTGCGGCGATGAGCGGAAGCTTTGTGCAAAGGGGCGAGCCGGCTTTTTTTGATAAGTTTCTTCGCGCGCGGCTTGCGCTTGAAAGCGGTATTAGTCTTGTTTTGGAGCTGCCTACAGTATTTGTACTTTCCAGCGCGGAGCAGTTTGCCTGCGGCGGTGTTAAGCTGCTTTCAGGTTTTATCGATACGCTTGCATTTGGTACGGAAGCAGCAGATATGGCAGAGCTTACAGCGGCGGGATGCTGTGATGGGAATATTAAAGAAGCGCTGCATGAGGGGCTTTCCTGCGGTAAATCATATCCTAGGGCGATGGGTGATGCGCTTTTAAAAATGGGAATGGATAAAAGCATGCTTTCACGTCCCAATAACATACTGGCAGTTGAGTATATAAAGGCGGTGAAGCGATTTTCACCGAGCATGGATGTGCTTGCGATAGACCGCATAGGTTCAGGACACGATAGCGTAAGTCCGGTCGATGATATAGCCTCCGCCTCCTTTATAAGACAGCTTATTTTAAGGGAGGGTGCGTCTGCCGCCTCACCTTATCTGCCCTACGATATGAACGGATTGAATGTAAAGCCGTGGAATTCTCAAAGCTTGCTTTTGCTTTTAAAATATAGACTTCTTATGCAGGATGGCAAACCGCTGTTTGATATGGGGGAGGTAAGCGAGGGCTTTGAGAATGTGCTAATGCGGGAGATACGAAGCGCAGAGAGTTACGAGGACTTTCTTACATCAATCAAAACAAAGCGTTTTACCTTGGCAAGGCTTCGCAGAATGTGCATGTGTGTCTTATTGGGCATAGATAAGGAGCTTCAATCATCAGCTTATGCTTTTGATAAGCCTCCCTATCTGCGTGTGCTTGGAGTGAGAAGGGATACTTTGGAATTGCTTTTAAGGCTTAAAAATAGCGGTATACCCATTATCACCTCTCGGGCTGATGTAAAAAAAATT
The DNA here is from genome assembly GCA_017416425.1 of Clostridia bacterium. GTDB lineage: Bacteria > Bacillota > Clostridia > Christensenellales > CAG-138 > RGIG1693. Next base: position 37,795 of record JAFQCL010000015.1, read on the forward strand.
ACGGATGAAACCGCAAAAAAACTCTGGGCACTGGATGAATATGCCTATATGCTGAGAAATATGCTATGCGGCGGGGCATGCGGCGGGGATGAATTCGCGCGAAAGTTTTTGATCGTATGATCGATATTAAAAAAGCGCACAAATGGAGGATCGTGCGCTAAAGTATAAGATTTTTATTTACGCCGGGAATTTTGTGAGCCTTTCTTTTGTTTTGCTCTTTTTTGAGGCTCAAAATCACCTTTATTTCGCCTGTGATCGGCATTCTTATTGCCTGTGACAGGCGGAGGCACAAGACAATTTTTATCAAAGCCTATGAGGTCATCTCTGCCGGCTTTTTTTAGAGCGTTTCTGATGATTGGATAGTTCCTCTTATCATAAAACTGAAGGAGAGCCCGCTGCATTGCCTTTTCATCCATGCTTTTTGGTACATAGACGGGCTTCATGCTGCGGGGGTCAAGACCTGTATAATACATCGTTGTGGAAAGCGTACCGGGTGTGGGATAAAAATCCTGAACCTGTTCCACGTGCTGCTTTGTACGCTTAAGATATAGAGCAAGCTCGATCGCGGCATGTATATCGCTTCCCGGATGTGAGGACATAAGGTAGGGGATAACATATTGCTTCATGTTAAGCTTAGCGTTCATATCCGAGTACCTTTTTAGGAACCTGTCATACAGTGAGGAAGCAGGCTTATTCATAAGCTCAAGTACACGATCCGATATATGCTCGGGCGCCACCTTAAGCTGGCCGCTGACATGGTGCAGTATCAGTTCACGAAGGAATGTGTCGTTTTTATCGTACATCACATAGTCATAGCGTATTCCCGAGCGTATGAATACCTTTTTTACACCGGGCACCTGCCGAAGCTTTTTTAAGAGTGAAACGTAGTCGCTGTGATCTACCTTAAGATTTTTGCACGCAAAGTAGCCAAGACATTGCTTTTCGGCGCAAAGCCCCGACTTTTTTTGTTTATCGCACGCAGGCTGCCTGAAATTGGCAGTGGGCCCACCAATATCGTGGATGTAGCCTTTAAAATCGGGCAGCTTTGTAAGAAGTACGGCTTCATTTAAAAGCGATCCATGGCTTCTTGAGGATATAAAACGACCCTGATGCATGGTGAGAGCGCAAAAGGAGCAGCCTCCAAAGCAGCCACGACAGGATGTAAGCGAAAATTTGACCTCGGATAAGGCCGGTATAGGTTCCTTATATGAAGGATGGGGAAGGCGGGTATAGGGAAGCTCGTATACTCTGTCAAGCTCCGCCTCAGTTAGAGGCTTTGCCGGGGGATTTTGTATCAAGTACATCTTTCCCTGATTTTGCACAAGTACTTTACCGCGTATTGCGTCCTGCTCACGTTGCTGCATCATAAAAGCCTTTGCATATGCATGCTTATCGGAGGATACCTCATTATGCGAAGGAATGAGCACATAGTCCTTCATGCCCGATATATCGCTTTTTGCAACACATGTTCCGGGTATGGAATCTATGTCGCTTATATCCATTCCCGAATTTAGCGCACTTGCGATCTCAAGCATGGAGCGTTCGCCCATTCCAAATGAGAGTATGTTCGCGCCCGAATCTATGAGTATGCTGTGCCTTACCGCGTCATCCCAATAGTCATAGTGTGAAAAACGCCTGAGACTTGCTTCAATACCGCCAATGATAATGGGAACCTTTGGGAATGCCTCTCTTATACGATTGCAGTACACTATTGTAGCTCTGTCGGGGCGCATGCCGGCCTTTCCCCCGGGTGAATATAAATCCTCGCTGCGTCTTTTTTTTGCAGCTGTATAGTGATTTACCATGGAATCGATGTTTCCCGCGCCCACCAAAAACGCAAGCCTCGGACGAGAAAATTTTTTGAAGTCTTCTGTGTCTTTCCAGTTCGGCTGCGATATGATAGCGATGCTGTAGCCTGCGTCTTCAAGGGTACGGCAAATTATAGCGCAGGCGAAGGATGGGTGATCTACATATGCATCGCCTGAAACGTACACAAAATCAGGCTGAGAGATACCTTTTTTCTTCAGCTCAGCAGGCGTAAGAGGTATAAAGTTATGGCTTAAATTCAGATCCTTCATAAATTACACTTTACATCACTTTACGTTTTTTTTCAATCGCATCTTAATTAATATAACCTGCTATTGCTATATATTTCGCTGCATTTATTGTCAAAAGCGTGTTGATACCTTATAATCATTTATTAGATGCAAACGAGGTAAGTTTGATAATAAATTTTAAAACCGTGTTTTATGCTTTTGGCGCCTACCGGCTGCGATTTTGCATCTGCACAAAATCAGTCCTAATTCCATAAGAAAGGAAACTTTTGCCATGCGAAAGTTATGGTTATTACTATGAAGTCAAACTCGATTAAAAAGCTGGTGATATATGCTATGTTTACTGCGATCGTACTGCTTTTAGGGCTAACATCGCTTGGGTATATATATCTTCCTATGGCTGCTATCGTTACCGTGCATATCCCTGTAATACTCGGTGGATTTATACTGGGCATAAAGGGTGGCGCATACCTTGGTTTTATATTCGGCCTTACGAGTCTTATACAATGCTTTATGGCTCCGGATGCCATTGCGGCTATAGTGCTTGGAACGGATAGCGGCTTTGGAGTGTACAATGTGCTGCTTATAATCTGCGTGCTGTTTTTGCCAAGGGTGCTCACCGGCCTATTCTCATCTATGGTCTATCGTGGTTTATCAAAGCTGGACAAGTCAAGGCTTTTTGCAATGCCGGTGGCTGCGGTAACGGGTGCACTCACAAATACGGTATTTTTGCTTGGCGCACTTGCTCTTTTGGCATTCGACCAGGCATGTGTAGCGTTTGGGGCAGAGAATGCGGAGGGGCTGTTTGCGGTAATCATAGGCCTTGTAACTTCGAATGGACTCATAGAAGCGGGCGTTGCTGCCGTTATCTGCACCGCTGTTGGAAAAGCATTGTTTGAGTATACAAAAAGGCATCCTTTGGGAATAGAGGGAGGCATGTGATTAGTTTGAAACTAACTTTTCAAACCGTGTTTTACGACTTTCGCACAAAATCGGTCTCAACTCCACAAGAAAGGATACTTTTGCACAGCGAAGCCGTCTTTTGAGGCTTTCGCTATATGAAAGTTATGGTTATAAGTATAGATGCTGCTTGCTCTTGATGTAGGAAATACAAATATTAAGGTAGGTATATATAGGGAAGGTCTGCTTTGCCATTCCTGGAGACTTGCTACAGACGTACACAGGACTTCCGATGAATATGGCGTACAAATGGAGGCTTTTTTCGGTCATCTTGGACTTTCCATGAGCTCTATAGACGGTATAATAATGTCATCCGTTGTGCCTTCCATCAATTATACGATCGAGCATATGTGCAGGCTCTATTTCAGCGGTCTAAAGCCAATGATAGTGGGAGCGGGGCTTACTACCGGGCTGATAAACCGATACGATAACCCTGAGGCTTTGGGCTCGGACAGACTGTGCAACGCTGCTTTTGCCTATTATAAGTATGGAGGGCCATGTGTTGCCATCGATTTCGGAACAGCTACAAATTTTAGCGTCGTATCTGAAAAAGGCGAATTTTTAGGCGGTGTGATATGCCCGGGCATGCGCGTATCCACGGATGCGCTTATTGAAAACGCCGCAATGCTTCCAAAGATAGATTTTATAAAGCCGGATCGCATTATATGCAGCAATCCTGAGGATGCTATCCGAGCAGGCATAATAAACGGCTATGTGGGTCAGGTAGAGCATATAATAGGGCTCATATTTGAAGAGCTTGGGATGAAGGCGACTGTTATTGCAACCGGCGGTATGTCTACGCTTATCGCGCAGCAATCAAGCGCCATAAATATACTGGATCCTTTGCTCACCCTTGATGGGCTTGCGTATATATACAGGTTAAACGCATAAAAAGCTTGCTGATCACTCTTGCGTTATATAAAAAAACCGGGACATAGAACAGTGTTCGTAAAACAGTATAAAGTGCGCCTGGAGAAGGATGAACTTCTCTAGGCGTTTTTCTGCGGAAGTGATAGAATTCTTTGCATCTTTCTGATATACAGGATCCAGCGAAAGAACGAGATATATTTGAAGTTAGCGAGGTAACAACATGGATGGTAAAACAACTATAAAATATTTGCAGAATTTCATAAAAGAAAAGGACTATCACCCCGAACTGGTAAAGGATTATTTTTGAAGGTATCAGAAGAAGTGGGCTAACTTTCTTCTGAAATGAGAAAGGGGTTGAAAGACCAAAACAGTAATGAAATTAGAGGCACAATAGGCGAAAAAATATGGGATGTTATTTATTACGCTTTAGCTATTGCAAACATATATGATGTTGATATGGAACAAGTGATTAAGGTCAAATCAGAGATGAATGAAAGTAGATATCTTTCAAAGGTCAAGTTTGAAGCAGGCAGATAGAACCAAATTTATCGGGCTGTCGCAAAACCCTTTCTGAACTAAAGGGCGAACTTCTACACTCTCCTATCGGAAGTATCGTGCGTTCTGCGAAGCTTCGTTTTCCGTTAGCAGAAGAAAAGTGCTTGACCGAGAATGTTGCATCACGAGCTTCCGTCAAGGTGGCTACACCCCTTGCGCCGCTAAAGCGGCTATCCCCTGTGGACTTGCTGTTCGCAAACAGTCTTAACAAACCGTTCACTTCTAGCAAGTTTGAAGAAAAGGCATAAAATAATCCTCCATATGATCTTAACCATACGGAGGATTAACTGTTTTACGGACAACACCCTATCTCTGGGTCTATTATTTATTATTAGTTGATAGAGAATTCGGTCGCCATTTCCTGCTTACGCATTACGCGCAGCGCACCTTCGGCTAAAGCCTCCATCTCAAATTCACCTGCCATTATCTCAACGGGAGCTATGAATTCCACCCGCTTTTTGATCCATCCTGTCAGCATGTTAGAGTGGGAAAGACCGCCGGTAAGTATGATACGGTCAACCTTTCCGCAAACTGCTGTTGCAAGGTCTCCTATACCCTTTGCAACGCCATACGCAAGCGCTTCGTATACGAGCTTGGCGTGTTCGTTGCCGCTCTCTATCATTTTTTCAACTTCAACGGCATTGCTTGTACCGAGATGAGCTCTAAGACCAGCATTGCCGCGCACTTTTTTGGTTATTTCGGATAATGTGTATTTACCGCTATAGCAAAGCTTGATAAGATTCATGGCCTGAAGCTTGCCACAGCGCTCCGGCGCAAATCCCGCGTCATCATCCGAGTACATGTCTATAGCTCTGCCGCCCTTAAACAGCCATACGCTGCATCCGCCGCCCAGATGCTGCACTATGAAGGTACACTCAGAAAGGGGCTTATGCATTATATCCCTTGCACAACGATGCGCCATTGCATGCGAGTTGAGCGCATGACCGCGGCTGACCTTTGGAAGCTCCGGAAGACCGGTTATACGGGCGATGGGGTCAAGCTCATCCACCGTTACGGGGTCATATATGTATGAAGGAATACCAAGCGCCTTTTCAAAACGATACGCAACGGCACACCCTACGTTGGAGATATGGGTATCGATCTTGCTTCCCATCATGTACTGTATCATCGCGTCATTGACACGATACGCTCCGGAAGCGCATGGCGGGATCATGCCTCCCCTTGAAACCACGCATGTAAGGCTTGAAAGCTCAACGCCTTCATCAAAAAGTGTATTTATGATACAATCATAGCGGTAGTCAAGCTGCTCCATTACCCACGAAAATTGCTTCAGCTCATCTTCGCTATGTACGATTGATCTGGTAAATACGTTTTTTATTGCTTCACCTTCTTTTGCCTCATAAAGAGCGATCTTGGTTGAGGTGGAGCCGGGATTTATGACAAGAATTCTTTGCATTTTATTATAATAACTTCCGCGCAGCGAAAGTTTCCTTTCTTGTGGAATTGGAACTGGTTTTGCACTTGCACAAAATAGCGGCCGATAGGGCATAAAAGTCACAAAACACGGTTTGAAAAATTATTTTCAAACTCATTTCTCAAACAAACTTAGTTCATAACACCGGCGCCAAGTGCGAGGGAGTTATACTTTTCTTCCGCGGATGAGCCACGTGAGGTGAGTACGATGGGTACCTTGCAGCCAAGAACAAGACCCGCCATTTTTCCGTTGCAGGTGTAGGTGAGGCACTTTCCAAGTACGTTCCCGACAACTATCTCAGGTACGAGCAATATGTCAAAATCACCCACACAGGGGCACTCATAGCCCTTTACAGCGCTGAGCTCAGGCATCATTGCAAGATCATAGGATATAGGACCTTCAACATAACAGTCGCCAAGTTCACCTTTAAGGCTCATTTGCTTAAGCTCCGCAGCATGTACGGTTTCCGGCATCTTGGGGTTTACGGTTTCTATAGCACAAAGAGCAGCTACATTTACGGTGCCATATCCAAGCCCCTTGAAGAAGCCGACTGCGTTCTTTACTATGTCAACTTTCTTTTCAAGATCGGGATATGTACACATTCCTCCATCGGTAACGCATAAAAGCTTATGATATGCTGGAACTTCGGTGATTATGATATGGCTCATAAGGCCGCCGGTGCGAAGACCTGCCTCGGGTGAAAGTACGCCCCTCAGCAGATCGCCTGTCATGATCTTTCCCTTCATAAGGAAGTCGGCTCTACCGTCATTTATAAGATTAGCGGCGCATACGCTTGGGTGCATTCCTTCGGGAACGGAAACTATTTCAAAAAGGTCGGGGCTTTGGCCAAGGGCGGAAAGTTCCGCGCGGATTTTTTCAGGATCGCCAACTAAAATAGCGTTTACTATATCTTGAGCTTCTATTACCGCTTCAAGGGCATGAGCGTCATTTGCCTGTACGAGTGCAACGGTTTTTTTGGGGCCGCCCTTTACGGATGCGATAAGCTCTTCAAAATTCTTAATTGCCATGTGATACGTTCTCCTTGCATTACACGAATTTTACAACTATAGCATACTCAAAAAACGGAATTTCTTCAAGGGGTAAATGGGACGGGTGGCGGATATATTAATGAAATGCGCACAAATTAAAATATATTGAAAAAATCCCCTTGTAATGGTGCGGAGCATGAGGTAAAATACTTAAGTTGAGTGTAGCTTTCTCAGCAAGTGTGATTCCCCTCACACTTATGCAGCAGGAGGGCGGCTAATCGCTCTGCGCCAAGCAATAAATAATAGGAGAGTTTTATCATGAAGAAGGAAATCCATCCCAGCTATGGTGAGTCAATCGTACGCTGCGCATGTGGTGAAACATTCGTATCCGGTTCTGTTAAGGGTGAGCTTAAGGTTGAAATTTGCTCCAAGTGCCATCCCTTTTACACCGGACGTCAGAAGCTTGTTGACACCGGCGGACGTGTTGATCGTTTCAAGAAGCGCTACGGCATGAAATAATGTCATATGCGGATAAAAACCGGCAGCTTTTGCCGGTTTTTTCATGTTTACATTTTCGATACAATAGATTTTGCCGCCTTTAAATTTTCATAATCGGTTAGCAGTTTTTCGGGTATAAAACCCCCATGTGCTGCATCATCTATGCGCTTATTAAAGGCTTTAATAAGAAAATCAAGGTATTCGGGAAGATATTTCTCCTCATCTGTAAAGGAGACATACCCAAGAAGAAACAGGTCAGGCGGAAAACCCTGTGGTATGGGTAGGGGAGTTCCGTGTTCCACGCAAATAAGCTGATACCAATGGCGCCCCTCTTTTATAATTTTATCCTTTATTATACGGTAATCGTTATTATAGAGATAACGTCTTAGTTTTTCAATGCCCCGCATTGGCTGAAAGGCAAATCTTTTTATATGTTTTGCTGTGTTTTTGGAATTTTCGAGTATATTAGAAATAAGCTCACCTCCCATGCCGGCAATTATGACCGCATCAGCTTCTTCTGCGCAAAGTACAGAAAGGCCATCCCCACATCTTATATCAATTCTACTCAAAAGTCCGCACTTTTCAGCCAATTTGCGAGCTTTTTGCAGGCATGTCTCACTTATGTCGGCGGCGATCACACGCTTTATATCAAAGCTTTGAAGGAGTGCGCAGGAAAGTCGCCCATGGTCGCACCCGATATCGGCAACACAGCTATATCCCCGTACCATATCGCAAAGCTCAAAAAGACGAGGTTCAAGCTTTATCATTGGCGGAAACGCTCCCTTCTATGAATTTTACGTCATCACCAGCATCGCTTATGGCACGAAGCTTACGCTTCATGGCTCGTGTCCTTGTGCCAACAAGCTTGTCAAGGTCATCGCTTGCTCTGCTTAGCTTATCTTGAGTGGCTTCAAGCGCATCCGCAAATGTAGAAAATTCTTTCTTAACATCCTGAAGAACATTCCATACTTCGCCGCTGCGCTTATGAACGATATAGCTTCTAAAGCCGATCTGAAGGCTGTTTAAAAGCGCACCCATGGTGCTGGGGCCTGTAAGCGTGACATTGTAATCACGGCGAAGCGTATCTAAAAGTCCAAGGCGCACCGCTTCGGCATATAATCCTTCAGAGGGGAGGAATATTATAGCAAAATCGGTTGTCTTTGGGGGCAATATGTATTTTGTGGATATATCTTTAGCAAAGCTCTTTATGCGGTCAAAAAGCTCCTTTGATGCGGATAGCATAGCGGCTTTATCCCCGGCATCGCTTGCGATAAGAAGTCGCTCGTAGGGCTCCATGGAAAATTTTGAATCCACAGGCAAATAAACGGCTTCATCATCGCCCGGGAGCTTTATGGCAAACTCTACACGATTATTTGGCCTTACGGTAAAATTGCGTTCAAACTGCTCAGGGGAGAGCATATCCTCGATTATCGCGCCAAGCTGCACTTCTCCAAGATTGCCCCTTGTCTTAACGCCCGTCATCACACGTTTTAAACTGCCTACATCCGCCGCAAGACTCTGCATTTCTCCTATACCCCTGTTTACCTGCTCAAGCCTTTCTGAAACAAGCCCGAATGACTTGGTAAGACGTTCATCAAGGGTAGTTTGCAGCTTTTCATCTACCGTTTTACGCATCTGTTCAAGCTGCTTTGCGTTATCGTTTCTTATATCAAGCAACTGACCCGCTACGGTTTTTCGTATTTGCTCAAGGCGTTGTTCTGTTTCAAGCGTCATGGTGGCTATCTGATTTTGAAGTTGTAAAAGTCTTGCGTCTATTGATCTGTTGCTTGCGTTTATACTTTCGCTTGTGCTTTTGACCTGATGCGAGAGCATTTCACGCAGGGCATCGCTGCTTGACCTGTATAGACGTTCCGTGGATTCGATTCGTTCAAGCATGCTTTGTTTGCCGGATTCAAGTCTTTCTGCGGTGATGTTAAGGCTATGTATGGAACTGTTTAAAAGCTCATTATGCAAAAGCTTTAATTCGTCAAAAATCCTTCTGTCAAGCTCGCTCATCATGTTTACTATGCCTAATAGCCTATCAGAGCTATCCTGATTCTTCTGTTTTATAAAAATTATGGCTATCATGCCTATAATGATTATAAGCAGAGCGAGTATTATATAATCCATAGCAGGCCTCCAAATTTTTTTAGAGCATTATACCACAAACCGCAAGCCATATACATACATATTCAGCACTTGTATCCATTTGAGTTTAGCTTGAGATATGGTATAATTAAGCATTATTTCAGGATAAGGTTTGAAAATAAATCTTCAAACCGATTTTCATTCCACAAGAAAGGAAACTTTCGCCCAGCAAAAGCATAGGCTTTCGCTGCATGAAAGTTATGGTCATAACTTATGAAGCTTTGTGATATTCTTATCGTTTGCGAAAATATTGCGCCAAAGGCACTTGCGTATGATTATGATAATGTGGGACTTATAGTCGGCACATTAAAAGACGATATAAATAAAGTGCTTGTCGCTCTTGACTGTACGCTTCCCGTTATAGAGGAGGCAATCGAGTTTGGTGCAGATATGATTATTACTCACCATCCGCTGCTTACTTCACCTGTGAAGCGCATATTGCCCGATATGCCGGAGACAATGGCTGTATTCAGGCTTATAAAGAATAACATAGGCCACATTGCTATGCATACCAACCTTGATTGCGCTTGCTATGGCGTAAACGACTGTATTGCGGAAAGCTTAGAGCTTGTAAATACTGAAGCGGTAGGCGTAGATGGCCTTGCGCGCATTGGCGAGCTTGAAAGCCCTATGACGCTTTATGAGCTTTCGATACATGTTGAAGAAAAATTATCTACAAAGGTGCGTGTATGCGGAGAAGCGGGGCGTATTATTAAAAGCGTAGCCGTGATAGGTGGAAGCGGCGGAAGCTGTGTAAGCCAAATGCAGGCGCTCGGTGCAGATGTGCTGATTACAGGGGAGATGAAGCATTCTCAGGCGATAGATGCGATGCATTTAGGCCTGTGCGCTATAGTTGCAGGACATTTTGAGACTGAAACTATAGTGTTAAAATCTCTTGTTAGGCGTTTACAAAACCAAACAAATGGTGTACAATATAAGTTAGCAGTTTCAAATCGTACTCCGCTGTGGTCTATTTAATTTATCTTAATGGGAAGTTAGGCGGTGTATGGTTTAAAACAAAGCCGCTTACCGCCGAGAGCGTCTTCAGGTTTAATCTTCGGCGGAGAAATGGGGCTACTCATGAGTAATTTAGATGCGCTTGTAGCTTATCACAACGCTTATCAGGCATATTGTGATGTTAAAAGTGAGCTTGATTCCACCGAAGCAAGCGTTAAAAAGAAAAGATTAGAAGCGGCTATTACCGCTACTAAAGGACAAATCAATACGATACAGCTTCGTATTGATGCCTCTATGGCAAGAATAGGCGAGCTTCGCGGCTCTATGGCGGAGATCGAATACAAGTATGACCTTGAGGTTTCGGAGTTTGAGCTTATAAAAAATGACTCGCAGGTAACAGCTGATGAGGTTACCGAAGCGCGTAAGTCCATGGAAAAGCTGCTTTCAAGCATAAGAAATCTCTATAGGACGCTTATAGGTGTTATAGAAGATGTTGAAAAAGCCAAAAATGAGATAGCGGCGCTCACAAAAAAAGGGCGCAACCTCACAAAAGAACGCAGTGATTGTGTAGCAATATGCGAAAAAGAGCGTGAGGAGGCAAAAGCAAGGTTGGCGGCAGCAAAAGCCGCTGCAGAGAATTTGCAGAAGGAGCTTCCTGAGACGCTTGTTCGAAAATATGTGGGGGTGGTAAAAAGGCATACGCCGCCTATTGTATCGCTTACGTTAAATAATCAATGCGGCGGATGCAATATGTCGCTGCCTACAACGCTTATCTCCAGGCTTAATCTTGGAAATGATATTGTAACATGCGAAAACTGTGGTAGAATAATAATACCTCAGCAGTTGGGATAATAATGTTTTTGTAGTGAGTAAGCCATGCGGTCGCCCGTGATATAAAGCGCGGGAGGAAAGTCCGAGCTCCACAGAGCAGGGTGCCGGATAACATCCGGTGAAGGCGACTTCAAGGAAAGTGCAACAGAAATAAACCGCCGCAGTTTGCGGTAAGGATGGAAAGGCGAGGTAAGAGCTCACCGGCGGCCTGGCGACTTGTCCGCCCTGTAAACCCCACCCGGTGCAAGATTGAATTGGGAGCATTTAATGGTTGCTCGTCAAGCTCCCTGTAATCGCTTGAAGCCATAGGCGACTATGGTTCCAGATAGATGACCGCACTTAGACAGAACTCGGCTTATTGCTTGCTCGCATAAAAAACCCGGCATTTTATTGTGCCGGGTCATTTTTTATTTATCATCCTTTGCTATTATGCCGTATTTAATCTTTATGCGGCACAGCTTTTTTAACATAGGTCTTGCAAGTATGACGAGAAAGAATATTGTCGCTGCCGCATGTATGAGATTAAAGGTAATACCCGATATATATGTTGCAAGCAGCATTTCAAATGTTACCTTGCTTGCGGTCATAAACACGGAAGCGGTATCAAGCAAAGCGCCATATATTACAAATGTTGATAACGCACCGTAAATACAGAGGCATAAAAGTGAAAGCTTTGTTTTGATCTCATTTTTAAATAGAAGACCCGCAATGAAGCCGATCATACCGAAAGCAAACATCTGCCATGGAGTCCATGGTCCCTGACCGAATAGCAGGTTTGAAGTGAAAGCGGATAATGCTCCCGTTATAAAGCCCGCTTCAGCTCCAAAGGCAACGCCGGTTATTATCACGATTGCTGCTACCGGTTTAAACTGTGGCACCATATAAAAGGCAGCTCTTCCTACTACAGCTATCGTGACCATTACGGCGATCACGACAAGCTCACGAGTTTTCGGTTTTCTGCGTTCAAATCGCATGAAAAATGGAAGCATGGAGCAGATAAGTATCAATATGGATACCAAAAAATACTGCCTGTCATCCCATACAAAAAGCCCAATGGCCATTATCGCCGGGATCACTATCACCATCAATATAGCGGATATTACTCGGCGAAGCTTGCCTTCGGTTCTAAGTATGCGGCTTTTTCTGATCTCAGTTACATCAAACCTTTCCATTTTGTTGCTCCAGACATGCCGCAATAACATCTTCTGCCGTTATGGCATTGTCTATATAGTCTCTTGATATCCTGTTTGCCATCGTGGTATAGAAGGTATTGCCGGAAAACAGCTCCTGAGGCGTACCGTATGAAACAAGCCTCCCATCAAAGCACATGGCGCAATAGTCCCCATGTTTCGCGCAAAATTCAAGATCGTGGGAAATAAGGACTATGCCAATGCCTTTTTGTGTAAGCTTTTTAAGTATTTTTGCAAAATGATCCTTAAATTCCGCATCCATGCCTTTGGTCGGTTCATCCAGAAGCATGAGCTTTGGCTCTGTAAGCAAAACCTTTGCTATGGCAGCACGCTGCTGCTCGCCTCCGCTGAGATCATAAGGGTGCGATCTCATAAGATGTGCTATATCCATCAGCTCTGCCACCTCCCAGGCTTTGCTATTGACCTCATCCTTTTTAAGACCGCTCAGCATCATGGCAAGATCCTCCGCTACCGTTTGCTCCACAAAAAGACACTGCGGATCTTGCATGAGAGCGCTTATCCCTTTATTATATAGCTCCCTTGGATTCGTTTTGGCTATATCTTTGCCCATGAACCTGACCTGCCCCCGATAGGGCTTTTTTAGACCGCACGCTACGGCAAGCGCGGTGCTTTTTCCGGCTCCGTTGCCGCCGAAAACGCAGAGTATCTCTCCGGGATAGGCGTAAAGATCGAATCCCTTAAGTATATCCGGTTCGTTTTTTTCGTATTTAAACCATACATTCTTCATGGAAAGCAGAGGCTCTTTTTCGGAATGCTTTGCTTTTATCATGGGAAGTACAGCTTTTTTTGTGACCAACTTTGATATAAATTTTCTGCCGTCACGAACCGTAAGCGGCACATTTTCATTTAAATCGCCGCAGAGACTTGCATATATGCGCACAGATGCGGGCATGAAGCCCAGCCTATCTCTGCCAAGGCGCTTTACTGAATCCTTTGGGCTGCAATCCGATAGGATATTTCCTTTATCCATAACTATGAGTCTGTCACATATCGGAAAAAGCGTTTCCAGCCTGTGTTCTGAGAGTATTATAGTTATACCAAGCTCATGGTTTAGTTTTTTTACTGTATTTATGAACTCATCGGCGGCTATGGGATCAAGCTGCGCCGTTGGTTCATCAAGTATGATGACCTTCGGATGCATAGCCATGACCGAAGCCAGCGAAAGGAGCTGCTTTTGTCCGCCGGATAGCTCGCTTGTTTTTTTATGAAACCAAGAGTTTATGCCAAAAAAACTTGACATTTCCGCTACGCGAAGCCTGATGGATTCATTGTCAAGCCCCATATTCTCAAGGCCAAAGGCAAGCTCATGCCACACCTTGTCGGTGACTATCTGCTTTTCAGGATCCTGCATCACAAAGCCTATCTCGGTTTGATCGAGCTCGGCGCTGTTTATGAGAATCCCATTATAGCGTATTGAGCCGCTAAGCTTGCCATGAGGCGCAAGGCAGGGTTTAAGCTGGCGTAAAAGCGTACTCTTGCCGCAGCCGGAAGCGCCGCAGAGCACTATGAATTCGCCCGCGTCTATATCAAGGCTTATATCGCAAAGCGCAGGCTTTTCAGCGTCCGGATATGTAAAGGTTATATTTTGAAGCTCAAACTGTTTCAATTAAAAAGATACCTTTCAAGCGTTTGTTAAAGCTCTATGATGAGCTCTACCGGGCAGTGATCGCTTCCCATTATTTCGGGGAGTATTTTACAATCGGTAAGATTGCCGCTTATGCGATCGCTTACGACAAAATAATCGATACGCCAACCAATATTCTTAGCCCTGGCATTGGCCATATAGCTCCACCAGGTGTATTCGATCTTATCGGGGTAGAGATGGCGAAACGCATCTGTGAATCCATTGTCAAGAAGTCTTGAAAAACAGTTGCGCTCTTCATCCGTAAAGCCTGCGTTGCGTCTGTTGGACTTTGGATTTTTAAGGTCTATTTCATTATGGGCTACATTCATATCACCGCATATTATCACAGGCTTTTTCTCATCGAGCTTTTTAAGGTATTCAAGGAACGCTTCCTCCCACTCCATGCGATAAGGAAGGCGCATGAGCTCACGCTGAGAATTCGGAGTATAGACGGTTACAAAGAAAAAGTTATCGTATTCAAGCGTTATGACCCTGCCTTCGGTATCATGATAGGGTTTATTTATTCCGTAGCTTACGGATAAGGGCGTGTTTTTTGTAAAAACGGCCGTTCCAGAATAACCTTTTTTTTCCGCGCTGTTCCAATATTGTTCATAGCCGGCGGGGTCTATGGATATCTGTTCCGGTTGAAGTTTTGTTTCCTGTACGGCAAATATATCAGCGTTCACGCTCTCAAAGAACTCAAAAAAGCCCTTTGTTATGCAGGCCCTTAGGCCATTTACGTTCCATGTAACAAGTTTCATCGGTAGGGTACCTTTCAATTTATTTATAAGGTCTATGGATAATAGATATTTTAACCTGTAAGCCTCATAAATTCAAGTATGAGTGATGCTGATTGAAATTTATGCAAAAAGACAGTATATACTGTAAAACTATAAAGAAACATGTTAAAATTAATATATAAAAGAAGGAGGAAAACAAGTGAACATCAATATGAACAAAGAAAATGGAACCTATAGATCAGGTCCTAACGCAAAAAATGTAAGATCTGGAAAAAAGTTTTTTAAGATTGCACTTGGGTGTGTACTTGGTATAATAGCTATCATCGCTGTTACCACATGCTGGTTTACGGTCGATGAGAAACAGCAGGCTGTTGTAACTACATTTGGAGAAGTCACGGAGGTGGTAGGAGCGGGAATCCACTTTAAGGCTCCATTTGGCATACAAAAGGCAAGGACTGTGGATGTAAATGTGTATCAGACCCTTGAGCTTGGCTATCGCACCGCAAATAATGATGCAGGATATGAGGTGGTTGAAAGCGAAAGCATGATGATAACCGGAGACTACAACATCGTTAACGTCGAATTCTTTGTGGAGTACAAGATTTCAGACCCGGTAAAGTATCTCTATAGCTCTTATGAACCTGAATCGATATTGAGAAATCTGGTGCAGAGCCAGGTCAGAAATGTAGTAGGTTCAACACCCGTGGATTCTGTGCTTACGGATGGCAAAGAGGCGGTGCAGATGCAGGTGAAGGAGCTGATAACCCAGACCCTTGATAAATACGACATAGGTCTTATGCTTGTTGACGTAAAAATACAGGATAGCGAACCGCCAACAGAGGAGGTAACGTCAGCATTTAAGGAGGTCGAAACTTCAAAACAGAATGCGGAAACCGTTGTTAATGAGGCACGTGCTTATCAAAATGCGGAGATCCCCGCGGCGCAGGCCAGGGTGGATGCTTTGATACAGAATGCGGAATATTTGAGGCAGAGCAGAATAAACGAGGCAAACCAGACAGTTGCCATGTTTGAAGCTATGTTTAGAGAATATGAGCTTAATCCGGAAATTACAAGGAAACGCATGTATTACGAGGCGATAAGCGAAATATTGCCCAATGTCAGGGTGTATCTCTTGCTGACCGAAAATGGGGTGGATACGCTCCTTCCCCTTGACACGCTTATGGGAGGTGAAAACTGATGAAGATAGCTATTAAGATTTCTTTGGGAGTATTGCTCGTTGTTGTAATAATAGCGCTTATGTCCAGCTTTTATACGGTTGAGGAAAATGAATTCGCATGCGTAAAGCGTTTTTCAAAGATAATCGATACGACCGATGAGCCGGGGTTACATCTTATGATACCATTCGTAGATTCAGTCGATAAATTTCCCAAGGGTATAATGATCTATGACATCTCGCCTTCGGAGGTGCTTACATCGGATAAGCAGAGTATGACCGTAGACAGCTATGTGCTTTGGCGGATACAGGATCCTCTGCTCTTCTACCAATCGCTTGGTTCAAGCCTTGTTGCTGAGCAAAAGCTCGATGCGCTTACATATAACGCGCTCAAAAACGTAATGGGTACGCTTGCGCAGAGCGACATAATAAATCAGGATGACCCCACGGAGCGAAATGATATCTATGAGGGTATAACTCAAAATGTATCGGAGCTTGCCGTAAGCTACGGAATAGAGGTTGTTGATGTAAAAATAAAGCGGCTTGATCTTCCCGAGGCAAATGAGCAGGCGGTCTATTCCAGAATGATCTCCGAGCGTATGCAGATAGCCGAAAAGTATATGGCAGATGGCGAGTATGAGGCCTCCATTATAAGAAACCAGGTGGATAAGGAGGTCAACATAATGATCTCGAATGCCGAGGTTCAGGCGGAGCTCCTTGTGGCTGAGGGTGAAGCGGAATACATGCGCATACTGGCTGAAGCATACAATAGCGACAGCAGACGTGAGTTCTATGAATTTATACTTGCACTTGACGCGCTTAAGGCATCGCTGAACGGGGATGAAAATATGGTAGTGCTTGATGCGGATTCACCGCTGGGGCGTATACTATTAAATCCATAATTTATGCGTTTTACGAAAGCTTCGGTAAATAACTAAAAACTAAGCAGAGTTGATCTTGGATCAACTCTGCTTTTTGTTACCTTTTTTCAAGTGATCTTATAATACCAAGGAGCTTATCGGAAAGTACCGGAATGCGATCATTTAGCGGCTCGGCGAGCTTTCCTTCATCTCTAAGCGTTAAAAGCTCATCGAATGTCACAAGCCTTGCGTCAATGGTCTCGCCTTGTTGGAGCTGAAGTTTATCCAATGATATATTGAGGATGACGGCATAATTGTCAACATGCGCACGGCCTGGATATGTAAAGCTGCAAAGGTGCAACAGGTCTTTGGACGAAACCACGAGCCCCGTTTCCTCAAACAGCTCTCTTATGGCAGCTTCAGCGGAGGTCTCGCCGCATAGAGCGCTTCCGCCGGTGTTTTCCCATTTAAGTGGCCAAAGCTCCTTTTTCGCATCGCGAAGCGTGAGCAGTATGCGTCCGTCCGTATTTATGACCCAAACTCCGATTACCAGATGATAAGTTCCCTTTGGGAGATCATTGCCTCTTGTCCAAGTAATGCCAAGAGGAAGTCTATTTTCATCGTAAAGATCCCATAGCTCATCCATGGCGTTATTCCGCTCTATCGCTTTCGGGCGATGTGTCGTCCTCAACGGATGATGTCTCGGGCTTAGCTATTACAGCTTTATACTTTGAGGGAAAAAGTTTATCACGGAAGGAATAGAGTATCAGCGCGATCCCTATTGGGAAAAGCACAAGGCTTATAAGCTGTGATGTGCTAAGCGCACCTACATTTCCTCTGTCGTCCGCGCGGAAGAACTCGATTATGAAGCGCCATACGGAGTACAATACAAGATAAAGTCCTGCCGTAAAGCCCGACCTTTTGACCTTTTTTAGCACCACGATGAGTACTATGGTCATTATAAACAGCGCGCCTGCTTCCATGAGCTGAACGGGCATTCTATAAAAACCATGGATATCGCACATGGCGAGCGGGTGCGACTTATCTACTATGCAGCCATAGCAGCAGCCCGCAAAGTAACAGCCTATTCGACCAAATGCCTGACCTAATACAAGGGGAGCCGCAACAGTATCCGCCACATCGAGCGTATTGAACTTTTTGATCCTACAGGCAATAATTCCGGTTATAATGCCGCCAATGAGACCGCCATAGAATACAAATCCGCCTGTAATAGCATATAAAAGCTGAGAAGGATCCTTTATAAACGTATCAAGCTCTACTATTATATAGAGAAGCTTTGCGCCTAAAAAGCCGCCTAGCAGGCAAATAAGAGACATGTAAAATAAACTGTCGCTTTTTAAATTCCTATACTTGCTTGTCAGCATTAAAACAATAAATGCCGCTACCATGCCTATGGCTGCGCAAAGCCCATATGTTGGGATGGTGATGAAACCAAGATCGATTGTAGGATACATTATTATTTATAAACTCCTTTCAATACTTTAAATAATTTTAAGCATCATATTGGATGCTATGCCAAGTATTATAGCAGAAATATAGACAATAAGCAGTATTAGAAGATTATTTTTAAGCTTTTTATTCGATTTGAATAACACTGCAATGCCTAATCCTGATGCAGCGCACAAGCCCGATAGTAATGCTCCGGTGCTCAGTAAGCCACTTGCAAAAAGATTTGCCAGTATGATGGAAGCCGCGCAATTTGGAATGAGGCCAATTAAAGCCGTAACTACAGGCTGAAGGAATGCGTTGTTTTTTAGTAATATCTCCTCTAAGGCATGCGCTCCTATAAGAGTCATTGCTGTACTAAGAACCAGATTTACTATAAATATAAATAGGAGTATCTTAAGCGTATTTATAACGGCTCTTAAAAAAATACTACCTTGAGGATGTTTTTTGCAGCCGCAGCCTTCATGACAATGACTGCTATACTCTATAATGTCTGCTCTATTGTGCGCAAGCGGTTTTGACTGCTTTTTGAATACTGCATCTGCCGTATAGCCTATTAATATAGCATAAACCAGCTTGATAAGTATGAGTATAATAGCCTCAGGTACAAGCTCGGGATGCGATAATAATATAATAAAAGCTTCATCGGAGGTCGAGATGTATACGGCAAGCAGTGTACCTATCGTTATAAGGCGATTTGAGTAGAAGCCGGAGGCAAGCACCGAAAATCCGCATTGAGGCAATACACCAAAGCACGCGCCGACAAGAGGCCCAAGCTTTGATGAGCGGCCTAAGAGTTTTAGCGCCTTATCCGTTGCTTTATGCTCAAAATATTCTATTATACAGAACATTATGAACAAAAACGGCAGTAAGATCACGGTATCGCGCAGCGCTTCAAGAGATATATTTAGCGCCGTATCAAAGAGCGAAGCGGATGCATCGTGCTCATGAGCGTGGTTTAAAATAGCTGTGTATGAGGAAAGCATGACAGGTGCTAATGTTCCTTTCAAAAATTATATTTCATGATAACATACAAGCGCATTTTTGCAAGCATTGTGAGTGTAATATACAACAAAATACAATATTCTTGACCTGATCATAGTGAAAATGGCGTGAATGTTTTATAAAATAAAAAAGCATGGGTAACCATGCTTCTTTTTGATGAAAAAACATCAAAATACGTTCGCCATTAGATATAGCGCTGAACCTTGCCGGAACGAAGGCAACGTGTGCAAACACACATCCTCTTGGGAGTTCCGTTAACGATAACACGTACGCGCTGAACATTAGGAGCCCATATACGGCGAGTTTTGATATTCGAATGGCTGACTCTATTGCCGGACATTGTGCCGCGATGACAAACTTCGCAATATCTACTCATATCATTACACCTCCTTATAAAAGATACAAACATGAAAATTGTAGCATGTAAAACGCAAGTATGCAATAGCCTCAAAACATATATTTTGCTTTATCGCCATAAAATCCTGTTTGCAGAGCGCGTTTGTTGCTGTATAATTACATTGACGGGCTGCGGTTTAGCTTTTGACTGACGTTTAATGTAATCTAAGTATCGTGCTTTCTTTATTATAGCGGCTTTGTTGAAAATGAAAGATAGGCGTGGCCTTTAAACCGATGATGATCTTAGGATTAAAGCTTGAAAATCAATTTTCAAACCGCGTTTTGTGACTTTCGCAGTCAGCGGACTGTTGATTTTGCGCAAGCACTAAACCAGGTTCAATTCCACAAGAAAGGAAACTTTTGTTGCACGAAAGTTAAGGTTATATTAATGAGAAACCTCTCCATGATGACGGATCTTTATCAGCTTACTATGGCTTATGGCTACTATAAGCATGGAATGGGCGAAAATATAGCAGTATTTGATCTATTTTATAGGCAAAACAGACCGAATTCCGCGTTTTGTGTTGTGGCGGGATTAGAGCAAGCTATAGAGTATGTAAGGGATATGCATTTTTCATCTGAGGATATAGGGTATCTGCGGTCGCTTAGGCTTTTTGATGAGGAGTTTCTTGCATATCTTGCAAATTTGCGTTTTTCAGGCGATATATATGCCATTCCGGAAGGCACCGTAGTATTTCCACGCGAGCCTCTTCTAAGAGTAAAAGCTCCAATAATACAGGCTCAAATATTGGAGACAACACTATTGAATATAATAAACCATCAGACTCTTATAGCAACAAAGGCAAATCGAGTATGCTATGCTGCGAATCACGATGCAGTTCTTGAATTTGGTCTTAGGAGGGCTCAGGGGCCTGATGCCGGGATCTACGGCGCCAGAGCAGCCATGATCGGTGGATGCAGTGCTACTAGCAATGTGCTGACAGGGCAGCTTTATGATGTACCGGTGAAGGGCACCCACGCGCATAGCTGGGTGATGAGCTTTCCCTCAGAGCTTGAGGCCTTCAGAGCATACGCCTCGGTATTTCCGGATTCGTGCATGCTTCTGGTTGACACATACGATACACTTGGAAGCGGTGTGCCAAATGCGATAAGAGTATTTGATGAGCTTCGTGAGAAAGGATATGAACCTGTCGGCATACGCCTTGACTCGGGCGATCTTGCGTATCTTTCGATAAAAGCAAGAGAGATGCTTGATGAAGCCGGATATGAAAACGCAAAAATATTTGTTTCCGGAGATTTGGATGAAACGGTAATATATAACCTCAAATCCCAAGGTGCACGAATAGACGTGTATGGCGTGGGCACAAAGCTTATAACATCATCCGACTGGCCGGCGCTTGGAGGGGTGTATAAACTCTCCGCTGAGATGGTTAATGGCGCTATATACCCAAAGATGAAGCTAAGTGACAACCCGGAAAAGAGCACTTTGCCAGGTTATAAGAAGATATTCAGGTTATATAGTAAAAAATCGGGCAAGGCCATTGCTGATTTAATAGCGCTTGAGCATGAGCAGATTGATAGCAGCCAGCCGCTGAAACTATACCATCCGGAGCATACCTATCGCAGCATGATAGTGCGTGATTTCTTTGTACGCGAGCTTCTGATACCCATATTTGTAGACGGAGAACAGGTATACCAGAGTCCTACGCTTTCTGAGATAAGCGAATACGCAAGGCGCGAGCTTGATACTTTGTGGCCTGAGAGCAAAAGGTTGCTCAATCCCCATGAATATAAGGTAGATATTTCTGACGAGCTTTATGACCTGCGTAAACAGCTGACTTGGGAGCTGGCAAGGAGATGACTGTAATGGATAATACTATGAGGAAGATCGCTCTAATGCTTTTTATTGCGGTGGGCACTCTCTTTCTTAGCGGGTGCCTTGTGGCTGCGCCAAAGCTTAACCCCTCATATACCCCCATACCTACCGTTTCTGCGGAAGTGCCCGAGGAGACCTTGGGTGATGCTGAGGAAACGCCCGATCTTACGCCCACCTCCGCGCCGATCGCGGAGTATGACGCGCTTGGGAGGCTTATTTCCGGCAATCAGCATTATATGCAGTATCTACTATTTCATGACATACAGGTTTATGAGCAGGCTGACGATACGTTTATGGATATCGTAGTTAAAAATGAGTATACAGAGCCGATAATTTGCGCGATAGCGGTACGTTTTTTTGATGAATACGGTGAGGAGGTCGCAACTTCGAATCTCCGCATGCAAAATGGTCAGTATATATTAACTCTCGAACCGGGAGAGAATTATATCTATGCTCAGATAGATACGGATATGACACTTTTAAGCCTTGAATTTACTCTTGAATATGATATGACTATAGGTGTACTGCCAAGCAGCTGAGATGCTTGTGCTATGAGCGTAGTTTATTCAGCAAAAATCTATACTTAATTTACTTTAATAAAAAACAGGCCGCATAGCTACGCAGCCTGTAATTTCTTATATATGGATCAGTCGGAAATGTAGGGCATCAAAGCAACCTGACGAGCGGTCTTTATAGCCTTTGCAAGATCGCGCTGGTGCTTTGCGCAAACACCTGACATACGGCGAGGCATTATCTTACCGCGCTCAGAGGTATGCTTGCGAAGCCTTGAAACATCTTTATAGTCGATGTGGTCGATCTTATCAACACAGAAGCTGCAAACCTTGCGCCTGGGCTTGCGCTGACGCGGCTTCATCTTATTATTGCGTTCATCCATTTGTCGTACTCCTTTCAAATATTGGGTAAAGTTAAGGTCGTGAGGTTAGAAGGGCAGATCGCTGTCCTCGATATCCGTAAATCCATCATCGGAATCCATAGGCATGGCTGGCACAGAATCGTTTCTTGAGCTAAAGCCACCATCGTAGCCTGCGCCCTGACCGCCAAACTGCTGGTCGCGAGGCGAAAGGAACTCAACATCAGAGGCATTTATTTCGGTTACGGTACGCTTCTGGCCATCTTTTTCATAGGTACGCGTCTGAAGCTCGCCGATTATCGCGACCTTGCGGCCCTTTGCAAGATATTTGGCGCAGTTTTCACCCTGCTTGCCCCAGACTATTATGTTGAAAAAGTCGGTTATACGCTCACCCATCTGATTTGCGAATGTTCTGTTTACAGCGATGGAAAAGGAGCATACGGATCTTCCTGTAGTCGTTGAACGAAGCTCGGGATCCCTTGTAAGATTACCGATCAAAAATACCTTATTCATGAGTTCATCCTTTCGTTAGTCTACATGCTTAAGCGTCTGCTTTTTAATTAGATAAAGCTTCATTAAGCTTCTCTACGAACAACTACAAAGCGCATGATACGCTCATCGTTCTTAAAGTTGCGCTCAAGCTCTGCGGGAAGCTCGCCCGGAGCCTGGAACAGCATAAGAACATAGTAGCCTTCGGTCTTATAATCGATCTCATAAGCCAGCCTGCGCTTGCCCCACTGATCGATCTTTTCAACCTCACCCTTGTTTGCGGTAATGATGCCGGCAAACTTCTCGATTACAGCCTGAAAATCAGCATCTTCGAGCTCAGGAGTGATTACATATAAAGACTCGTACTTATTCATTATTTTTACCTCCTCGTGGTCTCTGGCACTGTAAAAAATACAGCGCAAGGAAGCTTATTATTCAACTGTGAATTTATAAGCAATAAATTATAACACGCAGGCGGGTATGAGACAAGAGGGATTTTTATATATTTTTATGTATATCTTAAATATTTTTAAGATATGTTTACAGCGTTTGACTTGGGTCAAGCTTATAATTGTATTTTTTAAAATTTATGCTATAATAATGAAAATCAGAGTACTGATCGGAGGTTAAAATGGCTATAAAGATTGCTGCAGCGTCACCGAAAACGCATGTTGGAAATATAACTAAGAATGCGGATGCTATAATCCATGCTATCAAACGAGCAGAGGAGGATGCTGCCGATTATCTGGTATTGCCTGAGCTTTCGCTTACAGGTGTTACTCTGGGTTCACTTTTGAGCTTTGAGCACATAGCGGATGAATGCAAGTATGAACTGGAGCGTATTCTTGATGCTACGAGGAATGTATCTGTAAGAACTGTAGTTGGACTGCCTGATATAAGCGATGGAGTGTCAAGATCTAAGGCTTTATTAATTGAAAAGGGTGCGGTAGTCGCAAGGGAATATTCTAACGCCACAAAAGCGCCTTTTGGATTTTTGCCTAACATATCCCATAAGCCTATGGACGTGAACATTATCAGTAATTCAGATGTATCGATCATGTTTGGAAATGATATATTTGAGGACTTTATGCCAATTCCAATGGGAAGCATAGTGCTTTTGCCGTCGCCTTTAAATGCTACAGCGCACAGCGATAGAATAACACTTGAGGCTTTAAAGCGCTTTTCGGCTATAAATGGCTGTATTGCGGCTTATGCTGCTCCCGGGAACGGGGAATCTATGTCAAAATATCTATTCGATGGAATTTGTGCTATCACCTATAATGGCAATATACTGGCATGTTCGGATGTGATCCACGGTGAGGGATATGTTTGCGTAGAGGTCGAGCCTGACTATGATGCGTCCATAGTGGATGCTGATGATCCTAAGTATCCTGATAGCTATCTTTCAAAAGATAGCGAGCTTTTGAGGCATGAATGTGAGCGCATATATGATCTTCAGGCGTATGCTCTTATAAGGCGACTTACTCATATAGGCGGTAGGGGATTCATAGTGGGTGTATCGGGCGGACTTGACAGTGCGCTTGCGTTTATGGCTGCCGTCCATGCCGCTGATATGATGGGCATATCCCGAAAGCGTGTTGTAGGCGTCTCAATGCCGGGCTTTGGCTCATCCACACGAACCAGGAATAATGCAATGCTTCTTGTTGAGGCTATGGGTTGTGATTATCGTGAAATAAGCATAAAAGATGCGTGTATGCAGGTGTTTTCCGACATCGGTCATTCACATGAGGAATATAATGTTGTATTTGAGAACACACAGGCCAGAATGAGAACCCTTATGCTGCTTGGCATTTCGAATAAAGAGGGCCTTTTAGACATTGGCACAGGAGATCTTTCCGAGCTTGCGCTTGGTTGGACTACATTTGGCGGAGACCATCTTGCGCAATATGGCGTAAACTCGACAATACCAAAGACCGTCATACGCAAGATAGTGGAATTTGTTGCGGATACTACACCCGAGGCACACGGGGTACTGATGGATATATTGAATACTCCTATAAGCCCGGAGCTTTTGCCTTTGTCAAATGATGGTGAGATAGCGCAAAAAACTGAGCAAACCGTAGGAAACTATGAGCTGCATGATTTCTTTATATACCAATATGTGGTAAATAGACTGAATAAGGAGGATATAATAAAGAAAGCTTTTTTTGAACTTGACTTTCCTGAGGATGAGATAAGGCGGGTATATGGAATATTTGAACACAGATTCAGACAGCATCAGTTTAAAAGGCTGTGTGCGCCTGAGAGCGCAAATATTTTGATCTCATTAGCTTCACACGACTGGGATATGGGGTCTGATATGTGAATGATTTTATCGTTGATATACCACATTTAAAATCATAAAATACAAAATGAAAGTATAGCAAACGATGGCAACCGCATATACGTTTGATATAAAAAGCTCATGCTTATAAATCATATTGCAATGAATAAAAAATGTGGTATAATTAATAACATTTTATCGGTAATCGGTAATTTTAACAGAAAGGTGAACTATTATGGCAGATATGGCAGAATCAAATAATATGAAGGGAAAAAAAAGGGGGGTTATAGAAAGGCTCAAGGGGATGAAACTGATATGGAAGATAATAATAGTTGCGGCTATCGTTTTAGCACTTACAGCTTTGGTGTTAGTGTGGCAATTTTACTGGATACCGAAGAACCATGGCCAGCATTTATTCCCTTTGGATACGATATCTCCGATATATACTCCCAAGCCGACTGAGCCCGTTTGGCAGGGCGGAACGGAACCAAGTTATACGCCGGAAACACCGGCGCCTACTACTCTGGAGGATTATAGGCAGAGTTTATACGCTCAAGCTGATCTATCAATGATGAAGAATATTGTAAATGTGCTCATAATCGGTGTTGACTATTCTGAGGAGCGTGTGGGCGAAGATTGGACCGGTAAGGAGGATTTTCATTCCGATGTAATGATGCTTGTGGCCATAAACTTTGATGAAAAGACGGTCGATCTTATATCTTTACCCCGCGATACATACGCAAGCATACCGGGCGTACAGGGTATCTACAAGCTTAATGCATCTATTAACTGTGGCGGAGGCTATAACGAAGCAGGCTTTGAAAAGGTATGTGAAGCTGCCGAGTGGATGCTTGGCGGTATACCCGTTGATTACTATTATGCGGTAAATATGCCCACCGTCAAGGCTCTTGCGGATGCTATAGGCGGCGTTGACTATGATGTTGAAGTAGCATTTGAGATAGCGGGAAGAAAATATGAGAAGGGAATGCAGCATTTGGACGGCCAAGGCGTACTTGATTACCTTAGGGTGAGAAAAAATCTTCCGGGAGCGCATGAAGGCGACCTTAACCGTATAAATCGCCAAAAGAAAATGCTTATTGCTCTTTTCAATAAAATGAAACAGGAAAATCTTATACTTATGATCCCGGATATGGTTCAAGCTTTTTCCGGTAATCTGCATACGAATTGCACACTTCAGCAGACGATGGCGCTGGCTTTGTTTGCATACGATCTTGAGGTAGAAAATATTGGCATGCACTCTATGGATGGACGCATGAAGAATATATTCCATTGGGGCTTCTGCATAACGGATCAGGAGAAGCGCGTGCGTATAATAAGAGAAGTATACAATGTTGATGTACCAGAGTACATACATTATACAATGGATTATGCAGAGAATTATTGGGCAAGGCTTCAGGGCGGATATTATCTTGAAATGCTGTCTGAGGGTATAGATAAAAAAATAGATGAATATTATACTGCTTTTGAAAGGCAAAATATTGAGGAGGGAGGGGCACATCCTCCGATAAACAATATTGAATATGAAGACTTTATTGAGGCTTATGAGCTTTATCAGCAGGCATTGATAGACGTAGAGGATGCGATAATCGAAGCGGAGCGTCAAGCTCAGATTTATGATGAAAATGAAGGAGCTGTTTCAACAGCACTTCCACAGCTTACACCAACGCCTACTCCGACACCAACGCCCACTCCAACTCCGGAAAATAGCACTGAGCCTCCGATAGCAACATTTGGTCCTAAGCCTTCAATAGGAGGTGGTGAGACTATTGTGCCTATGCCTACCGATACACCGGAGCCTACTCCTACGCCGTCACCCACTCCGTTAAGACCTCCGTTTTACGCAGCTACTTATAATCTGATGGATTGCAATGAGCGTTTAAAGCAGGCGGCGCTTGCCATGGCAAAATTGATCGGTTACAGGTTGTACGATAGCAGCTTTACATTTAGTTATTGGACAGACCCGGAGTTCAATGAGGTTGAAGTTGATTTTAGATAACTGAAATCACAGTAAAAAATAAAGCGGTATCAATCGTACCGCTTTAAGACCGCTGACAACAAAGATCAGCGGTCTTTTTGTTTCGTAAAGGTTAACCGATGAAACAGTAACAAAAAACTCCTGATGTGTTATAGTAAAAGCGTGACCTGCCAGTTACGCCGAAAACACCTCAGGAGGACATTAAAATGCAAAAGCAAAATAATGACAGCAATACTTTAGCACATACAAGTGAAATTGCAAATATCATGTAGTATTTGCACCCAA
>JAFQCL010000016.1 GCA_017416425.1 Clostridia bacterium
GGAGTAGTTTATGGAGATGCAGAGCAGAGCAAAAAGCCCGCTATTTTGGGCAGGACTTATATCGGCGGTGTATTCGGCGGTGGTGAGCGCAGGCGTTACAGCAGGCGTTGATATGCCGTGGTACATAGGCGCCATCGGCGTAGGGCTGGCTGCCGTTTTGACTTACTGCAATGGGAATAATCCTTCGATTGCAGGGAAGTATTAAGGGGAATGTGGGGTCGTTCCGGGGTAGAGATGCTTCGGGATGACCCTCTTTTATTTTTAAAGATATATTTGAAAAATTATATAAAGAACTTAATTTTTAAAATGCACATGCTATAATGTAATTACAGTTAAGGAACACGGTGAATCACAATGATACAAGAGATAGATATATTTCAGAATGGAGAAAGTATAAATCTAAGGATACGGAAGAAAATGAACAACAGATCGAATTAGAACCTCGATAGCTAAATACAGAATTGATAAAAAGAGAAATACCTATGAAATGTTTGCAGGTCATGGCTATTGAGGCAAAATAAAACAGCGCTACAGTGCGAGTTGCAGATACTGTTTCTCAAGCTAACGATATGGTGATCATTGCGCGGTAGCTAACAAGTAGCTAACAAATCGCCGATGTACGCCAAACAACAAAAGCCCCAAAACCATGATGGTTTAGGGCTTTTATATTGGTCTGGGTGAGAAGATTCGAACTTCCGGCCTCTTGAACCCCATTCAAGCACGCTACCAAACTGCGCCACACCCAGTTGCCTTTGCGACGATGCTTATTGTAACACCTTTGTAGCGTCTTGTCAACACAAAAAACCGTATATTATGAAAATATGAAAAAATAAAAATGTTTTTATCAAAGGCTATACTGATAAATAGAAGTACGATATAAAATGAGTAATTACTATTTTACTGTAGTATCCACTAGATGCATACTTGGGGAATGGGTTTTTGCCGGGTATATGGGTATAGGGGTATAAGCCTTGTAAAAAATAAAACTTAAAAATGCTCAGGTATGCAGCAACGAGTTAAGATCAAACGCCTTTGCCGGAAACTTAGATATTCACGCCTCCCTGAAAACACCGCTTTTAAGACAATGTTTTGCCAATTTAAAGTAAAGAGGAAAGTTTCAACAAACACCTATTTATTTAAAAGATAAAAATAAATTTAATATCCAAAAAATGTTTAAATCGGATTGAAATAGTGAAATAAATGTGATATTATTATGAAGTATCGTGTATTTGCGATAACAAAATTACTTAGGAGGGCTTTATGTTTAAGCTAAAAGAAAACGGCACTAAGTTTTCTACGGAATTGCTTGCTGGCTTAACAACGTTTTTCGCAATGGCATATATCATTGCGGTAAACCCGAGTATCTTGGCACAGTCGGGTATGGAGTGGGGAGCCGTATTCCTTGCGACCATCATTTCCGCCGTGATCGGCACCCTTGTAATGGGTCTTGTTGCAAACGTTCCGTATGCACAGGCGCCCGGTATGGGTCTTAACGCGTTCTTCGTGTACACCGTATGTTTCACCTTTGGATTCACATGGCAGCAAGCGCTTGCGATGGTATTTATTTGTGGTATTATTAATATTTTGGTCACCGTTACAAAGATTCGTAAGCACATCATAAAAGCTATCCCGAAATCGCTGCAGAGCGCAATCGGTGGAGGTATAGGTATATTTGTTGCTTATATCGGATTTTTGAATGTTGGTTTCGTAGGTTTCGATTCAGGTGTTCCTGCAATGGCTACACTCAACTCACCTACACTCTGGCTATTTGTAATAGGTCTTGTGATGATAGTGATACTTAACATACTTAAGGTTAAAGGCGCTATTCTGATAAGCATAATTGCCACCACTCTCATAGGAATACCGCTTGGCCTTACAAATTTTAATGCCGAAAGCACCGTTTCATTCACTGAAGCCGCCCAGTCGCTTACGACTACGTTTGGTGTCATATTCACAGAGGCAGGTATACCGTCGCTGTTTACGGATCTTACAAAGCTTCCTCTTGTGCTGATCACCATATTCTCATTCAGCCTTACCGATACCTTTGATACTATTGGAACCTTCATCGGAACCGGACGTCGCAGCGGTATATTCAGTGCTGAAGACGAAAAGGCTATGGAAACAGGCAAAGGCTTTAAGTCCAAGATGGATAAGGCTCTGTTTGCAGATGCTATCGCAACCTCAGTCGGTGCGATATTCGGAACATCAAACACCACAACATTTGTTGAAAGCGCTGCCGGCATAGGCGCGGGTGGACGTACCGGCCTTACCAGCGTTGTTGTTGCGATTTGTTTTGCTATCTCAGCATTTGCTGCTTCATTTGTAAGCGCAATTCCGTCTGCAGCAACAGCTCCGGCACTTGTCATAGTTGGTATCATGATGCTTGCTGCATTTAAAGAGATCGAATGGACTGAACTTGAGGAAGCTGTTCCCGCGTTCTTCGCCGGAATATTCATGGCTCTTTGCTACAGTATTTCATACGGCATTGCTACCGGTTTCATATTCTATGTGATCGTTAAGTGCTTCAAGGGTCAGGCAAAGCAGATACATCCCATCGTTTGGGTAACCTCATTTTTGTTCATACTTAACTTTGTATTGCTTGCCGTTATTAGCAATTAAGCTTTAATCGATCGCGGCTATTTTAATAGCTTTTTGATAGCTTTGATGAAATAACATATTTATGGGTCATTCCAAGTTGGTAACGAGTATTTTGTTTATCAACATGGGATGGCTCTTTTGTTATGAAACAATAATTATGCGAAAACCTATTAGTATATAATATCTGGGTCAAAATGGAGTAAAATTTTAAAAAAGTGGGGCAAAGTAGTAAAAAACGGTTGCAAAGAGGTGTGCTATGGTGGTATAATCAGATCAGAATAGGTTGCGTGCGTATATTCAGTGGAAATTAGCAAAAAGGAGGGCTCAAGCAATGATGATGGGATCGTATAATCATACAGTAGACGCAAAGGCTCGCCTTATGCTGCCTGCACCTTGGCGCGAGGAAATGGGACGTATCGTTTATATAACGCTTGGCATGACTGACATACGTGACGGGCGCTGTCTCACAGTAATGGCGGTCGATAAGATAGATGCCTATGTAGAAATGTTTGATAAGATTCCGATTACCGATGTTCATGGAAATAATATGAAAAGAGCGATACTGGGTAATACTTTTCGTATCGAGGTGGATAACCAGGGAAGGATACTCGTTCCGCAGATGCTTCGTATGATAGCTGCGATTGGCGATAATGTAATGCTTGTCGGAATGAAAGATCGTATTGAAATTTGGGATGCCGCTACCTGGGAGGCTAAGACAAATGCCTATCTGAATGATCCTGATGTATGGTTAAACGGTATTGCGGCGATATCGGGTGATAAACGGTGAGCGAATTTAAACATATTCCCATAATGCTTAATGAGGTGATATATCTTCTTGATCCGAAAAGGGGAGGCATATTCGTAGATGGTACTTTAGGCGGCGGAGGACATAGCCTCGAAGTGCTTAAAAGGCTTCCGAGTGGGAGCAAGCTCTATGGTATAGACAGGGATGAAGCCGCAATAATGGCCGCAAGCAGCAGACTAAAGCGTTTTATGCCGGCATTTGAAGCCATTCGCGGTAATTTTTTTGACATGAAGCAGATTCTTGCTCAAAGAGGTGTGTTTGGGGTTGATGGCATACTTTTAGACCTTGGCGTTTCATCATATCAGCTTGATTTGGCAGAGCGTGGCTTTTCATACCATGATGAGGCTCCGCTTGATATGCGAATGGATTCTGATGCGGCTCTTTGTGCATATGATGTTGTAAATGGGTATTCTGAAGCAGAGCTTACAAGAATAATTAAGGAGTATGGTGAGGAGCGCTTTGCCTCAAAGGTTGCAAAAAGGATCGTAAATGAGCGCAAAGAAAGACCTATCGCAACTACGACTCAGCTTTCCAATATAATTAAAAGTGCGCTTGGAGCGGCCGCTTATAAAGAAGCGCAGCATCCGGCAAGGCGCACATTTCAGGCGATACGTATCGAGGTAAACGGTGAGTTAAATGGTCTTGAGCAAGCTATAGATGATGCTGAATCCATTTTAAATCCCGGCGGTGTGCTTGCTGTAATAA
Organism: Clostridia bacterium; assembly: GCA_017416425.1. GTDB lineage: Bacteria > Bacillota > Clostridia > Christensenellales > CAG-138 > RGIG1693. The sequence goes on from JAFQCL010000016.1 coordinate 4,109, forward strand.
CCTTTCATTCGCTTGAAGCGAAAATAGTAAAACAGTGCTTTAAAAGGTATGAAGACCCCTGTATATGTGATAAAAAGGCGCCGATATGCGTTTGCCAAAAAAAACCTTCGAGCCGCATTATTACAAAAAAGGCGCTGATTGCCTCTAAAGAGGAAATGGATGATAACCCGCGCTCAAGAAGCGCTCAGCTAAGAGCAATAAAAAAGCTTGATCACGTTAAGTGATAAATCAGATTGAGGAGGAATAAAATATGGCACAGGCAGCACGTGATTATAATGAGAATACTATGCCGTATACCCTGATATACGATCAGTCCGGAAGTTCGGTTTCGGATCCTTTAAAGGTTCCTAAAAAAAGACCGCAGGTCGCTCCTCTCCCTGAAGAAAAAACGGCGCCTCGGGAAAGATATAAGACCCAGCCGGATGAGAAGCGCAAGCTTAAGCTTTTATACATTACATCGCTTATTGCCATCGGTTCGATGCTGTTTGCGATAGTAGCGGGCGGGGTGCTTGTTTCGCAGAGTCATAGCCGTATAAATCAGATTGACAGTGAGAATGAGGCAATAAAGCTTCGTATAAATGATCTTGAGCTGCAGCTTGAGCAGAGCATCGATCTAAACGGCGTGATAGACGCTGCGCTTCAGAACGGAATGGTATACCCGCTGCCTGAACAGGTGATGCCTGCTAATTAAAATAGAATTGCGGCGGAGGCGTAAGATCCAGATATGAAACCCTCAAGAAAAGTTAAAAAAAGAGATAGGAAAAAGCCTGTCTCCATAAACAAAAGAATACTAGCAACAGGAGCGGTGGTGCTTCTTTCCGCGGTATGGCTTATTGTTAAACTGATAGGGGTTCAATTTGTTCAGGCTGAAGAGCTACAGCAGAAGGCACTTTCACAGTGGATGCGTGATACAGCGCTAACGGCTTCAAGGGGTGAAATCGTCGATTCAAATGGTATTACGTTGGCACAGTCGGGTACAGCGTACAAGGTTTTGCTTTGGCCGCAAAACATATCCGAGGGTGAGCGCGAACGTATATCGTCTGAGCTATCAAGGATATTTAATCTTGATTATGATAGCGTATATGAAAAGACAGGAGATAAAACAAAGCGCGAAATAGTATTAAAGCGCCAGGTTTCACGTGAGCAGGTGGATGAGGTTGCAAGCCTCAAGCTTGGAAACGGCGTAGCTACCGCAGTGGATACAAAGCGCTATTATAGCTATGGAACATTGCTTTCGCAGGTGTTAGGATATACGACTATAGATTCGGTGGGTCAGTCCGGTCTGGAATTGTCACTTGATAAGTATCTTTCAGGTCAGGATGGCAGAATGATAACCGAAACCGATAATGCAGGGCAGTCCCTTGTAAATGGAGTGCAGGAATATATAGAGCCTATAGATGGCTGCGATGTTAAACTTACCGTTGATAGTTCGGTGCAAACAGTGCTTGAAAGGGCGTTGCGCGAAGCGATAGTCGTAAACAACGCAAACAATGCTCAGGGAATAATTATGGACTGCACAACTGGTGCGATAGTTGCTATCTCAACGCAGTACAGCGAAGGCGAACTTGATCTTAATAATATAGCAGAGATGCGCAGTAATGTTGAGCTCTTAACAAAACTATCAAGAAATCGCGTAGTAGCGGATTCATATGAGCCCGGTTCTACATTTAAGATCATAACACTTAGCGCGGCTCTTGATTCCAACGCGGTGAACAAGGACAGTTATAGTTGCACCTGCGGTGGCGCTTCTTTGGTAAGTGGGCAAAGAATCCGTTGTTGGCGCACGACCGGCCATGGAACACAAAATCTTACGCAGAGTACGGAAAATTCGTGTAACTGCGCTTATATGGACATAGCCCTAAGGCTTGGAACGGAAAAACTATACGATTACATATATGCATTTGGCTTTGGCCAAACGACCGAGAGTGGTATGCTTGGTGAAAGCGGCGGGATAGTTACGCATGAGAAGTACATCTTAGATTATGATCTTGCGCGTATAGGCTTTGGACAGAGCATAGCTGTGACGCCCATACAGCTTGCTACTGCGGTAAGCGCTGCTGTAAATGGAGGCATACTGTATAAGCCGTATATCGTAGATGAGATAATTGCGGATGATGGAACTGTTCTTGTGGATAATGAAGCTACAATGGTAAGAAGAGTCATAAGCGATGAAGCTTCAGCGAATGTGCGTGAAATACTGACGAGTGTTGTGGATAACGGCAGCGGCAGAAATGCCCAGATAGCCGGATATAAGGTGGGAGGAAAAACAGGTACAGCTCAGAAATATGACGAAAACGGCGTAGCCGAGGGCAAGCTTATTGCTTCATTTGTGGGTTTTGCGCCGGCTGATGACCCTAAATATGTCGTTTTGATACTTGTTGATGAACCGCAAGTAGGCAGCATATTTGGAAGCACTGTTGCGGCTCCCTTTGTAAGGGAAGTTATGGAAGAAACACTTAGGCATTTTGATTATCTACCATCTTGGATGGAGGAGACGGTAACAGTGCCAAATGTGGTCGGAATGACTACTGCCGAAGCGGAAGCAAAGCTGTTGGAGTTCGGCCTTGAGGCGGTATTTCAAGATGAAGATGTTGTAACACGCCAGGTTCCGGCGGCAGGTGATGTCGTAAACACCGGGACACAGGTGTTGCTATATACGGCAAGTACGGTTTATATCAGTGATGGTGATGGGGAGACAGTCACTGTTGTTGTACCGGATTTGTCGGGCCTTACAAGGCTCCAGGCATATGATATGCTAAGAGCAATGGGGCTTATATTGGAGGTACAGGGGATCTATGCTGGCGGAGTGGCAATATCTCAAAGCATAGAAGCTGGCACAGAAGTTCCTTATGGAACAACGGTCGGAGTGAGCTTTGGCACGCCGCTGCCGACTGATGGGGCAGAGCCCAATCCGACACCGACGTCAACACCGGAGGCGACACCTGCGTTGCCTCCGGAGACGTCACCTACTCCGGATGATTAAAAATACTGTAAAGCGGGCCAGCCTTTGCACTTAAACAAGTTCAAAATAGACCATGCCGGGCATGGGAGATATATGGAGGAGCTTATGCTTCTTAGTGAGCTAATAAAGGACATACCCCATACGCTGATAGGCAATGACACGGAGATAAGTGCCATAGAGTATGACTCAAGAAGAGAGATGAAAAAAGGCGCTATATTTTGCTGCGTTGTAGGAACGTTTTTGGATGGACATAACTACGCCAAAGCAGCGGTCGATGCGGGTGCGGCTGCGCTCCTGGTTCAAAGAGAGCTTGACGTTGATGTACCACAGGTCTTAGTGTCGGATGTTAGAACCGCAATGGCTGGTATAGCAGCTAACTTTTTTGGCAATCCGGCAAAAAAACTTAGGATAGTTGGTGTAACCGGGACAAATGGTAAGACCAGCACCACATATATGCTAAAGAGCATAGCGGAGCAATGCGGTCTTAAGGTAGGTCTCATAGGTACGATTCGCAACATGATAGAGGATGAAGTGCTCTACACCCAAAGGACGACTCCTGCCAGCGTTGATCTTCAGGAGATTCTTAAAAAGATGTTGGATAGATCGGTAGACCTTGTGATAATGGAGGTATCATCACATTCGCTCGATCAAAAGCGTGTATATGGCATTGACTTTGAGGTAAGTGCTTTTACAAACCTGACGCAGGATCACCTTGACTATCATAAGAGCTTTGAAAACTATTTTGAAGCTAAGAAAAAGCTGTTTTATATGACAAAGCATGCGGTAATAAATGCCGATGACGCAAATGGATTAGCCATATGTGAGGGAACCGGATGCAGCGTTACTACATTTGGCATAGCTGTAAAGGCCGATATAACGGCGAGAAATATAGACATTACGACCAGCGGGGTGGGATTTGATATGAATACCCCCATAGACTCTGTCAGAATTGAACTTAATACACCCGGTCTATTTTCAGTATTCAATGCTATGACGGCAGCGGGGCTTGCAATGCGTCTTGGTATCCCGTTTGACAAAATAGTAAGCGGGCTTAAATCTATGGAATATGTCGATGGGCGTCTTGAACCATTGCCAACAGGTGGAAGACCTTTCAGTGTGTATTTGGATTTTGCGCACACACCTGATGCTATTGAAAACATATTGACAGCAGTACGCAGTTTTGCAAAGGGTAGGGTAGTCACTCTGTTTGGCTGTGGAGGTGACAGAGACAGATCAAAGCGTCCCATAATGGGTGAAGCAGCGGGAAGATTTTCTGATCTTCTGATAGTGACAAGCGATAATCCAAGAACCGAGGATCCAAACGCCATAATTGCATCCGTGATCGAGGGCGTAAAACGCTCAGGCTGTAGATATGTTACCATTGAAAACAGGCGTGAAGCCATAAAGTATGCCCTTCATAACGCAAAGGAAAACGACTGTATAATACTTGCAGGAAAAGGACATGAGAACTACCAGGAGATAAATGGAGTGAAACATCACTTCGATGAAAAGGAAATAGTAGCAGAAATTATTGCCGCTATGAGCTAACGGAAGGAATTTTTATGCGAGATATGATCTTATCCATACTGGTATCGGCTTTGCTGGTCATAGTATCGGGAAAACTCATACTGCCAATGCTCACAAGACTAAAGTTTGGCCAATCGGAGCGTGAGGAAGGTCCAAAAAGTCATCTTGTAAAGGCCGGAACCCCTACCATGGGTGGACTTATGATGATAGTGGGAGTATTAGCATCTACGCTTATACTTGGCAGTGATTCGCTTGTATTTGCGCTCCCAAGTGTATTGGTATTTGTGGCATGCGCGATAATAGGCTTTGTGGATGATTTTGTTAAAATAAAGATCACCAAAAAAGGATTGCGCGCATACCAGAAGATAATTGCGCAGTTCCTTGTGGGAATAGTAGTGGCTATCTACTGCTATAAAACGCTTGGCTCTACCATAGAACTTCCCTTTAGCAATGCGGAATTGAATCTTGGCTGGTTTTATATACCCTTCGCCCTGATAGTGGTCATAGCAGCCGTAAACAGTGTAAACCTTATAGATGGTCTTGACGGACTTTCTTCCGGTGTAACTCTTATCTACTCTGTGGCTATGGGCGTGATATTCATCTATCTGACACAGATAAAGGATTCTCTAGGGTTTGTTATGGAATCCGAGGGCATGCGCGGTATGGTGATATTCTGTGGAGCTATTGCGGGCGCCTGCCTTGGATTTTTAAGGTATAATTCCTATCCTGCAAAGGTGTTTATGGGCGATACGGGCTCCCTGGCGCTTGGCGGTGCGGTCGCTATGATGGCGCTTTGTTCAAGGGCTGTGCTGCTCCTTCCGATTATGGGAGGCTGCTATGTAGCAACATCCATATCGGTAATTTTACAGGTCGGAAGCTTCAAGCTCACAGGGAAGCGCATATTTAAAATGGCTCCGCTTCACCATCATTTTGAGCTTATGAAGATAAAAGAAACAAAGATAGTATCAGGGTATATGATCGTGACAGTTTTGCTTTGCCTTATAAGTCTTCTGGCATATACCTGATAAACTTGGATCATAAGTTAGAAATAACCGCTCACGCTGACACCATTGCAGTGGCGCTTGGACAATGGTTTGAGGTTTATGTATTAAAAACAATATGAGCGGTTCTTTTTCAAATCCGGGTGCAAATTAGATGTTTGCGCCCTTTAATGTTATTTTTCGTAGTCATACGATAAAAAGCGGCAAAATACTTGTCTGTGATCGCTTGCCGCAATAAAGCTTTACTTAAAGCAGCAAAGGGGTGTTTATATGAAGAAACAAAAAACCGCGCTTATAGCAGGTATGGCAAGGAGCGGCATTGCTTCCGCCAAGCTTTTATATAAAAACGGCTATAGGATAATTATAAACGACTTAAAGCGTGATATACCGGGTCTTGAGGAGGCGCTTTTGGGGATCGAATATGTAAACGGTCTTGGTGCGCCGCCGGAGGCTTTCTTAAGAGAAGTGGATCTATTGGTGCTGAGTCCAGTAATACCAATATTCAGACCATTTGTAAAAATGGCTCTATCTATGGGTATAGAGGTAATAGGTGAGATCGAGCTCGGGTATCGCTATAGTAACAGGGAAGCCGAATTCATATGCATCGGAGGCACAAACGGAAAGACGACAACTACCACGCTTGTGGGAGAAATATTTAAAAACAGCGGCAGAAATACGTATGTGCTTGGAAATATCGGCATACCTATTTGTGAGTATGCTATGGATTTTAAGCCGGGGGATGCTGTTGTTACAGAGATAGCGGCGCTTCAGCTTGAAAGTATAAAGGATTTTCGCACAAATTCTGCCGGTCTTCTGAATATAACGGAGGATCACATAAATCGTTTTGGCTCCATGGAGGCATACATAGCAGCAAAGGCTAAGATGTTTGAAAATCAGACCGAAGTTGATTTTGCGGTGCTAAACCTTGATGACCCTATAGTTAGGGATATGGCAAAGCTAACAAAAGCGAAGATAATATGGTTCTCCATGAAAGAGGAGCTAAAAAACGGCATGTTCGTTAGGGATGGCCGCATTATTTGGTCTGAAAATGGTGATGAGACCGAAGTTATTGGAACATCGGAGCTTAAGATACCCGGCGAGCACAATGTGCAGAACGCCATCTGCGCATCATGTCTTGCACTTTCAAGGGGCGTTGATATGGATGTAATCAGAGGGACACTTCGTGAATTTACTGGTGTTGAGCACAGGATCGAGTTTGTCTGCGAAAAGCATGGAATACAGTATATAAATGATTCAAAAGCGACAAACCCCGAATCCACGATAAAAGCCATACGCGCCATGAGCCGTCCTACTGTATTACTGCTGGGCGTTGGTGATTATGATAAATTCAGCGATTTTGTACCGCTGTTTGAGGAGTTTAAGGACACGGTAAAAGGTGTTGTGTGCTCCGGCAAGACGGTTTATGAGATAGAGGCAGCAGCAAAGACCGTAGGCTTTACCAATATCAAGGTATGCTATGGCACGTTTGATGAGATGGTCGAGATGGCGACAGATATGGCAGATCCCGGCTATACGGTGCTGCTATCGCCCGCAGCTGCAAGCTGGGGTATGTTTGACGATTTCGAGCATCGAGGGCGAGTTTTTAAGGATATTGTGAAAAGAATAAAATAGATCAAAGTCGGGAGCGGCATATGGGCAAAATGAAGATCAGTCTTAGATACCTAAAGGAACGATTTTTGGGTCAAGGGCGCATGGATTTCTTGTTTTTTGGCGCTATTATGCTGCTTTGTGTGTTTGGGCTCGTGATGGTATTGTCGGCGAGCTACTATACATGCTATAAGAACTATGGCGATGGATTTCATGATTTTACACGGCAAGCTGTTTGCTTTGTGCTCGGACTTGTCGGTATGATTGTTGTATCGTATGTACCATATCAGTTATATCGAAAGCCTATAGTGTGCGGCAGTATATATGCGGTCACGCTGGGCGCTATGCTTATTGCGGCATTTTTCGGTACGGAGGTATATGGCGCTTCTCGTTGGATACAGATAGGCGGGATAACGGTGCAGCCTTCGGAGCTGGCAAAATTTGTGCTGGTAATAGTTATGGCGGCCTATATTACGAAGAACGCTAAAAAAATATCAAGACTCAAGATCGTGCCGCTAATAATAGTAAGCATACTGTTTGGACTTTTTGCATTGACTATCCTGAAGCAAAAAAACCTTTCGATGATCATAATACTTGGCGCTGTATTCATCATAATGCTCATTTGGGGGCAATTCAAATGGTGGAATATAGGTATGGTGCTTTTGCTCGCTATAGCGGCTGTTACGCTCGCTTTGTGGATGGAGCCATACAGAATGGAGCGAATGTTATCGTTTAGTAACCCATGGGCGGATCCCAGCGATACGGGATATCAGCTTATACAGTCGCTTTTTGCGATAGGCTCAGGAGGACTGTTTGGAAAGGGGCTAAACTTTAGCAGGCAGAAGCTTTTGTATCTAACATTCGGTGAAAATGACTTTATATTCGCCATAATCGCCGAGGAGCTGGGCTTTGTTGGATGCCTCTTTCTAATTGCGCTGTATGCCTTTGTGATATATCGAGGTATACTTATAGCAATACGCTGCAAGGAAAAATTTGGTACTTTAGTAGCGGGCGGCTTTAGTATCATAGTGGGTCTTCAGGCGTTTGTACATATGCTTATAACCGTAGGTGCGCTGCCTACTACCGGACAGACTCTTCCTTTTATAAGTGCAGGCGGCACTTCACTTGTTATATTCATGGTTATGATGGGAGTTGTGCTTAATATTTCGCGCCAAGACGAGCGATTTAAGAAGGTGCGAACTAAAGTAGAGAGCAAAATAGTACCGCTGGAGCGCAAGTAAATAAAGTAAAAAATAGTGTAGCATTTTGGTTTCTGCCTGAATAAAATGATGTATGATTGCATCCGGAGGTAGAAATGGGTAAGATAATAACTTTTGGTGGCAACAGACTTTACGGCAGCGTAAGAATAGGCGGAGCTAAAAACTCTGTTTTACCTATACTCGCTGCCTGTATGCTTTCAGAAAACGACATAACGCTGAAAAATTGCCCTAATATTGCCGATGTTACGAATATGCTCGAGATACTTGACAGCTTGGGTTGTCATACGGAGCATGAAGGTGATACAATAAAAGTGAATGCTGCTAAAGCAACAGGATATGCTATGCAGGGCAATCTGTCAAGGAGGCTCAGATCCTCTATTTTCATGTTGGGGCCTGTGCTTGGCAGATTTGGAAGAGCAAGCTTTTTGCATCCCGGCGGTTGCGAGATAGGACTTCGCCCTATCGATATGCATTTAAAAGGGCTTGAACAACTTAATGTGAAAATTAAGGAGCAAAGCGGTCGAATAGAATGCTATACTAATGGCCTTATAGGTGCTGAGGTGCATCTGGATTACCCTAGTGTAGGCGCAACCGAAAATATAATGATGGCTGCTGTTAAAGCGACCGGAAAAAGCACCATACACAATGCTGCTCGTGAACCGGAAATCGAGGATCTGCAGAATTTTTTAAATGCAAATGGATTTAGGGTGGAAGGTGCCGGAAGTGGAGTAATAAAAATAGAAGGCGGACGTGTAGACAAACAGGATAATGTAGAATTTTCAATAATGCCGGATAGGATAGCAGCTGGAACATATATGTGTGCTGCTGCTATGACAGGCGGAGATGTTACGCTGCTTAACGTAAATGTATCCCATATAATACCTATTATATCAAAACTGCGTGAAACGGGCTGCGAGATTAGTATAATCGAAAATGATACCGTACGCATTATATCTGCAAAACGTCCGGATGAAATAATACTTACGGAAACAGCGCCGCATCCCGGGTTTCCAACAGACCTGCAGGCGCCTCTGTTTGCGCTTTGTTGCATAGCGGAGGGTACGAGTGTTATAGTTGAAAATGTGTTTGAAAACAGGTTTAAACATGCAGCCGAACTTTCAAAAATGGGAGCATACAGCATGATAAAGGGGCGTACTGCAATTATACGGGGTGTTCCCACGCTGTTTGGTACGGATGTATGCGCTACGGATCTTAGAGGGGGAGCGGCGCTTGTGCTTGCGGGACTTGCTGCAAAGGGCAAGACTACAATAAGCGGTACGGATCATATAGACAGAGGCTATGAGCTTTTTGTGGACAACCTGAGATATCTCGGAGCGGATATAATGCGCTTATAGGAGCGATATAATTATGAGTGAACTGAAGAATAACAGTGAGACAAAGAAACGGGGCATTAAAGATGGCCCTATTTCGCGTGAAGCTTCAGTTCTTTTAAGTGGGACAAATAAAAAAACTTTACCAAATAAGAAAAAAGGCCGTACTTCTAAGCCAACACAAAATAAGAAGCAGGTTCAAATTACAAAAAAGAACGTTAATTATAAAAAGCAAACCGGTAAGGTTGGCTCTAAATCCGGTTCAATAAAAAAAATAAAAAGGCCGAGGCTAACAGTTGGTTATGATGAGCGCGTTCAACAGAGAAAGGACAGGCAGAAGGCTGTTCTTGTAAATTTGAATCGTGATGTTCATCTATCCGAAAAAAGCGAAAAGCGAATTTTAAAGAGACTTATCATAATAGCATCCTTCTTTGTCTTTGCAGCGATCTGCGTATGCGCGTGGTACTTTATGCGTGCAAACAATGTAAATGTAATAGGCCTTAGTGATGAAAAAAATAGAGAGGCAAAGCTGCTTGCGGGCATAAATGAGGGAGAATTTATACTTACCTCCGGTGTGCTCAATGCAAAGAGCTATATTGAAAGCGATCCTTATTTTATCGTAGAGAATATCCGGTACACATTTCCCGATACCATAACTATCGAGCTGAGTGAAAGGGTGGCTGTGGCGGCTCTTGTCGGCATACGAAACGAATATTACATAGATTCAGAGGGAATGGTGCTTGAGATAGTGTCTAAAGCTGATGATGATTTAGTCCGTGTGCATGGATTGGCACTTGTTGGCGTAAATGTCGGAAGCGTTTTGGGTGATAGCGTGGATATGCGTGTAAGCACTATGCTTGATATCGTAAACAGGATCATTCAAAACAACCTCTCGGATTTCATAATCAGCGTTGATGTCTCAAATCCTATGCGGATCACCCTTTTGACGGATACTGATGTTACTGTTGTGGTGGGTGTTCCAGAAAAGCTGGATGAGAAATTTATGGAGCTTGCGCTTGCGCTCGATGAGCTTGAACGTGCGGGATATATGGGCGGTACACTTACTTTAAACGGAAACGGAAAGGTGGCCTATACTCCGCCGGAGTCGTCACCATCACCGGAGAACGTACCTGAGCCTTCGGTTCCTTATGACACGACAGATGAAACGCCGCAGCCGTCAACCACTCAAGACCTGGCGGATGAAACAGCTCAGCCAATGGATGCTGAAGAATAAAATATAGCAAATGCAACAATATGTGGTATTTTGGAATAAAATTCTACAGTATTTATATGTGTTTTTCATAAGTGTTGTTGCAATAATAAGGCTACTTATGATATAGTAATAACAGGATAGGGGATAAATACCATGGCAAAACAAATGACAATATTAGACATTGGAAGTTCTAAGGTGGTGTGCCTTATATGTTGTATTGATGAAGGTGATACGCTTGTTGTGCAGGGTGCGGGGGTTAAAGGCTATAAGGGCTATAGAAAAGGGAGATTTATCAGTGAAAATAGCCTTGCAAACGCTGTTATAGAAGCTGTTACCGGAGCCGAGAATGAAGCAAAGAGGCGCGCGCGCAGTATAGTAGTGGGAGTAAATGCTCCTTTCTGTCATGTGGGTATAAATAAAGGCGGTGTGAAAGTTTCCTCGCAGGCAGGTCGCGTGACGGAACGTGATATACATGAGCTTATTACAAGCTCATACAAAGAGCCGCCCGTGGGTTTTGAACTCATTCAGTCTACACCCGTATGCTTTAAGTTGGATGATGGCGAATGCGAGTTCTCTGTACCGATAGGCAAAAATGCTGATATAATCAGCGGAACCATATCGCATGTGGCCGTTGAATCAGATTATAAATCTTTGGTTCGTGATATTCTCTCCGAGCTTAAGATCGAGATATCAAACTTTGTTGCGGTGCCCCAGGCTTTAGGCGCATTCCTGATACCGCCCGAGGAAATAACCAAGGATGTGTTCATCGTCGATGTGGGCAGCACTCATACGGACGTAATATTGCAAAATAACGGCGCTATAATTGATATGCGTACCATCGATGCTGGAGGTATGCATATCACTACGGATATCTCTTATATATTTGGCACCTCTCTTAGGGAGAGCGAGCGCATAAAGCGCAACCATACCTTTGGTCTGGATTGTAGGGGAACCTTTATCGATGTAAAGAATGATGCCGATGAAGTGATGACAGTCAATGCAGTTGATGTACAGGATGTTATTGACGCAAGAGTAATGGAGCTTGCTGACATGATAGCTGTATGCGCGGACAATATGGGGCTGCCTTGCAAACCAGCACAAAGGATATACTTTACAGGTGGCGGTATCGCGCTTATGCGAGGGAGTATGGAATTTTTATCCAAATATTTGGATATTGAAGCTGTAAATCAAATGCCGTGGATGCCAAGGCTTAGTTCTCAGAATTATGCAAGCGCCTATGCTGTAATGATGATGGCGCTGAAGCGCATAAATGAAATGCCGAGCAGCAGGAGCATGATGGATAGAATTAAGAATCTGTTTGTACAATAAGGAGGAGATAATATGCCAATTTTTATGGAGCCTGATACCGAAAACAGGTTAGTGGCTAAGATCAAAGTGGTTGGAGTTGGCGGTGCAGGAAATAACGCTATTAACAGAATGATACAGTGTGAGCTTAACGGCGTGGAATTCATTGCTATCAATACGGATAACCAGGTGTTAATGAGCTCTCGTGCTAGTCAAAAGGTGCAGATCGGTGAAAAACTTACAAAGGGTCTTGGTGCGGGAACAAATCCCGAAACGGGAAAGAAGGCGGCAGAGGAGAATCTGGAAGGCATAACAAACGCAATAAAGGATGCGGATCTTCTTTTTATAACAGCGGGTATGGGCGGAGGAACAGGTACAGGCGCATCGCCTGTTATCGCCCAAAAAGCAAAAGAGCTTGGTATTCTTACGATCGGTGTCGTTACAAAGCCCTTTTCATTTGAAGGTGGACGTAAAATGAATCAGGCGCAGGCAGGTATTGATGAGCTTAAAAAATATGTTGATGCGCTCATCATAATACCAAATTCAAGGCTAATGGAAATGTATAAGGATCTTAAGATAGTAAAGGCATTTGAGGTTGCTGATGATGTGCTGCGTCAGGGCGTACAGGGCATTACGGATCTTGTTACCGAGCATGGAATGATAAACCTTGACTTCCAGGATGTAAAGGCTGTGCTTAGCATTAAGGGTATGTCCCATATGGGTATAGGTACCGCCTCGGGCGACAGGCGTGCTCAGGAAGCTGCAAGGCAGGCTATTGAGAGCCCGCTTATTGAGACAAAGATAGAAGGCGCAATGGGTCTTTTGATCAATATAACCGGCAGTAGCAATACCACCATGAGCGAGCTGGATGAAGTTTCGAACTATATTGGCCAGTATGCTGATCCCAATGCTCTTATTAAGGTGGGACAGTGCATAGATGACAATATTGGAGACTCTTTGAGAGTCACCGTTTTGGCAACAGGTTTTGATGGTCAGGGTAAGCGCTATGTAGATGAACCCATGGATACGTTTAAGACTACGGATGACGCCGCAGAAGGTGGTAAGTCCGACACAATGGATGAACGCAGGCCAACAGCTGACCCTGGTTTTGATGTTGGGTTTGGGCGCTCTCGTTCTATACAAGATGCCCCTATATTCAGAGAAAATAGGCAGAGCGAGTCTTCTTCGGACAAAGAACCGGTACGAGGAACTCCTTCATCTGCACGAAGATATAATAATGACGATATGGAAAATAACCTTGAAATGCCGTCATTTTTAAGGCGAAATAAAAATAAACCTATTAAATGATTTACCTGGGAGGGCTTTATGAAAGAAATAATTTGCGCTCAAAATGCACCCAAAGCAATTGGACCGTATTCACACGCGGTGTCCGTAGAAGGAATAGTTTTTACATCGGGTCAGCTGGGTATAGATCCATCGACCGGCGCTTTGCTGAATGGTGTTGAGGCTCAGGCGGAGCAGGCTCTTATAAATTTGAGTGCTGTTTTGGAAACCGCCGGGGCATCGCTGGATGATGTTGTAAAAACTACCGTATTTGTTAAAGATCTTGCAGATTTTGGCTCTGTTAACGCTATATATGCCAAGCACTTTACAGGGCAGCATCCTGCGCGTTCATGTGTACAGGTGGCGGCTCTGCCGATGGGTGCGCTTGTAGAGGTAGAGGCTATCGCATTTAAGTCCGCTGACGAGACTGTGAGTTTTTAATGAATTATGAAGAACAACGCCGTGTTCAATAAAAGAACGTTCGTTGTTTTAGCTTTAGGCCTTATTGTAGGAATAGCATTAGGTAGGATCGTACATGGCACATCGCATTCTTTTGCGCTGTGTCTTTTAATTTTGCTGCCGCTTTTTCTGGTCTACGCTTTTAGCGTGAAAAGCGTAATGCTGTTTGCGGTTGCGGCAACAATAGGTTTTATGCGTATAATTGTTGCTTATCCGATACCTATAGAGTCAGGTGAATATGAGGTGAATGGCCGGATAATAGAAAGCTCCGAAAGATTGGATAGCATGAATAGTTATATACTGGATGATGTTGCGCTTGATGGACGCAACATACCGGGTAAAGTGCTGGTAATTACCTTTGATGAAGCGGCATTTGGTGATATTGTCAAATTTAGAGCGAAGACAGAGCTTTTTTATGAGCGTGAAAACTTTGACGAGCTGCATTATTATGCCAAAGACGGAATAATTTTGAGAGTTTATGTGGAGGGGAAACTACACTGTGTTGGTCATAGCGATGAAGGCGCTTGGATCATGCATATAAGGGAATACATAGCTGAGAGTATAGACGTACTTTTTAATGATAACGCAGGGCTTATTTTGGGAATGTTACTCGGAGATGATTCTACCATGAATGAAGAACTGCTGCTTGCATATAGAAATACAGGTATAGCTCATGTGCTGGCGATATCAGGACTGCATGTAGGAATATTCGCCGCAGCTTTGATGTATGTTTTAAAGAGAGTGCGTCCTGCAATAAGAATATCGATACTGGCGGCTTTTCTCCTTCTATACTGTATTATAACGGCATTTCCAGCATCCCTTTGCAGGGCTGCGCTCATGTCAATAATATTTGCTTTAGCACCTTTGTTTGAAAGAAGGTATGATCTGCTTTCGAGCATATTTGCATCAATGAGTTTGATACTCATAATAAACCCATTTGAACTTTATGATATCGGATTCCAGTTATCGTATAGTGCGGTGATCGGCATTGCCTTATTATCAAAGCCATTGGATAGAAGGCTTATAAGGCTTTCAAAGCCGATACGCGCTCCTGTTTCACTTAGCATTGCCGCATCAATGGGAACTTTTGGGCTTACTACCTACCATATGGGTACTATATCCCTGCTTGGGCTTATTGCAAATACTTTAGTGGTCCCGCTTGTTCCGTTTATTATAGTTCCCAGTCTGATCGCTGTGCTGATCTATTGGATATTGCCGGATGTTTCCATGATAATAGCCGAATTTTCCAACTTTGTTTCCAATATTACAAGTGGCGCTATAATGCTCATCAGCGACATCCCGTTTGCTTCAATTGAAACTATCAATCCGCCCTTATGGTGGGCGATACTGATGTTTGTTCCAATGGTATTTTTCTCGGATATGTTCCTTATAGAAAAGCCAAAAAAGTATTTTATATCCTGTGCTGCGCTCATTGCTCTTGCTTTGCTGCTTTTAGTTTTATAGCATATGAAAAAAACGCCTGCGGTAATGCAAGCACCCACAAGGAAGTAATTTAATGTTGCAGGACAGCATGGCCGTTTGCTATGCTCTCCTGCTCTTTTTCTGCTGTTCAATGGTCTGCTCGTCATTTGTGAGATTGACTTCCCCGGTGAAGTTCCACACAAGCTGTATCTTCTGCCGCCGCTTTCTATTTCTCATTTCCTTTCCTTAAAATGAAAGTTGAGCAAGCGCAGCAAATGGGTACTCACTTGCGATATTTTGCCTGTTGGGACATTTTCAAACCCTTTTAGTATATACAACACTTGAAAATCCAAAAATGCCGAAGATTTTACAAAATATTCACAAAAAAATTCCTCTCACTACTAATACGGTGGGCGTGTCCTGTTTGGTCAAAGTGGGCGCAAAAAAAGTGATTCTTCCTCTACTCTATATCCAATCCAATGGGGGTGGTTTGTTGCATGAAACGGAAAAGAAAATGACGCAGATTTCCGCAATTTGCCTGTCTAAGATAATTTCCTCTTGATTTTTCTTTTATAGCATGCTAATATAATTATTGTTATATATCGGACGAAATATAAAGGAGATTTGCTATGCCCCCTAAAATTAAAGTCCTAAAAAAGGATATTATTAATGCGGCAGTTGACCTTGTGCGTGAAAATGGCGAAACGGCCTTAAATGCGAGAAATATTGCTTCTGCATTGAACTGTTCCACACAGCCTGTTTTCTCTAATTTTGCAACTATGGAAGAACTTCGAAGCGCAGTTATTGAGGCGGCAGATAGGTTGTGTAATGAGTATATACAGCGAGAGGTTGAAAAAGCATTATATCCCCCATACAAAGCAAGCGGTATGGCGTATATTCGTTTTGCAAAAGAGGAAAAAGAACTTTTCAGGTTATTATATATGCGTGACCGTTCCGCAGAAGCTATTCCCGAAGAAACTGAACTGGGAAGCCAAATGGAGAACCTCGTCCATGATAATACAGGTCTTGAAGGTGACGATAAAAAATTATTTCACCTTGAAATGTGGTCGTATGTTCATGGCATAGCAACAATGACAGCGACAGGATTTTGCAATCTTGAATGGGAGCTTATAAGTAAAATGCTCACAGACGCATATCAAGGCATGAAAAAACAGTATGAAATGGAGTAAGATTATGGACGCTATTAGAATTGAGGCATTAACGAAAAAATATAAAGATGTTGTTGCGGTTGATAATCTGTCCCTTACCATTTACAAGGGTGAATTGTTTTCTTTGCTTGGTTTAAACGGCGCAGGAAAAACAACCACTATCAAAATGCTTTCCTGTCTTACCACGCCTACAAGCGGCGACGCTTTTTTGAACGAAAAAAGCATTTGCAGGGATACCGCAGATGTAAAGGAGCTGATTGGCGTTTCTCCGCAGGAAACCGCTGTTGCTCCCGGTCTTTCCGTCCGCGAAAATCTTGAACTCATTTGCGGCGTTTACGGTTTTCCAAAGGAAAAACAGAACTCTAAAATCAAGGAATTAACAGAACTGCTCGGACTGGAAGCTGTTCTAAAGAAAAAGGCGGGTAAATTATCGGGCGGCTGGCAGCGCAGATTGAGTATTGCTATGGCGCTGATCAGCGAGCCGCAAATCCTTTTCCTTGACGAGCCAACGCTTGGGCTTGATGTTCTCGCCCGTAGTGAACTATGGGATATTATTCGCTCTCTCAAAGGAAAAGCAACGATTATTTTAACCACGCATTACATGGAAGAAGCAGAAGAACTCTCGGATCGTATTGCAATAATGAAAGACGGCAAGCTGCTCATTTGTGATACTGCTGATAAAATCAAGGAAATTGCTGAAACAGATAACTTTGCACAAGCCTTTATCAATATAGTTAAGGGGGTGTCAAAATGAAAATGTTGACTTTTGCAAACAGAACTACAAAAGAGATTTTACGCGACCCTCTTAATTTAGCGCTTGGTCTTGGATTCCCTCTTGTGCTGATTTTGTTACTCAGCGCGATACAAGCAAATATACCCGTAGATATTTTTGAAATACAGCATCTGACCCCCGGCATTACGGTATTTGGACTTTCCTTTATGACATTGTTTTCCGCAACGATTATTGCTAAAGACAGGAGCAGTGCGTTACTTCAACGCTTATATACAACTCCGTTGGCAGCAATAGATTTCATACTCGGCTACACACTTCCCATTGTGCCTATTGCGGTTGCTCAATGCGTGATCTGCTATGTTGCGGCGACTATTCTCGGACTTAAAATCACGATGAACATCTTGTATGCCGTTGTGTTCATCATTCCCGTATCCATATTGTTTATCGCTCTTGGACTTCTTTGTGGAAGCGTATTTACCGATAAGCAAGTTGGAGGAATATGCGGTGCTTTACTTACAAATCTATCTGCTTGGCTATCAGGAACTTGGTTTGACCTTGAGCTTGTTGGCGGTGTGTTTCAGAAAATTGCCTACGGGCTTCCTTTTGTTCATGCCGTGGAAATGGAGCGGGATATTCTTGCAGGAAGCTTTGCAGATATATTTCCGCATATATGGTGGGTACTTGGATATGCCGTTGCTGCGCTTGTTATAGCGGTACTGCTGTTCCTTAGACAGATGAAAAAACAATAAAATGCAAGGGACTGAATTTATTTTATGCCCCGTCTGAAAAAGTAAAGCCCAGTTAAAAATGGGGGAAGATACAGAACTAAAAAACTTCCCGTTGTTTTGCCCGAAATGCAAACAGGAAACGCTAATCAGCGTGAAACAACTGAATATAACAATTCCCAAAGATCCAGCCGCAAAGACGCAGAGCCGATAGTTAAGGCTTTAAGAAATCCGAAGCTATCGGCTCTTTCCTTTTGTTTGGAGGTATCATTATGTTTGATGCTCACTATATCATATCGCCACGTAGTCAGTAATCAAAAAAGCATAGTTTCATTTGGGGATTTTCCCCCTTGATAGTGAACATACAGGTTATATATCTAACATAATCAATTCATATTGTTCAGACGCTTATGCGGATTTTATCTGTATGGGCGTTTGTTTTATTACCCCCCTTGCCGGGAGGAAAGGGGTGAATTGAATGACTTACACAGAGCAGTATCGGGAGCATATCGAATGTACTTTCAATGACGATATAGAAAATCGCTTGAAATCACAGTTAATGGAAGCAATTTTGAAGTTCCGCTTTGACAGTTAGGGAGCAGCAAAGCCAAGAAAAGCCGTTAATGATAAACGTTGCGCTTCGCGTCCTTGACGGTTTTTCCGTCTTTGCTGTTCCGTAATCAAGAGGGCGCAAACGGATAGACCGCTTGCCTCCTCTGCCATTATGGGAAGAATGTCACGCAGTAAGGGTTGAAAATCCCTTATCCCATGCGGCTTACAAGATGCAGAAATCTAAGGGGAATTATTTTATATGCCCGACCTCCAAAACGGCGTTCTATTGAGTAACATCTGCCCTGTTAGCGTGGGCATTTATAAAAAAGTCAGCATTTATGCACCTTCCAGAGTCGGAAATGGGGGAGGCAATACAATATCTCTCAAAAGCGGAAAATGCCATTATAATTTTCCACGAAACATAAAAGAAACAGGCAAGAAGTTGGTGGACTTCTTACCCGTTTTCTGTTCAACCTGTTTGTCAGTCGTTAAGCTTATTTGTTCTTAATACTTCCCTATCGGTATCTATCAAAAGGCAAGCAGCGTATGCTTATCACAATATCAAACCTTAGCAGTAGGTTTTGTAAATATGAAACGCTTTTGTATAAAGTAGTTTATGAAGAAAAGAGGCACATCTACACATATCTTAGCAAAAAGCTCCGTAAAATGCAGATGAGTTATCAAAAGATTTACAAGCGTGGCAGCAAGCAGAGCTATCACAGTAACCAGTGCAGCAAACTTTAAAAGCGTTTTTTTTCCACTTTTCTTAAATACCAGATGGCGATTCAGCGTATAGTTAAGCGATGCGCTGAAAAATCTTGCAACGATTACCCATACCGGGGCGCCTATGCTAAAAGCATCAATGTGCATAGTACCAAGCTGTATCAAAGGTACATCTACAATAGGGAAAAACTTGCATAGAAGAATATAGATGCCATAGTCTACAAGCGTACAGACAAGCGATGAAGCGGAATATTTCAAAAGCTGTTTTAATATCAGTATGGTATCCTTCATCGTATTAAAGCTCGAGCCCTTGTTTTCATCTATGTAGATAGTCCGAATAGGCACTTCTACAAAGTGAGAATGCCAACTTTTTACGGCAAGCAGCATATTGGTCTCATATTCATATCGATCGCCCTCAAGCTGTAAAAGCTCATCAAAAAACATACGAGGAAGTCCCCTAAGTCCGGTCTGAGTATCGGTGACTTTAAGTCCTGTCATAAGCAAAAATGTTATGCGCATCGAATAGTTGCCTATCTTTGAACGAGTGGGCACATCCTTTGCGGAGAAAGACCTTACTCCAAGCACGATAGCATCGGGATTACACTTTAAAGCTTCCATAGTGGCAAGCGTATCTTCAAACGAGTGCTGTCCATCGGCATCAGCTGTAACGATCCCTGCAACCTCAGGATCTTTTTTTAGCGTGGCTATACCTGTCTTTAAAGCAGCTCCCTTTCCAAGGTTTGTTTCATGTACGACCAGCTCTACGTTTCGCTCGCGAACTTGATCAAATATATGTTCATATGCTTCACCGCTGCCATCGTTTACGACAAGTATATCAAGGTTTGCTGCAAGCAGCGTATCTATAAACGCAATAAGCTTTTCATCCGGCTTATAGGCGGGTATTAGGATGTAGTACTTCATATTTTATGACCAAGGCTTTCGCTGGGCGAAAGTCTCCTTTCTTTTGGAATTGGAACTGGTTTTGTGCAAACGCAAAATCGCAGCCGAAAGGATGCGAAAGCTACAAAACACGGTTTGAAAATCTATTTTCAAACTTCACCTCTAATCTTATCTAATTAATATAACACATGGCGATTGTTTTTGCAACAAAGCCGGAAAACAATTACAGGCAAACACTTCATGTTTAATAAGGCGTTGAACTAAAGTTTTCATATGTTGACTTGGAATACGAAAAAGCTGTTTGGTCAATAATACATGCAGAATATGGGGGTGATGGCTTGCGAAATACAAAAAATAAAAAAAGAAACGTTTTAAAAAAAATATTTCACACCGGGTTTATAGTGCTTTTATTCGTGCTGGCAATAGGAATATTCTTTGCAGTTGATATACTTGATATGCATGAATGGCATGAGCTGGATGTATCGATTATACTAGATGCTCCACAGACGCTTACCATATATGACAAGGATGGTAAGGTAGCAAGTTTTCTATATAGCAAAGAGGATAGACGTCATATTTCCATTGATGCGCTGCCAAAGCATGTTACAAATGCGTTTATAGCGGTCGAGGATACAAGGTTTTATGAGCATGGTGGTATCGATATAATTAGAATGGCAGGCGCTGCCATACACGATATAAAGACCGGTACACTGGAGCAGGGAGCTTCGACTTTAAGTCAGCAGCTCATAAAGCTCAGCCACCTTTTAAACGAAGACGGCATTGCGGAAAAGACGATAGCAAGAAAAGCGGAGGAGGCTTTTTTGGCATGCAGGCTTGAGCTTTTGTATGAAAAGGATGATATTCTTGAAATGTATCTGAACTATGTATACTTTGGCGGTGGCTATTATGGCATAGAGGCTGCAGCTCAAGGCTATTTTGGGGTATCCGCCAGCGACATCAGCATAGCGCAGGCGGCACAGCTTGCTGGCATATTGAAAGCGCCCAACACCTATGCGCCACATATAAACATGGAAAAGTCGATAGAGCGGAGAAACCTTGTAATAGGCCTTATGCGTGATGAGGGCTTTATAAGCAATGAAGAGCATGCTGCTGCTATAGAAGAACGAGTTATTTTAAATAATGAAACAATGCGAAATATACGCAATTATTATATAGATATGACCATAGATGAATGCTGTGAGATACTTTCCATCACAAAGGAGGAGTTGCTCACAGGAGGATACGAAGTATACACCGCGCTTGATACAGGTCTTCAGGAACAATGCGAGGAACTGCTGCTTGATGACACATATTTTCCCGCCCCGAGTACGGAATCCGCACTCGTGGTAATGGATGTAAAAAGCGGTATGGTCTGTGCCGTTATGGGAGGAAGGGAGTATGAAGTAGCCCATGGCTTTAATCGAGCAACGGATATTAGAAGACAACCTGGATCGGTAATAAAGCCCATAATCGTATATGCACCTGCTCTCGAATATTATGGATTTACAGCAGCCAGCTTTATACTGGACGAGCCGGTGGATATTGATGGGTATTCCCCAAAAAATGCAGATGGTAATTACCGTGGTTGGGTAACATTAAGAGAAGCTGTAACAAGATCATTAAATGTACCGGCGGTAAAGGTGCTGTCAAATGTTGGTGTTGAGACAGGAAAGCTTTTTGCCGAGCGGCTTGGTATAGAATTTGATGAAAAGGATAACGGTCTTGCGCTCGCGCTTGGAGGCTTTACATATGGAGTATCTCCCTGGCAGCTTGCGGAGGCATATGCGGCGTTCGCGTCTTATGGCACATATAGAGAGGCGGGACTTGTTACGAAGATATGCGATGCGGAAGGAACAGTACTTTATGAACATGATGCAGGATGCAGCAAAGTTATGAGCGGGCAAACAGCCTATATACTTACAAGTATGCTAAAAAGCGTGGTGGATGAGGGCACAGGCAAAGAGCTTAGCTCACTTCCATACGAAATAGCAGGCAAAACGGGTACAGTAGGCGATGAAGAAGGCACAAAGGATGCCTGGATGGTGGCATATACTTCGGATTATGTCGTAGCTTCATGGATGGGAAACGATGACGGGAGTCTTATGCCTAAGGATACCAGCGGTGGAAAATATCCCGCAAAGATACTAAGCGGCATTTTTTCATATATATACAGAGATGGAAGGCAGCCGTCCTTTTTGGTACCAGACGGCATAACGGAATGCAGACTTGACGGATTTTCTTTAAGCGAGCGCAATGAGGCGGTGCTTGCAACCGCGTTTACTCCTGCAAATTATATAGTGCGTGAGGTTTTCGCTGAGGGTACGGAGCCTACTAGTAGAAGCGATGTGTGGACGATGCCCATTGCACCTTCCGTTTCACTTAACATAACTTTAAATGGCTTGCCTGAAATAGAGTTTTTACCCATTGAATCACATGTTACATATGTGCTTTATCGTGAAGATTCGCTGGGAAGGCGTGAGGAGCTTCTTGTTTATTCCGGAGACCTGAACCCTGTAAAATATGTTGATTACGCAGTAGCATTTGGAATAAATTACAGCTATTATGTAGTTCCCAGAAACGACCGCATTATAATAAACGGAGCCCCTATGTACGGCATAGAATCAAACAGAGTACATTTTTTGCTGAATAGATGATGCCGCACTATGCGATATGCGGAAATATTATGACAAAACCTGAAAAAACGCTTGCATGCTCATATGTGAAACGGCAAAATATACCGGAGGGCAGTTTATGCTCTTCGGTCTTTTTATTTCAAAAAAAGGTGAAATGTGTAAAATGAAGCGTACTGTTATTTTTATTCTGTCTGCTTGCATGCTGCTCATTTGCGGGATTTCGGCTTTTGTCAACGATTTCGCGGAAGCCCTGAGTAAGAATGAAACATCAAGCAAGGCTAAGGTCAAATTGTGATCGCTTAGCGATTAATAGTGTTGGGAATTTATCTTTGATAGAGGTATCGCCATCTCGGAAGAATTTAGCGATCGATGTTTTGATTTAAGGAGTTTCTTCGAGTGGATGGAGGAGAATCCGGATATGAGCATCGGTGTCAACTTTAGGTGGGATTTTTATGAGGATATTCGCGAGGCGGTCAATAGCTATTATGGAATAGCCAGCGATTTGGATGCTTCAAAGGCACTTCTGTATACCTTGCAACACAACGCTGTGGTGGAATGAGTTTTCGTATAACGTGCGATGGTTGCTCTTTTTTCTCAAGCAATGAAAGCATATGATGTAGAACGGTAAGGCGGCATTTGCCCGATGTGCGCAGTGGACAAATACTGATAGACCATAGCTTTGAAAAGGCAGAGATATGTAACGTAAAATACCGACAGCTGGTATAGGCGTCGGTATTTTGTTTTTGCCGGCGCTGACCGGCATATAGGAGGAAATTGGGAAATAAAACTTTAAGCGCTTCTTTCATCTAAAACTACTGTGAGTTCAATGACCTGATCATTGCGCTGTACAGTTATTATTACCGTATCTCCCGCATTATATTCGTAAAGAGCTAATGTAATATCGCCTGAGGAGGCGATCTCATATGAATCTATAGCTAAAATATAATCTCCAACCTCAATTCCGGCTTTATATGCAGAGCTGTTTTCTGCTACGGACTGCACCTGAGCTCTATATTCATACTGCTGGAAAAATGAGCCAAACCAGCCGTTGTTATTCGTTCCGGGTGAAAGCGCTATATCCCGGACGCTTATGCCAAGGTACGGTCTTCCGCTTACATATCCCTTTGTTATCAGGTCGTAGGATATGGATGAAGCTATGTCAATGGGTACAGCAAAGCCGATTCCTTCAACATCGATGCTGGTGCTTTTTGCGTTTACTATCCCGATAAGCTCTCCCTTCATATTGAACAGCCCTCCGCCTGAATTTCCGGGATTTACAGCAGCGTTTGTCTGCATTAGCGTCATGGAAATACCCTCTATGGAGATACTACGGTCAAGGCCGCTTATTATGCCGTTTGAAACGGAGTTTATTAGCTCGCCTATAGCGTTTCCAACGGCTACAACATAGTTTCCAAGCTTAGCATCGACTGATACTCCTATGGTCGCGGCAGAAAGTTCTGTTGCTTCTATTTTTAAAACAGCAATATCTGTTTTAGCATCTGTTCCTATAAGCCTTGCTGTATATTGACTGTCATCATGAAGTATGATGCCTATAGTCGAGGCATTTGCTATAACATGGTTGCATGTAATAATGTATCCATCGGTGCTTATTATTACGCCGGAGCCGCTGCCCATATCGGTCTTAATGCCAACCACCGTTTCAATAACTGCTTCCACGACGCTTGTAACATCGGAGTATACTGTACTGTCGGTGCTTTCGGTTATATTTACTATGGTACCTGAGTTGCCTTCATCATCGGCTGTTACATTGGGTATGGATATTCCATTGGCGGATATCGGCGTTGGCGTTGGATCAGTCGGGTCTAAACTATTCAATGTAAAAGCGGACCCTAACATGCCCGAGCCCACTGAAACAAGCGCAAGGCACAGCACAAGTCCTATGATCCTGAATGGGCTATGCTTTCTTTGAGGCTTTTTTTTAAATGACTCGTCGGTACCTGTCGTGTAGACTACATGGTTTTGCGCAAAGTATTGGTCGTACTTTGGGTGTTCAGGCTCATTGATGTTTTGAGTACCTTGCATTTGGGCTTCCTCTGATTCAAACTGCTGTGTATTGCCGTTTGTTGAGAAGTTTTTACTACCGCTCATGTCATATTCAATACTATCAAAGATACTGGTTTCCTGATCGTTGTTTTTAAATTCGTTATCCATGTTGTGCTTTTTCCTTTCGTTTTCTGTAGTATAAGCTTATCACACATATTTTAAAGAATTTTAAACAAAAATTAAACTATTTCATAAAACAGTGTAACAAAATTATGAATTAATGCCGGTGCTATTTTTATAAAAATTAGAAAAGCTGTTTTAATAGGGGGCGATCTGTGCTAATATAGTAAATATGAAATTATGTTTGGAGGTCTATGATGCAGCTATTCAACAGTATGACACGAAAGAAAGAGGAATTTGTACCTCTAAAGGAAGGGCATGTGGGTATATATGTATGCGGACCTACGGTATATAACCTTATTCACATTGGTAATGCACGCCCACTGGTCGTATACGATACGCTCAGGCGTTATTTAGAGTATCGTGGATACAGCGTTACCTTTGTGCAGAACTTTACGGATGTTGATGACAAAATGATAAAGCGCGCGAATGAAGAAGGCTGCACCGTTGCGGATATAGCAGATAAGTACATCCCGGAATACTATAATGACAGCCATGCTATGCATGTAAGGGACGCTACAATTTGCCCGCGTGCGACAAAGCACATAAAGGAGATAATAAAGCTGGTTTCACAACTTATAGAGGCTGGGCATGCGTATGTATCGGATAACGGTGATGTGTACTTCTCAGTAAGGAGTTATCCGGCATACGGTAAGCTTTCGGGACAGAGCATAGAGTCGCTTGAGAGCGGTGCAAGGGTAGATCCCACAGAGCACAAACATGACCCGCTTGATTTTGCCTTATGGAAGGCCGAAAAGCCAAATGAGCCGTCGTGGGACTCCCCTTGGGGAAAAGGCCGACCCGGCTGGCATATTGAGTGCTCTGCTATGAGCATGAAGGTGCTTGGCGAGACATTCGATATACACGCGGGAGGAGTGGATCTATTGTTCCCCCACCATGAAAACGAGATAGCACAGAGTGAGGCTGCAACAGGTAAGCCCTTTGCACGCTATTGGATGCACAATGGGCATATCAATGTGAATAACCAGAAAATGAGCAAGAGCCTTGGCAATTTCTTTTGGGTACGGGATATTTTAAAGGACTATGATGCCGATGTGCTCAGATTGTTTTTCCTGTTTGCTCACTATAGAAGCCCGCTTAACTTTTCTCGTGAGCTAATGGATCAGGCTCAGAGCGCGCTTGAACGCATTCGTACAACAAAGCTGCGTATAAGTGGCGCGATAGTTTCAAGCACACCGAACGAAAAAGAGGAAAAGGAATTTTTAGGGGCTATCGATGAATATCGTCAGAGGTTTATAAGGGCGATGGACGATGATCTAAATACTGCCGATGCTTTGGGTATATTGTTTGAGTACATAAGAGCCGCAAATACCTTTGTGACTGCTCAAAGAAGCAAAGCCGCGATAGAAGCTGCTGATCAATTCCTTGAGGAGCTTATTGGAATACTTGGCATATCCACAGCTGAAAAGGCTGTTGATTTTCCTGATGAAGCGATAGCCCTGCTTGAGCAGAGAACGGCAGCGCGCAAGGTCAAGGACTGGGCAAGGGCGGACGCCATTAGGGAGGAGCTTAAGAATATGGGATTTGCCATAGAGGATTCACCTAAAGGTCCGATACTCAAAAAAATATGATAAGGTTATGAAGGATTATTTGATTTTATTGCGTCTGTAGGATATAATTACTTAAGATGATGAAGGGAGAATACTATGAATTGGTTTTTATTTGCACTGGATCCTGTAATACCTGAAGAGCTCCAACCTGAGGAGCCCGGGATAATGATCCCAATATCCTCCATATTGTTCGTTTTGGTGGCAATTTATTTTTTGGTTACATGCATAAGAGGTAAGGGTAAGCTGTTTGATACAGAAAAAATAAGGGAAGAGAGCATACCCGCTTTTAAGCGTACTGTACGCTTGATCTTATTGCCTATTGCAGCATTCTTGATAGCTATTGCAGTGCTTGATGTATTTACAGATTGGGAATCTTCGGATTCACCCTTTTACTGGGTCAGGCTTGCCGTATGTATACTTTTGCTTGTAGGCATGATATCAACTACCTTCTTAACGAGAAAGTTTATCGATCCTGAGAAGGGAGACAAGCCCTTGCCAACTAGTGAAGAGCTTAAAGCAAAAGCTGAAGAGGCACGTAAAAACGCAGAGTTTCCCAAAACCCCAAATGGTGTTGATGATGGTTCTGCAGATAGGAGGTTTTACGACTAATGAAGAATATTATTGCAAGATGGATTGCGTTTATTTTGCTGGTGCCAATAGTTTTTGCAGCAGCTTGCAAGCCTGTTGAGGTCTTGGAGCCCACAATTGATGTCACTGCGACTCCACCACCTACTCCTGATCCTACACCAACACCTACGCCTACTCCGGAACCCACGCCTACTCCTGAGCCGACACCTCAGTATTTTTTGGGTCAAATAACGGAGGATACCCCTTTTCTTGTTGAGGCTGATATGGATGCGGAGCCGGTGATAGGCTGCAGGAGTATTTATGGAGCTGAAAAGGTAATCTACTCTTATATAAATGCGGCTGAGCCTTTTTACAGCGTAAGCTACGCTGGCTTCTTGGGTTACGTAGCATCTGACAAGCTAAAAGAGCTGAAGAGCGTGGATATTAATAGGCTACCCGTTCTTATTATCAATATGAAGGCCGATGTGGCTATGAATACGACAGTATTTATGACTGCGGATATTTTGCCGCTGCTTCAAAAGCCCTATCATGCTTCACCTCGTGTTGAGGGCTGTCTTGAGATCCCATCAGGTCAGAGCGTACGGGCTAGCGCAACTTCGGGAGATTTTACACTTGTCGATTTTGGTGATTTTAAAGGCTATGTGGAAACTGCAAAGCTTGTGACGCCTTCTGAGGATGAAGGAGTTGAGAATATACCAGTAACTCTTTCACCGGAGTATCTGCGTGAGCGCTATGCCCAGTATAAAGCGCTAAATCAGGATACCCGTGGTTGGATACTCTTTTCAGGCACCAATATCAACTATCCTGTTATGTACGACCCGACAGGTACATATTTCTACAACTACCACGATTGGCGTGGAAATAGGACTGAACGTGGTTCTATCTACTTGTATCGTGAACCCACAACAAAGATAATCACCATTGCAGGTCACAATAGTCGTGGATCGGGAACTATGTTTAATAAACTTCACAGGATACAGAATAATTTAAAGAGTAACCCGAGTGGAAACCGCATATTCTGGATATATCTTGAAGGCCTTGATTATTCGCGTTGGGAGATATTCTCATTCTATGAAGTGGGTAAGACCGAACCTAAATCTACCCGCATATACAATACGCTTTCATTTAACCTTTCAGGAACTGAGTTGCAGGAATGGATAGATCATCAGCTTTCAAGGTCTGAAGCAAACCTTGGAGTGACTCCTTCGACAAGCGATAGATTTATAGTTTTAATGACATGCGGAGATGTGTATGATCCTGCGGGTGGCGAGGGCAGGCTTTACATGTTCTTAAGAGCAATAGACTGATAGCGTTTTGCGGTAGGCTTTTTGCTTACCGCTTTTAATATGGGTTTTATTGTTTGACATAATAAGCTCTTTAGGGTACAATCAAATTGAACAAATCGCTTGGAGGTAAAATATGTTTCTTATGGACATGCCCCGTGAGCAGCTTGCTGCAATGTATGAGGCAACACTTTCGGACTATCAAAAATGCAAAGATATGGGACTGAAGCTGGATATGTCAAGAGGTAAACCCTCAAAAGCACAGCTTGAGCTTTCAATGCCCATGCTTTCCATGCCCCTAACTGCTGAAGATTATTCTGAGGCGGGCGTTGATAATAGAAACTATGGCGTTTTAGACGGTGCGGCGTCCGCAAGACAGCTTTTTGCTGACATACTTAATGTAAAGGTTTCACAAGTTTTCTGTGGCGGAAATGCGAGCCTCAATCTTATGTACGATACCATATCAAAGGCTTATACACATGGACTTCTGCATTCAAAGGAGCCTTGGTCTAAACTTCCGTGTATAAAGTTCCTTTGTCCCGCGCCCGGTTATGACAGGCATTTTGCAATATGCAAATCATTTGGCATGGATATGATCTATATACCTATGAAAAATGATGGTCCTGATATGGATATGGTAGAGGAATATGTAAAGGATCCCGCCGTAAAAGGAATATGGTGTGTGCCTAAGTACTCGAATCCTGATGGTATAATCTATTCGGATGACACGATAAGAAGGATAGCGGCTTTAAGGCCGGCGGCTCCCGATTTTATCGTAATGTGGGATAATGCTTACTGTATCCATGAATTTGACGGCGAATTTGTACCATTCCTAAATATATTGGAGGAGTGCGAGAAAGCAGGGAATCCTGATATGGTATTCGAATTTACTTCTACTTCAAAGGTGACCTTCCCGGGTGCGGGTATATCATGCTTTGCTTGCAGCGAGGCAAATATCGCCTACATGAAGAAGCTTCTCACTGTTCAGGTGATAAGCTATGATAAGATGAATCAGGTTCGTCATACAAGATTCCTCAAGGATAAGCAGGGCGCAATAGGACACATGAAGAAGCATGCTGAAATAATGAAGCCTAAATTTGATGTGGTGCTCTCATATCTTGACCGTGAGATAGCTCCGCTCAATATCGCCTCATGGCACCGTCCAAAGGGAGGTTATTTTGTAAGCCTTAACGCGATGAAGGGCTGCGCTAAGCGCATACATGCGCTTATGAAGGAGGCCGGTATAGTTATGACCGCAGCTGGCGCCACTTTCCCGAACGGCATAGACCCGAATGATTCCAATTTACGAATAGCCCCAAGCCTTCCTCCTATTTCTGAGGTGGAGCAGGCTATGCAGGTGCTTTGCGTGTGCATAAAGCTTGCTGCGCTTGAAAAATTGCTTGCATAATAAAGAAGATATGAAGGATCGCATGTTCATTCTTGAGAAATGCGGTTCTTTGTTTTTGTGAACATTTGATGTTATGCTTTAAGTTATGCTTCACAAAATAACCATATAATGATAGAATTTAATCAATAATAGAAAGGAGAAATCTGCAATGGATTTGTACGAGGTAATATCCTCGCTTATTACGAAGGCCGGCGTGACCGGCCACGAATACGCTGCAGCGGATGTTGTTGAGGAGTATTTCCGTCGCTATTCCGACAATGTATGGCGTGACACATCCGGCAACGTATTTTGTCGTATAGGCGAAAAGAAGCCCTCTGTCATGCTGATCGCGCATAATGATGAGATCGGTATGATGGTAACAGGGATAGAGGATAACGGTATGCTTAGGATACGTTCCGTAGCGGGCGTAGACCCAAGGGTACTGCCCGGTTCCGAGGTAGTTGTGCATGGAAAAGAGGCTTTAAAAGCTTTCATAGGAGCAGTTCCCCCGCATCTTATCGTTGGCGGAACGGACGCGGCGTATAAGATGAGTGATCTGCTTGTTGATACGGGTCTTTTGCCTGAAAAGGTAAATGAGCTTGTAAGCATCGGCGATATAGTGACATTTGCTCTTGAAGAGCCGCTTAAGCTTAAAAATAATGTGATAGCGGGAAAATCGCTTGATGACAGGGCGCTTATCGCGTGCATGCTTGAGGTGGCCGAGATACTTGAAAAGAGAAAGATAGTCGGTTCAGTGATACTTTGCGCTTCCACTCAAGAGGAGTGCAGTGGACCCGGAGCGGGAGTCGCTGCTTTTAGTGCGGAGCCGGATATAGCAATCGTGCTGGATGTTACACACGCGCCGCAACCCGGTGCGGATCCGTCAAGCACCATCCCTCTGGATAAGGTAGGAATTTGTGTTGGAGGAAACATACATCCCAAGGTGTTCTCAATGCTGAAGGCGGCCGCAAGCGAGGCAAATATCAGCTATGAGATCGAAGTTGCCATGGGCTTTTCCGGTACCGATGCGGATTTCGTGCAGATGACAAGGTATAGCATCCCCACGGGTCTTGTATCGCCGCCCGTAAAGTATATGCATACAAACGTTGAGACTATGAGCCTGGATACGCTTAAGAACGTAGCAAAGGTAGTTGCTGAATTTATCGCAGGTCTTGGCAGTGATTGGGAGGAAAAGTTATGTTTGGACGACTAAAGGAACTGACTGAGCTTAATGGCGTAAGCGGAAATGAGGGCGAAGTTCGCAAATATATCCGTGAATATGTAAAGCAGTATGCGGATGAGGTTTGGACGGATTCCATGGGGAACCTTTTTGCGCATAAAAAGGCCAATGGTCGCAAGATAATGATATGCGGGCATATGGATGAGGTCGGCATGATGGTCACAAGAATCCGTGATGATGGTCTTATCTCTTATGCGGCAGCCGGTATTGATCCGCGCGTTGTAGTTGGAAAGCGTGTTGCGGTAGGTAAGGACAAGGTAATGGGAGTTATAGGCTCAAAGGCTATCCATCTTCAGAGCAGATCGGAATTTGAGTCTTCCTATAAGCATAGCCAGCTCTTTATAGATATAGGTGCAAAGGATAAAGCCGATGCCTTGAAGTATGTAAATATAGGCGACTACATTACTTTTACGACCAAATATGAGGAGTTTGGAGACGGTCTTATCAAGGCAAAAGCGCTTGATGACAGGATCGGCTGCTGCATGGTAATGGAAATGCTAAAAAACTCCTATGATTGTGATCTTTACGCGGTATTTACCGTTCAGGAGGAGCTTGGCCTTAGGGGCGCCAGGAGCGCCGCTTTTGCCGTGGAGCCTGAACTTGCTCTGATACTTGAGGGAACTACCGCAAATGATATGGCAGAGGTGCAGGGTCACCAGTGGGTAACACGTGTCGGCAAGGGCGTTGCCATAACATTTATGGACAGAGGCACAATAACAAGACCTGCTATGTTTGATGAGCTTAAAAATTGTGCTTTGGAGAATAATGTTATCTGGCAGATAAGGCAGGGAAATTCCGGCGGTACCGATGCGGGCAGGATACACCTCACAAAGGGCGGCTGTGTTACAGGCGGCATATCCGTACCGTGTAGATATATTCATTCCGCAGTGAGCGTTGCGGCAAAGAGTGATATAGAGAATATGTACAAGCTTGTTGACAGCTTCCTAAAAGAGAAGCGCTTTGAAAAGGTGCTTAGTGTACTTGGCCAATAATAGATAAGGAGAAGAATGCCATGTTTAAGGATATGTTAAAAACGATGCTTGCGGCGTATGGCGCGACCGGCCGCGAGCAGAATGTAAGTAACGTAATAAGATCGTTTGTTGAGCCTTATGCGGATGAGATATATAACGATGTGATGGGTAACCTGATAGCCGTAAGAACGGGCGAGTCTGGCAAGAAGATAATGCTCTCCGCTCATATGGATCAGATAGGCTTTATCGTTATAGATATAGATGAAAAGGGCTTTTTGCGCGTATCAAATGTCGGAGGCATAAATCCGTTTATAAGTGTTGCAAGGGCAGTCGTATTTGAAAGCGGAGTGCAGGGCGTGCTTTTCTGCGAGCCGGAAAAGGGCATGAAGGAAGCCTCAATGTCAACGCTCTTTATCGACATAGGCGCAAAGGACTATGAAGAAGCAGCTTCTAAGGTATCCATCGGTGATGTTGCCGTATATGTAAGCAATTATATGGAGCTGGGGGATCGTGTATCATGCGGAGCGCTCGATGACCGTATATGCTGCGCAATTGTTGCGGAAGCTTTCATGAATGCTCCCCGCATACATGATGTATACGCCGTGTTTACGGTGCAGGAGGAGGTCGGTCTTCGCGGAGCGACCACTGCTGCCTATGCTATTAACCCCGATTTTGGCATCAACCTTGATGTAACGGCTGTAGGCGACATACCCAAATGCGCTAAGATGTCGGTAAAGCTTGGAAATGGTCCAACCATTAAGGTCATGGACTCATCGGCGATAATACCCAAATTTGTACGCAATCACCTTGAAAGGGTCGCTTGTGAAAATAACATAACCGTTCAAAATGAGGTCTTGGCGGCGGGCGGCACGGATGCCGGCGCTGTGCTTAAGACTCGCGGCGGCATACCTGCGTGCTGCATTTCAATACCTACCAGGTATATACATACCCCTGTCGAGACTGCAGATATGCGTGACTGCCTTGGCGCTATAGATTTTGTTAGGGCTTTGCTTTCCGAAAAGGAGATACCCGCTTTTAAGGCATGATCGACCGCGGATCGCGTTGAGTTTAGCCCAAAATACTGATATTAGATAAAATCACACTCGGTCGTTTTACGGTTGAGTGTGATTTTGTTCATTTTATTTTGTTTGAAAATTACAAGTAAGAGGCTAAGCCTATCGAACACCTGCGGTTTGGTTATCCATCCGCAAGCGCGGCGCGCAGTATCAGCAGCGCATCGAAAGCCGTAACATCTCCGTCATTATCCATGTCCGCATTGGCAAAAGCCTCGGGATCGAGCGTTTCAAGGCTCATGGCGCATCTAAGGGCGAGTAGAGCATCCATGGCGGATATGATGCCGTCCCCATTGGTGTCACCCGGTAAAGCTCCCACATCGTTGTGAAGATGGGTATTCGCCGACAGCTCGGGATAGCCATATGCGGGATTGCCGTCCATTGTCCAGATGTTATCAAAGTCAAAGCCGTAGAAGCTCTCTGCCTGCTGCATCTGGGCATGGCTAAGCTCAACGCCGTATTCATTCAGACCGGGGAAGGTGCCCTCAAGATAATAGATGCCGGTCAGAGTGCCCTGGTTGCTGCCGATCGCGGAGCCGTTTGCAAAGCCATCCGAGACATTGCCCACGCTGTAGCAGTTGCTAACTTCCGCATCATTGCTGCCAACGATTCCGGCCGTATAGCCATCGCCGCTGACATTGCCTGTGCTGTAGCAGTTCTCAACGATGCTTTGAATATTATTACCGCCAACAACGCCGCCGGCCGTATACGCTCCATCGATATCACAGGTGCTGTAGCAGCCCGAAACTATTGCCTCATTGCAGTTTGAGCCTGCAATACCGCCGCCATAATAATAGCTGCTGCCAACCTTACCTGTGCTGTAGCAGTTTATAACGCTGCCCCCGTCATTCTGGCCGACTATCGCACCAATGGCATAGTATCCATATATGAATGAATCAACAACGCCGACATTCTTAATTACACCGCCCTCTGAAAGACCGAATAATCCCTGCCAGCTTGAGCTATTGTCAGCACTGGTGCGGTTTATATATATTCCGTGTATGGCATGCCCTGCGCCATCAAATATGCCGTTGAAGGCACAGCCCTCCCACTCAAATGTATCGTAATTTCCAATGGGCGTCCAAGTATTGGCGGGCTCGATTATGCCTTCGGCTCCATTGGGGCTTCCCCAGCTTTCAAAATCGGAGACATCGTTTATAAAGATATCATTGGTGAGTATGAAATGCTTCCCCTCATACAAGGCGCCCCTGTTCACCGAATCGGCTAAAAAGGCAAGCTCCTCGGCAGTTGAGATGAGGTATGGATCACTTTCATCGCCGCTTCCGCCCGAAAAGCCTTCAGCAATGCTTCCATCCCATATATCTCCGGCTTTGGAGGGCTTTGCACTTGCGCTTAGCGGCAGCAGAAGCAAGGCAAAGATCAAAGCGATGGCCATAAGGCGCTGCAGTATGGTCTTTCCTGTTGTTTTCATGGATTTTATACCTCCTTTGTTTTTAGTGCGACCGTAAAATTTCACAGCACTTTTGAGATATTATACAAAAAGTATATCACTGTCAATTATATTATTAAATGCAGCTTGAAAAGATATTGCGACTAAATGTAACTGGAAGCCTTTCCGAAAGGGTATATCGTAATTCGCCTATTGCCCTGCAGCTTTGCTGCAATTCTTATACACTTCAAAAACTCCTGTAAGTCTTATGCATTTGGGATAGGCTGCTGTAAGCATAAATATATTGCTTCATACTGTTACTTTACTTAATGCTTAGCTAGAAGTTATGCTGAGTTTTTATTTATGAGATTTTGCTTGGCGTTATATTTTGAACTATCCTGAAAATACAGACATTTTGGGAGGTTTAAAATGCAGCTGAATCATGATAAAATAAATAGAAAACTTATTAAATTACACCGTTAGGGTACTTTTGGAGGTTTTGTTATGAATTACGATAGTTTTGAAGCTGTTTATTCAAAATACTTCTCATTTTGGAGTGCTCTGTCACCCGTAGATCGACATTTTTTATGTTATCACTCAACGTCAGTCAATTATAAAAAGGGTGTAAACATACATGATGGCGATGAATGCACAGGTGTGCTAATAGTCAAAACAGGCTGCCTCCGCTTGTACATTCGCTCGGATGAGGGCAGAGAGATAACACTTTACCGCCTTTTTCAAGGCGATATGTGCATGCTTTCTGCCTCATGTGTACTGCAAAGCATAACGTTTGATGTATTCGTGGACGCTGAAGAGGATAGCCAATGTTATCTTATAAGCGGATCCGCATTTGCAGCGCTTTCCGAGCGTGAGCCTGCTGTAAAGATATTTGCGCTTGAGGTGGCGGTAAGCCGATTTTCAGATGTCATGTGGGTCATGCAGCAAATTTTGTTCATGAGCTTTGACAGAAGACTTGCTATATTCCTTTTGGATGAAATTTCAAATACAGGTTCAGATACACTAAAACTTACCCATGAGCAGATAGCAAAATATATGGGTTCCGCCAGAGAAGTGGTGTCAAGAATGCTGAAATACTTCTCAGCAGAGGGTATTACTGAGGTGTCTCGAGGGGGTATAAAAATACTTGACCGCAAAAAGCTAAGGGAGCTTACTCTGTAAAAAAGGCAATCATATATGTTTATTTCCGACGTTATTGACCAAGTAAAATAGCTGTTGACACATAAGTGCTTAGTGCATATAATAATTAAATAATTAACTAATTAATTGTGAGAGGGGTATATATAATGACAAGTAATATGAGAGTTACCTCACTTATGATCTCAAGGCTTGAACTTGTTCGAAAAATCGTATTGAGAAAAGCCTTAAAGGGTGAAGGTCTGCATTATAAGCAGCGCCCTATTCTTGAGTACATAATCAATAATGATGGTTGCACTCAATCGGAGCTGGCCGAAGCTTTAAGGGTTACTCCTGCTTCCATTGCGACCTCAACAAAGCGGATGCAGAATGCTGGTCTTGTTACAAAGCATACGGATAAAAATGATCTTCGCTGCAATAGACTTTGTGCAACGCAAAAGGGGCGCGAGATCGCTACAAGATGCAGGGAAAAATACTGGGTGGTTACGGATACGCTCTTTCAGGGATTTACTGCGGATGAGGTATCGCAGCTTCAATCCATGCTGTGCCGCTTGATCAAAAACATTTCCGGTGATGACATGAGCAAGATGGAGTTTAGAGATCTTGTTGCGCTAAATGATCAGATCGACTCAGAGGAGTATTAAGCTAATTATGTTAAAATTGTTTTTTCGTTATTCAAAGGGCTATCGGTTTAGAGCGGTGATGGCTTCTTTAACTATCGCGCTTGAGGTTGTATTTGAGGTACTTATTCCTTTTGTGCTTAAGGATGTAATAAATGAAGGCATTTTTGGCGAGGGTGGTATGCAGCTTGTTGTCGAAAAGGGTCTTTTAATGATAGCTCTTGCTTGCATATCACTCCTTTGCGGCGTGTTGAGCGGCTGGTTTGGCGTTAGCGCCAGCACCGGCTTTGCCACCAATTTAAGGCAGGCCATATTCCATAAGATACAGGATTTTTCATTTGCAAATATAGATAAGTTCAGCACTGCTTCACTTGTAACAAGGTCAACAACCGATGTTACCAATCTGCAGCAGACCTTTATGATGGGTACAAGGATGCTTATACGTTCTCCCATGATGCTTGTCGCTTCTACTATAATGGCTGCCACTATAAGCGGAGATACTTCCGTTATATTTGCAGTGACATTACCAATAATGGCGGTATTCATGGGTCTTGTTGCTATAAAAACATACCCACGCTTTAAGCGCATGTTTGAGAAATACGATACCATGAACCGCCAGGTACAGGAATCACTCATAGCGGTTCGTATCGTAAAGGCGTTTGTGCGGGAGGACTATGAATATCAGCGCTATGCATTTAGAGCGGATGAGGTGCGCGATGCTAATGTAAAGGCGGAAAAGCTGCTTGTGCTGAGCGGACCTATGGCTAATCTCATACTCTATGGCTCTATAATCGCTACCTGCCTTGTTGCGGGAAATCATATAATCGCAGGCGATATGCTGGTCGGAGATATGTCGAGCTTTATAAGCTACATAGCTCAGATACTTACTTCAGTAATGATGATAACGATGATATTTGTAAATATAGTTATGTCAAGAGCCTCGGCTGCCAGAATAATGGAGCTTTTGACCGAAGAGATCGATATAACCGATGATAAAGCGGATCCAAACCTTAAGGTCCCAGACGGCTCAATAAGCTTTCAGAATGTATCCTTCAGCTATTCTAAAGATGGCGGTAATCTTACGCTTAGAAACATAAATATAGATATAAAATCAGGCGAAACGATAGGCATAATCGGCGGAACAGGAAGCTCTAAGACCACCTTTGTGCAGCTTATACCGAGACTCTATGATGTTTATGATGGTATCGTTAAAGTTGGCGGAAGGGATGTGCGTGAATATACGCTGAAGAACATAAGGGATGCCGTGTCGATGGTGCTTCAAAAGAATGTGCTGTTTTCGGGAACCATCGAAGAGAATCTCAGATGGGGAGATATGGAGGCCGATCATGATGAGATAGTATCCGCATGTGAATCGGCTCAGGCCTCCGGCTTTATTTCAGAATTTCCTGATGGCTATGATACGGAGCTTGGACAGGGCGGCGTAAACGTATCCGGCGGACAAAAGCAAAGGCTTTGTATCGCAAGGGCGCTTTTAAAGCATCCAAAGATAATAATACTTGACGACAGCACAAGCGCTGTTGACACCGCGACCGATAAAAAGATAAGGGACGCGTTTAAAAACGAGCTTTCAGGCATAACAACCATAATAATCGCACAGAGGATCACCTCCGTTATGGATGCTGACAGGATAATCGTAATGCATGACGGTGAGATAAATGCCATAGGAACTCACGATGAGCTGATGAAGACCAGTGATATATATAAAGAGGTCTTTAGCTCTCAGCAGAAGGGGGTGGCGTAATATGGCAAAAAAAGGAAAAGGCCCCATGTCTGCTCCTGGTGGACGTGACGCGAATAAATTTAGGCGTCCTAAGAATACTAAGGCCACGCTCTTAAGAGTATTTAGCTACATGAACGAGTATCGCGCAAGAATGTTTCTTGTGGTGCTTGGAATAGTGCTTTCGGCTGGCTCAAATGTATTTGGCACATATATGCTAAAGCCTGTTATGAATACTCTAAAGGAGATGGTGGATCTTGCCGCTGCTGATGCAAGCTATACTCCGCATATAGAAAACATAGTGGGCTATCTTGTGATAATGGGTCTTGGCTATCTTGTCGGCGTATTTGGGCAATATATGTACAGCCGGATAATGATAGACGTATCTACGGGTACGCTCTATAAGCTGCGTGTTGATGCGTTTAAGTGCATGCAAAGGCTTCCTATAAAGTATTTTGACACGCATTCCAATGGCGAGATAATGAGCCGCTATACCAACGATATAGACTCGATGCGTGAGCTTATCAGCCAGGGAATACCCCAGCTTATAAACTCTACCATAAGGCTTACTTCCATATTTGTCATGATGATAATCATAAGTCCTCTGCTTACTCTGCTTACGCTTGTTATGCTTGGGATAATGCTCGGTGTGGTAAAGCTTCTTACTTCAAAGAGCAGGCTGTTTTTCAGGCGCAGACAGCAGGCGCTTGGTGCTGTAAATGGTTATATCGAGGAAATGGTCGAAGGGCAGAAGGTCGTTAAGATATTCTGTCATGAGGATGCCGTTAAGGGTGATTTTGACGAGCTAAACGAGGATGTTCGAAAGGCTTCGCTTGCGGCGAACACCTGGGCTATCGTTATGATGCCTATAATGGGAAACCTATCGCATCTGCATTATGCCGCAACGGGTGTTGTCGGAAGTATACTCGCTATCAACGCCATTGGAAACATGGATATAGGCTCGCTTACGACATTTCTTCAGTATACGAGGAATTTCTCCATGCCAATAACGCAGCTTTCTCAGCAGTTTAACTCCGCTATGAGTGCGCTGGCGGGTGCGGAGCGCGTGTTTGAGCTTATGGATGGTGAACCTGAGCCGGATGAAGGAGATGTTACACTTGTTGATGTCGTTTGGAATGAGGACGGCAGTTTGAAGGAGTCTGAGAGCCGTACAGGTATATGGGCATGGAAAGTGCCCACGCAAGATGGTTTTGAGCTTGTTAA
This sequence comes from Clostridia bacterium, assembly GCA_017416425.1. GTDB lineage: Bacteria > Bacillota > Clostridia > Christensenellales > CAG-138 > RGIG1693. Next base: position 43,300 of record JAFQCL010000016.1, read on the forward strand.
GGTGCGTGGAGATGTAAGGCTTGAACATGTAACATTTGGCTATGAGGAAGAAAAGACCGTACTGCATGATATAAGCCTTTACGCGAAGCCCGGTCAGAAAATAGCTTTTGTAGGCTCTACCGGCGCGGGAAAGACTACCATAACGAATCTGCTCAACAGGTTCTATGACATACAGTCGGGCGAGATAACATTCGATGGCATATCCATAAAACGCATTAAAAAGGCCGATCTTAGAAGGTCGCTTTCGATGGTGCTTCAGGATACGCATCTTTTCACCGGTACCGTTATGGAGAACATACGCTATGGAAAGCTGGATGCAACGGATGAGGAAGTTATCGCTGCTGCTAAGCTTGCAAACGCACATTATTTCATAACACATCTGCCTCAGGGCTACAATACCATTCTCCCGGCGGACGGTGCGAATTTAAGCCAGGGCCAAAGGCAGCTCATTGCGATAGCAAGGGCTGCGGTAGCGGATCCGCCTATATTGATATTGGATGAAGCTACAAGTTCGATCGATACTCGTACTGAGCTTCATATAGAGCGTGGAATGGACAGCCTTATGCAGGGAAGAACCGTGTTTGTAATAGCGCACAGGCTATCTACAGTTCGCAATTCAAACGCGATAATGGTGCTTGAGCATGGGCGCATAATAGAGCGCGGCGACCATGATGAGCTGATAAGGCAGCAGGGTAAGTATTATCAGCTTTATATGGGCATATTTGAGCTTTCGTAAGGATAGCCGTTTAGGCGATCCCGGTGGCGAAGGTTAACGCACAAACCAGGCTTTATGAAGCTCTTGAATGCTATGTTTCAAATCGCATAGAATACAAAAAAAGGATCCGCGAATGTTTAACAAAAAATATTTACGGATCTTTTGTTTTAAACCTTTATTATAAGGTGTTATATTTTTTCATGTCCCTTACTTCATCTTATATAGTCTTAGAAAAGAGTCAGTATCGTCAATATCCATAAGTTCTGATCCACTTGTTGCCTCACATAGTACCAGATTTTGTGGGTGCCTCTTAATGATGGCATTTCCGCCGACATCACCCGATAGGTTTAAAAGCTCATCAAAGAACATGCTCGGGAATATGACGGGATTGCCGCGTCTTCCCATATAGCTCAGCGCGTGAATATGATTCGGCGCATCCTTATAGCTTTTGATAAGCCTGATAATGCTTTCGGGTTTTAAAAGCGGTTGATCACATACCATGAACATCACGGCATCGAGTCCCTTCATATGCTCTAAAGCAAGTTTGATGCTCCTTGATATGCCAAGATCGGGTCTGTTGTTTAAAACTGCATCAAAGCCATGCCGTTTTGCTAAAAGCAGCATATCATCATCGCGGCTTACGATGGTGGTACATGAAAAGCCCTCCACGGCTGATAGCGTTAAAAGCGCTATTTCAAATAGCGAATGACCGTGAAAGCTTTGTTTTAATTTGTTCGAGCCGAACCGGGAGCTGGTTCCAGCGGCAAGCAGTGCGCATCCGATTTTCATATGCTAATGGTAGCACGTTTTGCTTGAGGAAACAATACAGTAAGCATTTAAGGTTGCCAATCTGAGTGAGTGTTTGGTATAATTAAACAAAATAATAAGATGGGAGGCGGTCGGCAATAATTTATGAGAATACTTTTGACGAATGATGACGGTATATTTGCAAAAGGTATACTTGAGCTTGCGTATAAGCTTACGCATGAGCATGAGCTTATGATCGCCGCACCAAGCCTTGAACAAAGCGGAAGATCCCATGCGTTTACGATGTACGAGCCGCTTCGCTGTAAGGAGGTTCGGCTTATGGGGCTTGACGACAAAGTTCCCTGTTATGCAATAAACGGCACTCCTGTAGATTGCGTAAAGCTGGCGATAGGAAATCTAAGTTTTCAGCCCGATATGATTATATCCGGCATAAACCATGGGGATAATCTGGGTACGAATGTATTTTACTCAGCTACAGTGGCGGCTGCCATAGAGGCGCGCATGCTTAATGTACCTGCCATGGCTGTTTCATGCATCGCAAGTGAGCCAAGGCATCTTGACTGCGCCGCATCAGTTGCCGATAATATAATAAAAAAGCTTAATGCATCGGGAATAAAGACTGATATACTACTAAATGTAAATGTTCCCGACTGCACTATGAATCGCCTTAAAGGTTTAAGGGTGACGCACCTTAGCTTTCAGGAATATGAGCTGCGCTATCATGAGAGGGTGGATCCAAGGGGCGGTAAATACTATTGGATACCTGCCGAAAAGACTACGCGATGTGATCCGGAAGCGGATAACGATGAGCGATGGACGCGGGAGGGCTATGCTACTATAACGCCGCTTAAGATCGATATTACGGATATTGATCATATGACCGGTTATAAGAAGCTTCTCGGAGAGGATTTTGTATGAAAAAAATAGCGGTGATAGGTGGCGGGGCTGCCGGCATGATGGCAGCGGCGGAGGCTGCAAGAGATGGCAATATAGTATATCTTACAGAAAAGAATGAAAAGCTTGGCAAAAAGCTCTATATAACCGGCAAAGGAAGGTGTAATATAACCAATCTTGCTCCTATGGATGAGTTTTTTTTGAACATACCCAGAAACCCGAGATTTTTATACAGCGCGTTTGATTCATTTTCAAATGAAGATGTGGTCACGCTTATGAATTCGCTTGGTGTGCCTACAAAGCTTGAGCGAGGCAACAGGATATTCCCGGTTTCGGATAAATCAAGCGATGTTATCCGTGCGCTTGCCGATCGCTGCAAAAAAAGAGGTGTAAGGATACTTTTAAACTCCGAGGTAAAAAGTATAGCGCATACCGAGGCGGGGTTCGATATTTCTTTTGAAAAAGAAGAGGACATGCACTTTGATGCGGTAGTGATCGCGACAGGGGGCGTTACCTATAAAAGTACAGGAAGCACAGGAGCGGGCTTTAATTTTGCGGAAAGCCTTGGGCACACTATTATACCGCCAAAGCCTTCGCTCGTTCCGCTTGAGACAAAGGAGCAATGGATCACGGGACTGATGGGTCTTACGCTTAAAAATGTCACATTAAAGGCGTATCGCAAAAATAAGCTCATATATGAAGAACTCGGAGAGCTTTTAATAACCCATTTTGGAATCTCAGGTCCGCTTGTTTTATCCCTAAGTGGTGTCATAGCGGATGATCCTGCGGGTGTTTGCTGCAAAATAGATATGAAGCCCGGTCTTACATTGGAGGAACTTGACAGACGTATTCTGAGAGACCTTGACAAGCATAAGCATAAGACGATACGAAACGCCCTGATCGATCTCATGCCATCGCGAATGACCGAGTATATGGTGATGCTTGCAAAAATAGCTGATGAGACCACTACGGATACAATAACCAAGGCGGAGAGAAAAAGGCTTTGTGAGCTAATAAAGGGCATACCGCTTACGATAAAATGCGCACGCCCGCTTGATGAAGGTATCATAACAAGAGGCGGAGTGAGCGTTAAAGAGATAGTTCCGTCTACAATGGAATCAAAGCTTGTAAAGGGCTTGTTTTTTGCGGGAGAGGTTATAGATGTGGATGGCTATACGGGAGGATTTAATCTTCAGATAGCTTTTTCAACAGGATATTTAGCAGGAAGATCAGTATAAGGTAAAGGAGAAGCGCATGAACAGAATAAGCATAGCGATAGACGGACCTGCCGGAGCGGGTAAAAGCACCATAGCAAAGGCTATAGCAAAGAAGATGAACATATTGCACCTTGATACGGGTGCGATGTACAGAGCGGTCGGACTTAAGGCTATACGGCTTGGTATACCCTGTACAGATCGTGAGCGCTGCTCTTTGATGATAGAGGATACCGATATTGATGTATCCTTTGAAAACGGTATACAGCGCGTATATGCAGACGGTGAGGACGTTACTCCATATATCAGAACACAGGAGGTGGCAAAGGCCGCTTCGGATATCAGCGTGCATCCCGCCGTGAGGATAAAGCTCGTTGAGGCACAGAGACAGATCGCGAAAAAATACGATGTAGTGATGGATGGAAGGGATATCGGCTCATATGTCTTGCCCGATGCCATGTGTAAGATATATCTTACTGCGACCGTGACCGAAAGAGCACGAAGAAGGTTTTTAGACCTTGAAAATGCAGGCGCTCTTTCAGGTCGTACTTTGGATGATGTTATAGTCGAAATAATGGATCGTGACCGTGTGGACTCTACAAGGGAGTTCTCTCCGCTTATGCGTGCTGGCGATGCGATTGAGGTCGATACGACAAATATAGATGCTCAAACAGCGATCAATACGGTGCTTGAGATAGTGGAGGGCAGGATAAGGTAATATGCTCTATATTTTTTGCAAGGTATTTTTAGCGTGGATACTTTGGATAGTGTTTAGACCAAGGGTCTTTGGCAGGGAGAATCTTTTTGCTTCGGGATCCGCCATTATATGTTGTAATCATAGGAAAATGGTAGATCCGATACTTTTGGGTCTTATCTGCCCGAGGCCTATCCACTTTATGGCCAAAAAACAGCTTTTTAGCAATAAATTATTAGCTGTCATTTTAAAACTTTTTTTGGTTTTCCCTGTAAATCGCAAGTCAACGGACATGCACTCGCTAAAAAAAGCGCTTGGCGTACTTGAAAAGGGAAAGATATTCGGCATCTTCCCCGAGGGAAAGCGTGCGATCACAAATGATATGGATATGCTTGAGAAGGGCGCGGCGTTTTTAGCTCTCAAATCCGGTGCACCGATAATACCGGTGTATATACATCCGGATAGCTTTGTAAGCTCAAGGCCGATAGTAATAGTCGGTTCGCCTATTAAAACGACCACGATAATACCAAATGTTAAAAAATCAACGCTTGCTGAAGTGATCACTAATGAGATCACTAACTCGATAGATGCACTGAGGATAGAACTTGATGCAAAGCTTTACAATAATTGAGTCAAAGGAAGGCGGCTTTTGCTACGGCGTTCAGCGTGCGATAGATATGGCGCTGGAAGCATCAAAAGAGGCAGAAACCGTATACACGCTTGGGGATATAATACACAATGAACATGTTGTTGAAGAACTTCGTTCAAACGGCGTGATCGCCATTGAGGATGTATGCTTTTTAAAACCAGGCGACAAGCTTATTATTCGCTCACATGGCGCAACGCTTGAATCTGTGCGGGAAGCAAGGCAAAGGGGGGCGGATATTCTTGACGCTACCTGCCCAAATGTGGCAAAAATACACGCCATTGCCGAGGAGATGAGCCTTGCTGGGTTTTCTGTGATAATAACGGGAAGCTCTAAACATCCCGAGGTTTTGGGTATCCTATCACGATGCAGCTCGGGTGCGTTTGTAGTTGAGACAATGGACCAAGTGGATGCTTTGCCTAAGCTTTCCAAGGTATGTCTTTTGTCCCAGACTACATTTTCGGCAGAACGTTTTTTTGAAATAAAGACGCGAGTGCTTTTAAGATGGCCTGAGGCTGTGTGTAAAAACACGATATGCGGTACTACCAAAAGACGGCAAGTGGAAGCTTGTGAGATGTCTCAAAGATGTACACACATGATAGTCATAGGAGGACGAAACAGCTCCAATACAAAAAAACTATTTGAAATTTGTAAAAAAAATTGCAAAAAAGTCCAAATAATTGCGAATTCGAGTGAACTTATGCTTGAAAAAATTGAAAGAGGTGATATAATAGGTGTAATTGCAGGCGCTTCGACGCCGCAATTGATGATTAGGGAGGTTATAACCAGAATGAGCGATAAGGAAAAGACGATGGCTGAAAACGTACAGGAAGCTGAAGATGCAGCTACCGTCACAAAACCCACCACCGCAGCAGACGCTGCACCGACGAATGAACCTGCAACAGAGACTTCAAATGAAGACTCGTTTGCCGCAGCACTTGAGAAGACGTTTGTGCGTATCAGAAACGGTCAGATTGTAAAAGGTTCTGTTGTACAGATCGTTGACGGCGAGGTTTGTGTGAATATCGGTTACAAGGCGGATGGGTTGATTCCGCGCAGTGAGTTTTCGCATGATGAGGACGTTGATCCTGCTTCAGTAGTAAAGGTAGGCGACACAATCGAGGTTGAGGTTATCAAGATTAACGATGGCGAGGGCAATGTTCTGCTTTCCAGGAAGAATGTAGAGCAGAAGAAGCTTTGGGAGACCCTTTTAAGCAGTGAAGATCTCGAGGATACGACAAAGGTCTACGATGCAATAGCTAAGGAAGCTGTTAAGGGCGGGCTTATAGCGCTGATAAACGGTGTAAGGGCATTCGTACCTGCTTCGCAGATATCCAATGAGTATGTTGGAAAGATCGAAGATTATGTTGGAAAGCCCATGAGACTTCGTATTATTGAAGTGGATAAACAGCGTAAGCGCATTGTTGCTTCGCAGAAGGTAGTCTTAGCTGAAGAAGCAAAGATTGCAAAAGCTGCAAGGTATGAGGAACTTAAGCCTGGCATGAAAGTGAAGGGCATCGTAAGGAGGATAGCTGATTTCGGCGCTTTTGTTGATATCGGTGGTATTGAGGGACTTGTTCATGTAACTGAGGTTGCATGGGGTCGTCAGAAAAATATTGCGGATTATCTAAGTGTTGGTCAGGAAGTTGAGCTTTTAGTGCTCAAAGTTGACGCTGCTAAGGAGAGAATATCGCTTAGCTACAGACAGCTTCAGCCAAGGCCTTGGGAAACCGCAGTTGAAAGGTATCCTGTTGGCAGCATAGTAGAAGGTAAGGTAGTTCGTATACTTGAATTCGGTGCGTTTGTATCTCTTGAGCCTACGATTGATGGTCTTATCCATATTTCACAGGTTGGTGCAAGGAGAGTCGAGAAGGTAGAGGATGAGCTTAAGATTGATGATGTAGTTCGCTGCAAGGTTCTTGAGGTAAATCCCGAGGCACGCAAGATGAGTCTTAGTCGCAAGCAGGCCATACTTGAGGAAAATCCTGAGATAGCTGAGGAGCTGGCAAAGGAGCGCGCAGAGAGGAATCGCAAGATAGCCGAAGAGCGTGCGGCAGCTCGCAAGGCACAGCAGCAGGAAAGGGAGAAGCAGCAGGATAGGCCGCAGAGAAGCGAGCGTCCGCAGGGTGAGCGTCGTCCGAGACCGGAGCGCAACTCAGAAGGTGGCGAGCGTCCGCAGGGCGAGCGTCGTCCGAGACGTGATCGTGAGGAAGTTGATTACACCCTCCCGCCGGTTGAATCTGCAACGACTTCACTTGGTTCTTTGTTTGCAAACTTCACTCCTGACGAAAACTGATCAGTAAAGGTTAACTACATAAGGGTGGTATGGTTTCTGCCACCCTATTTGTGTTATAATGAAGAGTATCACCAATATATTAAAATGGCTCTTTACTTTTTTTTATGCCTGAAATATAATGGTTTCTAGCGAATAAAACCTCGTCATATGATAAAACTATGATCGGGACATGCGGTCATATTTCCCTTTAAAGCGAGCTGCGTATGGTGCAAGGCAGTATATGGGGGTATGATCTGTATCACCCGGGAGTGCTTCACTGAAATATTAAAGTAAGTGCAGTCGTGTCCTCACGTTATAGGGGAAGCGTGTTTTTGATGCGCTATGAGTGGGCCTTTAGGTCAATTTGGGTGGTACCGCGGAAGCATAGCCTTTCGTCCCTTTACAGGACGAGGGGTTTTTTCTTATTAATTTTCACGGAGGGATATTTAATGTACAAAAAAGTAAGTACATCGCTCAATTTCGTGCCAAGAGAGCATGAGGTGCTGGAATTTTGGAAAGAGCATAGCATTTTTGAGCTTTCCACACAGCATAGAAAGGGCTGTGAACCATTTACGTTTTATGATGGTCCGCCCACGGCAAACGGTAGACCCCATGTGGGACATGTGCTGACACGCAGCATTAAGGATATAATACCGAGATATAAGACCATGAAGGGTTATGATGTGCTAAGAAAGGCCGGCTGGGATACCCATGGTCTTCCCGTTGAGCTTGAGGTCGAAAAGCTTCTTGGTCTTGATGGGAAAAAGCAGATAGAAGAATATGGCGTTGAGCCCTTTATAGCAGAGTGCAAGCGTTCCGTATGGAAATATAAGTCGGAGTGGGAGGCCATGAGCGAGCGCGTTGGCTACTGGGCCGATATGAAGCACCCTTATATCACCTATGATAACAATTACATTGAATCCGAGTGGTGGGCGCTGAAAAAAATATATGACAAAGGCTTATTATACAAGGGTCATAAAATAGTGCCTTATTGCCCGCGCTGTGGAACGGCGCTGGCATCCCATGAGGTGGCACAGGGTTATAAGGATGTAAAAGAAACCTCCATATTTGTTACATTTCCGGTAATAGATGGTGATGCTTCGCTGCTTGCATGGACCACTACGCCTTGGACGCTTCCGAGTAATGTAGCGCTCTGCGTAAATGCTGCTGAGGACTATGTAAAGGTTGATTTTGAGGGACAAAGGCTCATCATGGCAAAGGCTCTTGTCGAAACTGTACTCGGCGAAGGCGCCGAGATCGTAGCCGAATTTAAGGGTGAAGAGCTTGTAGGCACAGAATATGAGCCTTTATTCGACTTCCCGATCGACCATAAGGACAAAAAGGGCTTCCGCGTGGTCGAGGATGGCTATGTTACGCTGGATTCCGGCTCGGGTGTGGTTCATATCGCTCCTGCGTTCGGTGCGGATGACCAGAGGGTCGGCATGCGCTTTGATCTGCCCTTTGTTCAGCTTGTAGATACCGCAGGATGCATCTGCGGCGGAACGCCGTGGGATGGCGTGTTTGTTAAAGATGCGGACAAGCTTATAATGGAGAACCTCAAGGCAAGCGGAAAACTGTTCAGAAAGCTTGAATTTGAACACAGCTATCCGTTCTGCTGGAGATGTGACACCCCTCTTATCTACTATCCAAGAGAGAGCTGGTTCATACGAATGACAGCCGTTCGTGAAAAGCTACTTGAATATAACAGAAGGGTAAACTGGATACCGGACAATATAAAGGAAGGCCGAATGGGCAATTTCCTTGAGAATGTCATAGATTGGGGCATCTCAAGGGAACGCTACTGGGGCACTCCGCTTCCCGTGTGGATGTGTGAATGCGGTCATATACATGTGGTTGGAAGCAGGCAGGAACTTCATGACTTAAATAACGATGTTCCGCTTGATATAGAGCTTCATAAGCCCTTCCTTGATCCCATTACATTCCCCTGCGAGAAGTGCGGAAAACCCATGCATCGCGAGCCGGTGGTTATTGACTGCTGGTTTGATTCGGGCTCTATGCCGTTTGCGCAGTATCACTATCCCTTTGAAAATGTAGAGGAGTTCCATCGCAGATATCCGGCAAACTTTATAAGCGAAGCGGTCGATCAGACCAGAGGCTGGTTCTACACGCTGCTTGCTATCGCCACATGCCTGTTTGATGACCCAGCGTTTTTAAACTGCATAGTTTTAGGGCTTGTGCTCGATAAGGATGGCATAAAGATGAGCAAGCACAAGGGTAATGTTGTGGATCCTTGGGATGTGCTTGAAGCGCAAGGCGCGGATGCTGTTCGCTGGTATTTTTACACCGCATCGAGCCCCTGGCTGCCCAACAGGTTTGGTAAGGAGGCTGTAAGCGAATATCAGCGTAAGTTTATGGGCACGCTTTGGAATACATACGCCTTTTACATCCTCTATGCCGATATAGATGAGTTTGATCCTAAGGCGCATAGACTTATACCCGAGAATCTTTCCGCAATGGATAGGTGGGTGCTTTCAAGGCTCAACTCCACCGTTAAAAAGGTTGATGAAATGCTGTCGCGTTTCCAGATAACGGAGGCGGGACGTGAGCTCAACTCCTTTGTTGATGAGCTTTCAAACTGGTATGTAAGGCGCGGCCGTGAGCGCTACTGGGGCAGCGAGATGACCCCCGATAAGGAAGCTGCTTATATGACGCTTTATACGGTGCTTGAAACTATGATAAGGCTGTCCGCCCCATTCGTACCGTTTATGACCGAGTCCATGTATCAGAATATGGTACGCACCGTGGATAAGAATGCTCCACTGAGCGTACATCTTTGCGATTATCCCATCTGTGATGAGAGCTTCGTTGATACCGAGCTTGAACGCAATATGCATCGTGTACTGGATATCGTGACCCTTGGAAGAAGCGCGAGGAATACCGCAGCTATTAAAAACCGTCAGCCGCTCAGCCAAATGTATGTCCAGGGAAAGGCGCTGCCTGAGATGTACACCGATATAATCGCTTCGGAGCTTAATGTAAAGGAAGTTATGTTTGTAGACGATGCATCGGGATTTGTATCATACAAGGTAAAACCCCAGCTTAAGACGCTTGGACCTAAGTATGGAAAGCTGCTGCGCGGCATAAGTGCGTATCTGGCTGAGGATAACATTGGCGATATTATAGTTGCGACCCATACAAGGGGTGAGGATTACAGCTTTGAAATCGATGGTACTACCGTGGTACTTTCTTCCGCGGATGTTTTGGTCGAAACAAAGAAGCGTGAAGGATTCATATCCGAGTGTATGGACGACCTTGCCGTTGTTTTGAACACCGAGCTTACGGATGAGCTTATAGATGAGGGTATGCTGAGAGAGGTCGTTTCAAAGATACAGAATATGCGAAAGGATGCTGGCTTTGAGGTCGTTGACCATATAGCGATAGGCTATAGCGGCAAAGGACGCATGGATGACGTGATCAAGCGTTTTGAGGCTGAAATCAAATCAGAAACTCTTGCAGATGAGATCGCGAACGGCATAGCAGATGATGGCTTCATCCGTGATTGGGAGATAAACGGCGAGACGATAACCATATCGGTATCAAAGCTTAAATAAAAGACCATATATAAAAACGTTCCTTTGGCACTTTTGCCTTAGGAACGATTTTTTTGCGCTATTGCGCGCATGATCTGTTCTATGCATGCGCTTATGTTATCGCAGGTACGCTGCTTTTGAAGCGCCTCCTTTAGTGAACATGGAGCGTGCTGTATCGAAATGCATACGTCAAGCCCCGCTTCATTGAGCGCGCTGATTGCGCTAATGTCAAGGCTTCCTGCGATGCCGATTGTAAAGACGCCATACTTCTTTGCAAATTTAGCGCTTTTTATAGGCGCTTTTCCCATGAGAGTTTGTCTGTCCATCCTACCTTCGCCCGTTATAAATATATCTGCGTTTGAAATAGCTTGTCCTAAAATGGTTTCATTTAGAATTACATCCGCTCCCGATACCATTTGCGCATTTAATATAGCTAAAAATGCATACCCAAGCCCGCCTGCCGCGCCTGCGCCCCGGAAAATATCTGCATTGGGAACCGCAATATCACGTGCGGCCAATGTGAAGCGCTTTGCACCAAGCTCAAGAATAGAGATATCATTGTCGCTTGCGCCCTTTTGACGCGCGAACACATGCGCTGCGCCATTTTCGCCAAGCAAAGGATTTGAAACATCACATGCAACTTTAAAAGAGCAATCTAAAAGGCGTTTATCAGCATAGGAAGCGTCTATGTATGTGATATTACACATATTCTTACCCACAAACTCCTTTATTTCATCTTGGCGGATATAAAATCTATAGCCAAGCGCAGCAAGCATGCCCATGCCGCAGTCGTTGGTAGCGCTTCCGCCAAGGCCGATCGTAAAATTTCTAAAACCGCGCTCTATGGCGTCAAGTATCATTATGCCAAGGCCGAATGTTGTGGTAAAGAGCGGATCACGTTCGCTTGTATCAAGAAGTCCCATGCCGCAGCACGAGGCGGACTCGATAATGACAGTACTATCAGGCATTATCGCGTATTCGCTTACAATATTGCGCATGAGCGGATCTTTGGTATGCACTGAATGCCTTTTTGCACTGGGCTTGCCCATCAGCATAGCTTGCATCATACCTTCGCCTCCGTCGGAAAGGCAGAACACCTCAACATTGGCATCGGGTATGGCTCGAAGAACACCCTCTTTTGCGGCGTTTCCGGCGGTAAACGAGCTTACGCTTCCTTTAAACGAATCTATGGCAATTACAACTTTCACAAGCGTACCTCTTAATATAAGTATTATGTTTTTTATTATAACATAAAAACCGGGATACATATCCCGGCATATATAAAAGGTGAAAGTCTTAGTCCAGATCTATATGCGTTGATACTCCGGCAAAGCTTGCATCGTAGAGCTTTTGCTCGAGATGTCCGTACATATATTGGGTGGTCTTTCTGTCGTGTATGGTACGAACGGTTTGCGCAAACAGGGGAGCGGCTGATATTACACGGATCTTGTCAGAGTGTGCCAGAACGGGACATTCGACTGTGTCGGTTGTAACAACGAGTTTGAGCGGACTGTTATTTATCCTCTCAACGGTCTTTGGGCTTGTTACAGCGGCATGGGAGAGGAATGCGAGGACATTTCTTGCGCCTTTATCCATGAGTCCTTCGGCAACATCTATGAGCGTACCGCCCGATATGGTGAAATCATCAACTATCAGGCAGTTTTTATTTTTAACATCGCCGATTATTTCAAGTATTTCGGCATGCTCGCTGTGATCGCTTCTGGTCTTATCTCCTATTGCGGTGAGACAGCCAAGCTCTGCCGCAAATTGGCGTGCGTTTTTGGCAAAGCCTGCATCGGGAGAGACAACTACCAGATCATCATTTACGATACCGAGCCTCCTGGCATATTCCGCCAGAACCTTGCGATATTGCAAATGATCGACCGGTTTTGAGAAGAAGCCCTGAACCTGAGGCGCATGAAGATCCATAGTGATAACACGGTCAACGCCGACTTTTTCGATACAGTCGGCACATACCTTTCCTCGTATACTAACGCGTGGCTCATCTTTTTTATCGCCCTTTGCATAGCTATAATAGGGTATAACAGCCGTAATATTTGCGGCACTGGCACGCTTGAACGCATCGATCCAGAATAAAAGCTCCGTAAATTCATCGTTGGGGTCTATGCCGATGGTCTGCACGATATATACATCCTTATCGCGGATGGATTCGTCAACTCGTACGTAAATATTACCTTCTGAGAACTTCTTAGAAAATGATTGACCTTTTTCTACGCCCAGATAGGCGCACATCTTATCAGCAAAGCTGGTCGAAGTACGGCCGGCAAATATTTTTATATCAGGCATGTTTGTGCCTCCTTTCGTTTTTCGCCATTATTCTATCAGATTGTATGCGTATTAGCAACATACAAAGATTTTATATTCACTTAAACCCTAAAAAAACTTTAATTTTTATTGATTGTGAGAAAAAGAAGTGGTATCATAGCAGGCATGAGTAAAATAGGATTAATATCGTATTTAAAGACTTTATTTAATGACAGGGCATTGTGGAGGACGATGCTCGCTCTTGCCTTACCCATTGCGCTTCAAAATCTGCTTACAAGCTCGCTTTCGCTAATAGATACCGTAATGGTGGGAAGCCTTGGCAGTTTATCCATATCCGCTTTGGGATATGGCTCTCAGGTAACGTTTTTTGCAAATATAGTAATGTTCGGTTTCTCATCGGGAGGCGCCATATTTGTAGCTCAATACTGGGGAAATCGCGACATGAAGGGTATTGCAAAGTCGATAGGTTTGCTTTTGACATTTAATATACCTGTTTCGCTGTTGTTTTTTTGCGCGGCAAGATTTGCGCCCGAATTTTTGATCTCAATATTTACTGAGGATGCCCTTGCAATAGCTGAAGGTGCGAAATATCTTGAAATTGCGTCATTTTCGTATATAGGAGTCGCGCTTACACAAACTTTATCCATACCATTAAGATCTACGGAGGATGTTAAGACCCCGATTATCGCGAGCGGGATTTCGGTCGTACTCAATACCCTTCTTAACTATTGCTTTATAAACGGAAATTTTGGATTTCCCGCAATGGGAATCGAAGGCGCTGCTTTAGCGACGAGCATATCTGCAAATATAGCGGCAGCTTTATTGATAGTAATATGCCTTATGAGGAAGAATATCATAGGTAAGAGCATAAAGGATATGTTTACGTTTGATTGGTCGTTTATGAAAGCTTTTTTAAAAAAATCGCTGCCGGTGCTAATAAATGAAACCCTTTGGGCTCTTGGCGTGCTTGGCTTTAACATGGTGCTTGGAAGGCTTGGCACCGATAATTATTCCGCGCTCACCATAACAAAGACAGTTGAAAACATTGCATTTGTGTTTTATATAGGTATATGTCATGCATGCAATGTTACTGTTGCAAAGAACGTGGGCGCGGGAAATATCGCGCAGGCAAAGCGCCATGCGACCCAGTTTATGATAATTGAGCCTGTACTTGCACTATTGGTGGGTATAATGGTGCTGATCTTAAGAGCTCCTATTTTGAGCCTCTTTAACATATCGGATGCAGAAAGGACAGTAGCCATGGCCTTGCTTTTGATATATGGTATTGAGCTGGGAGCTAGAAATTTACCATATATCGCAGTCGTAGGCGTATTCAGAGGCGGAGGAGATTCAAAGGCAGGCATGCGATATGATCTCACCTGTCAATGGCTTATTGCCTTGCCCGCTGTTATAATATCGGGTCTTATATTAAAACTTGATTTTGTGCTTGTATATCTGATTATGCTGCTGTTTGAGGATATTCCAAAAACAGTGCTGTGTATAAGACGATTTAAGAGTATGAAGTGGATAATGCCGGTTACCGAATCGGGTAAGCGTGCGCTTGAATTAGAGTTGGAGGAAAGAGTTTAATGAAGCTTGTAATGTCAGAAGAGGTGAAAAAGGCGGTACACTCAGCAAAGCCGGTGGTCGCTCTTGAAAGTACTATAATAACACATGGAATGTCCTATCCTAAGAACATAGAGACTGCATTTATGTGCGAAGAAGCGGTGCGTGAAATGGGAGCGATTCCGGCAACCTGCGCTGTTATAAATGGAAAACTATGTGCAGGACTTAGCCGTGAGCAGATAGAAGAACTGGGAAAGGCCGGAACGAGTGTTATAAAAGGCTCAAGGAGAGATCTCCCCATATTGGAGGCAAGAAAACTTACAGCATCGGCTACCGTTTCCGCGACAATGGTTATTGCCGCAAAGGCAGGTGTGCGTGTGTTTGCAACGGGCGGTGTAGGCGGTGTACATAGTATAGCGGAGCAAGGGCTTGACATATCATCGGACATGGATGAACTATCACATACACCGGTTGCTGTTGTTTGCGCCGGAATAGTTAGTGTGCTTGATACAGGAAAGACCTTGGAATATCTTGGGACAAAGGGTGTTCCGGTTGTCGTTTACGGCTCCGATGAATTTCCCGGGTTTTATACAAGAAGCAGTGGATACAAGGCATATTATCGTTCTGATGACGTAACTGAGCTATCGAATATGATACGTTGTCTTTCATATGTTGGAACGGGCATGATAATCGCAAATCCGATACCCAAGGAGGCTGCGCTTGAATATGAGACGGTAAGTGAATATACGGAGATTGCAGTAACCGAGGCAAAAAATCTTGGCATAGCCAGCAAAGAGCTTACACCCTTCATATTAAAAAGAGTAGCTGAGCTTTCGAAGGGAAAATGCCAAGAAGCAAACATAGCACTTTTGGTAAATAATGCAAGACTTGCAGCCAGGATAGCAAAGGAATTGTATGTTCTATAGCTCTTTGTTTTATCAGGTTTCACACTTCGTTTACATGTGTGAAAAAATATTAGCCTGATAAGTTAATTGAACTTGCAAAAAACATGTGGTATTCTATATTGATAGGATGTACAAAATAGGAGGTGCCAATTGAACAAAAAGAAGAACTTTGGTGGCGTAGCGCTTATCATTATTACACTCATCACCGGTTTTGCCATTCTTGCTTTGACCGGTCTGTTTGATATGTCCACGCCGGAAGAAATGAATTATAAAGAATTTTTGACTATGGTTCGAGATGAGCATATAGTTGCCGTACAGGTACGCGATGATGTTATATATGCTATTACAGACGAGTCGGAATATACAGTTGAGGATTTCTTTAAAAGATCAAAATACGATATTTACAGTATAATGCCATCGGATGATGCGTTTACTGCTGATATGACTGCGATTGCCGCTTCAATTACAGGGAAAAATCCATCGGAAATCACGTATGCCGACTATCCATTTGAGTACAAAAAACTTCAGACTGAGGGCGCATCTGTTTGGTCGTATATACTGCCTCTCATACTTTCTATGGCGGCAATATTCCTATTTTATTATTTCCTCATAATAAGGCCTCAAACGGGTGGTAAGCAGATGCAGAATTTCACCAGAAGCAGGGCAAGGGCTACCATGGGAAATGAGAATAAGGTAACCTTTAACGATGTAGAAGGTGCAGATGAGGAAAAGCAGGAGCTTGCTGAAATAGTTGATTTTTTACGTTCCCCAAGACGATTTACCGACATGGGCGCTCGTATTCCAAAGGGTGTACTTCTTGTAGGCCCTCCCGGTACGGGTAAGACATTGCTTGCAAAAGCCGTTGCAGGTGAAGCGAATGTACCGTTCTTTTCAATATCCGGTTCTGATTTTGTTGAGATGTATGTTGGTGTTGGCGCAAGCAGAGTGCGCGATATGTTCAGTACAGCTAAAAAATGCGCCCCCGCGATAATTTTCATCGATGAGATCGATGCGGTTGGCAGACAAAGAGGAGCGGGTCTTGGCGGAGGTCATGATGAGCGTGAGCAGACTTTGAATCAGCTCCTTGTTGAGATGGATGGCTTTGCGCTTAATGAAGGTATTATTATAATCGCTGCTACCAATCGCCCGGACATACTTGACCCGGCATTGCTCCGTCCCGGAAGATTTGACAGGCAGATAACTGTGCATATACCAGACCTTAAAGGCAGAGAGGCTATATTAAGAGTACATGCAAGGAATAAACCCATTGCTGATGATGTGGATTTCAATGTGATTGCAAGGAGTACACCCGGATTTACGGGCGCCGATCTTGCGAACGTGCTGAATGAGGCGGCAATACTCACCGCGCGTTATGACAAGAAGAAGATCACCATGGAGGAAATAGAGGAAGCTATAGCGAGGGTAATGATAGGACCCGAGAAGCGTTCTCGAATAATATCTGAGGAGGATAGACGCTGCACCGCCTACCATGAAGGAGGACACGCTATACTTGCGCTTAGACTTGAAAAGTGCGATCCCGTTCATGAGATATCGATAATACCGAGAGGAATGGCAGCGGGCTACACCATGTCGCTTCCGAAGCAGGATCATGACCATATAACGAAAAACAAGCTGCTCGACAGCATTTGTCAGCTTCTTGGCGGCAGGGTGGCTGAGGAGATCGTGCTTGGGGACGTATCGACAGGCGCATATAATGATCTTCAGCGCGCAAGCAAGATAGCAAAGAGCATGGTGGTCGAGTATGGCATGAGCAGCAGTATAGGTCCTGTTTACCTTGGCGGCCAAATGGAGGTATTCCTTGGCAAGGAGCTGGGGCATAGTCGTGACTATTCGGATGAGCTTGCTGCAAAAATAGATGCCGAAGTGCGTGCTATAATCGACGAGCAGTACGAAAAAGCAAAGAGAATACTTACAAGCGATAGAGCTCTTTTAGATAAGCTTACTGATATCCTGTTGGAATACGAGGTAATAACGGGAGCCGAATTTGTAAAGATCGCAAATGGTGAGGAGCCTGAGCTTATTCCTTATCGACAAAAGACCGAACAGCGTGATAAAGCAAGAGCCGCAGCGAGCGAAAAATATAAGAACAGGCGAAGAGTAGATGATCAAAATCCTCTGAGGAATGTGAACGATCCTTTTGGCTATCAGGATAATGATAATAACACCTCAAACGGTAATGATGGCGATATGAGTAATAAGGAGTAAAACGCTAAGCTTTAAGAACAAAAAATCAGCCTGAGATCATTGATATCACAGGCTGATTTTTTATGGGTGGATTTAGCTCCAAACCACACGTCCATTGGGGTCGTGCTCAACTATCCTAAGTGGATCTGAGGGATAGCCGATGGCGGCGCCGGCATATACGGTGTTGCCACAAGGCACGCCAAGTTCAGTCATTATGCTGCGTACAGATGGGGTCTTACAGGCATGTAGGAATATATTTATCCAGCAGGAGCCAAGACCCAGAGCGGATGCGGCAAGGAATATGTTTTCAAGCGCGCAGGAGCAGTCCTGACAGGAAAAGGGATTTTCGGTCGGAGCGCTTACCAAAATCAGATACGGTGCATCATAGTGAGGCCTAAATGAAGCATCTATTTCTCTTGAGTAATAGAGCTCCCCACTTAGTATCGCTTCTACGACAGCATTTATCAAGCGAGTAAGGTTTTCCCCGGATACAACGGTAAAATGAGTTTCCTGACGGTTCATCGCGGTCGGTGCGTGAAGCCCTGCTTTTATAATGGCTTCAAGCTTATCATGCTCTACAGCTATGGATTCATAGGCACGACAACTATGGCGATTTAAAATGTGATCATAAGCTTCGTTCATAATATCCTCCTTACAAAAGTATTTGTTTTATATGAATTATACACCGGTAAAATCCATAATATCAGCATTTTATTATATACTTTAAGCGGAAGCGCTTAGCTTTTCGGCATCTGTATAAGGTTTTAGCCACCCATACCTGAAATAACGTACCAGACAGAGTATGCCGCGTATCGTGAGATCGGAGAACATCGCTATCCAAGCTCCAACAAGTCCAAGCTCGAATACATTTATAAGAACATAGGCGATAATAAGGCGCACGCCCCACATGCCGATTATGCTTATGTAGAAGGACCACTTGGTATCTCCTGCTCCTCTTAGTATTCCGGATACTACGGTGGAAGCACCAAACATAGTTTGAGCAAATGCTTCTATTCCTAGTACCCCCGCGCCTGCTGCTATTACATCGGGATCGGGTGTCAGTATTCCAACAAGCTGTTCCGCAAATAAAAACAGCACGACACCCATCACGGTCATAAACATCATACCTCCAAATAGGCAGTATTTGCTGTGTTTTTTTGCAAGTTCGAATTTTTTTGCGCCAAGAGACTGCGAAACAAGCGTGGTAGCGGCAACGGAAAATCCGAATGCGGGAAGATAGGTTATGGATTCGGCGGTTATAGCAAGATGATGAGCTGCGAGCATCGTGGTACCAAGCCCTGTTACCATCCTGGTCATGAATATCTGACCGCCTGAAAGCGCTACTCTTTCGAGCGCGACAGGATACGCTATTTTGAACATATCCTTCCATACATCGCCATCTATGCGGAATCTATCTTTAAAGCTTATTTTGCAGGGATAGTCATGAGTAAAAAGCCTTGAAGTTATTATTATGGTCGCAATTGCGATGGATATTACGCTGGCAATTGCGGCACCTTTTATGCCAAGCCCCGCGCCCCACATAGTAAATTCGGTATCGATGAGCGGAGCATCCATGAAAAACGGCTTTATGTATATGTCAATGACCCTTGTTTTGTTTATAAGCAGGAAATTTAAGGCAACATTTAGAAGGTTGGCAAATATATTGCACCACATGGGAGTTTTTGTGTCGCCCATACAGCGGATTATATTGCCGGATATCACATTTGCTACATTAAATAAGTACATTACAGACAATATGGACATATAGACTGTAGCGTCTTCGCGTATTGCCGGATCTGCGCCCATCCAATCCGGAAGCACCTGAGCGACACCGAAAAAGAGCAGCCCTATCACAAGTCCAAATAGAAGCATAGCTATAAAAGCCTGGCGCATCACCCTTTTGGATCGGTCAAAATCTTTAGCGCCCATGCTGTGTCCTATAAGTACGGAAAAACCAACGCCTAAAGCTGCGCATATGCCGTTTATAAGCCAGGTGGTAGATGAACAGAGCGATACGGCGGCAGAGGCATTTTTGCCAAGTGCGCCTACCATTCCCGTGTCGGCATACTGAACGCAGGAGAGCAGGAGCTGCTCAAGTATCGTAGGCCACGCAAGGTGGAGTATAATCTTTTCGGGACGTATTTTCTCGTCCAGCAAATCATATGTACGTTTCATATACTCATTATAACTCTACATTACAGGTTGTAAATAGTTAAACGGCTTGACAATGACATATATTTTACTGGTATAATTGGGTCTACTAAATAACATGGCGATGGAAAGTTTGGAGTGATTATGAATTATTCGGAAAACATAAAAGTCAAGCGTTCGCCGCTGGCCGATAGGATGCGTCCGCGCGATCTGGATGAATTTGTGGGGCAGAGCCATATAGTGGGCAAGGGCAAGCTTTTAAGGCGAGCCATTGAGAACGATACGGTTCAAAGCTGCATATTTTTTGGCCCTCCCGGCTGCGGAAAAACAACGCTTGCGTCAATAATTGCAAGCAGCACAGGCAGCTATTTTTGTAAGCTCAATGCTGTCACCGCAGGTGTAAAGGATGTGCGCGAGGTCATAGCTGAGGCAGAGAAGCGCTTGATGTTCTCCGGTATAGCGACTTATCTGCTGCTTGATGAATGCCATCGCTGGAGCAAGACACAATCCGACAGTATTTTGCCTGCTATAGAGAGCGGAGTGATACGTTTTATAGGTTCGACTACCGAAAATCCTATGGTGAGCATGACGGGCGCTATAGTAAGCCGCTGCCGAGTGTTTCAGTTTTTTCCATTGGGTGAGGACGATGTTAGAAGAAGTCTTGACATGGCGCTTAGCGATAGGGAAAGAGGGCTTGGGAGCTATCCTGTGAATATCGATGAGGAGGCCATGAGGCATTTCGTGCGCGTTGCAAATGGAGATGCCAGAAGCGCTCTTAATGCGCTTGAGCTTGCTGTTATGACTACCCCACTTGAAAATGATGAGATACACATAACCAAAGAGATTGCTGCCGAATCCATACAGCATAAGGTAATCAATGTAGATGATCAGCAGTTTTATGATATGCTGTCCGCATTCTGTAAAAGCCTCAGAGGTGGAGACAGTGATGCTGCTCTGGCCTGGTTTTCAAGGCTGATATATGCGGGCATAGATCCCCGCGTAATAGTAAGACGCATGATAGCCCATGCTTCAGAGGATGTGGGTCTTGCAAATCCATCCGCCATGCTTCAGGCTGTGGCTGCGGCTCAAGCGCTTGAAATTATAGGTATGCCCGAGGCAAGACTGCCTATAGCGCAGGCGATAATATTTATCTGCGAGTCGCCAAAGTCCAATTCGGTGGTGTGCGCAGTCGATGCTGCCATGAACGATGCTAAAAATACATCTGATGAGCCTGTACCGGCACATCTTCGTGATACAAGCTACAGAGGCGCTTCTAAGCTGGGGAATGGCATAGATTATAAGTACCCGCATGATTATCCGGGACATGTTGTGGAGCAGGAGTATATGCCGACCTCATGTAGGGGCAGAACCTATTATCATCCGGGAGAGCTTGGAACGGAGCTTCGAATAAAACAGCGCCATGATGCGGCTTGGGAAGCTAAAAAATCCACAAAGAAGCAGTAAAATAGTGATATATTTGAAAAAGAATGGTTTACAAAACGCTTAAGAGCTGATAAAATATGAAAAGGCGTACCTTGCGCCGCTTTTGTATGATAAAAGCAAAACAACCTAAATAGGGAGGAAATAAATTAAATGAAGGCTTACACTGCAGATAGCATCCGCAATATCGGTATTTTTGGCCACGCGGGCGAAGGCAAGACCACACTTATGGAAGCGTTTCTCTATAATGCCGGCGTTATAGAGCGTATGGGAAAGGTTGAGGACGGCAACACCGTTTCCGACTATGATGATGAGGAAAAACGGCGCGGTGTTTCGATCAGCACTTCCGTTGCTCCGCTTGAGTGGAAGAATACAAAGATCAACTTGGTAGATGCACCCGGTGGCTTTGATTTTTATGGTGATGTTTCTGCTGCCATGGCGCTTTGCGACTCAGCGCTTATCATTGTAGGTTCCGTATCCGGCGTTACAGTTGGTGCGGAGAAGGCGATGAGCATGTGTAAAAAGGCAAATAAGCCTAGGATGTTTGTTGTAAACGGCATGGATCGCGAGAACGCAAACTTTGATAAGGTCGCAGGCCAGCTTCAGGATACATTTGGAACCTCTGTAGTTCCGATTCAGCTTCCCATTATGCAGGGACATACCTTCGCAGGCTATGTAAATATCACAAATATGAAGGCCTATATGTTTGATGCCAAGGGTGAAAAGGAAGTAGCAATACCTGCTGATCTCGAAGATAGGGCGATGGAGCTTCGCGAGATGCTTACAGAAGCTGCTGCTGAAACTGAAGAGTCTCTCATGGAGAAGTTCTTTGAGGAAGGTGAGCTTAGCCAGGATGAGATAATGACTGGTCTTTGCACCGGCGTTCTTTCAGGTGATATCACCCCTGTATGCTGCTGCGCCGCAATGCCGAATATCGGCGTAAAGACGCTTGCTGATAATCTTGTACACTATATGCCCACTGCTGCAAGTGTTGTCGTTCGTCGTGCTGTAAACGCTAAGACCGGCGATGTGGTCGAGCTTGATAAGGGCAAGGTAGCGGTTCAGGTGATGAAGACCGTTGCTGATGCTTTCGTTGGAAAAATTTCAATTATCCGTGTATTTTCCGGCACCCTTACCGCGAACACTTCGCTCTACAACAGCCGTGAAGAAAAGCCCGATAAGGTGGGCGCTATATCCACCATGTGCGGCAAGACCCTCACTAATGTTGACAAGCTTGAGGCGGGAGATATCGGCGCTATTGCAAAGCTTCAGATCACCAATACCGGCGATACCTTAAGCGATCCTTCCTATCCCGTTATATTTGATGCCATAGATTTTCCGAAGCCCTGCATTTCGCTTGCCATAAGCGCTAAGAAGCAGGGTGAGGAGGATAAGGTATTCTCCAACCTCAGAAGACTTATGGAAGAAGATCCCACCATCGTTCTTGATAAGAACATCGAGACCGGTGATATGCTCATACAGGGTATCGGTGAGGCTCATATCGAAGTAACATGCGCAAAGCTTAAGAATAAGTTTAAGGTAGAGGCTCAGCTTTCAGAGCCAAGAGTAGCATACCGCGAGACCATCAGATCCACCGCTTCCGCTGAAGGTAAGCATAAGAAGCAGACCGGCGGTGCAGGTCAGTTTGGTGTTGTACAGGTCAAGTTTGAGCCCAACCTTGAATCCGATTACGAATTTGTAGACGCGGTCGTAGGCGGCGTTGTACCGAAGAACTTCATCCCCGTTGTAGATAAGGGACTTCAGGATGCTATGAAGAAAGGCGTTCTTGCCGGTTATCCCATGGTAGGTATCAAGGCTACCCTTTACGATGGCAAATATCATCCCGTTGATTCCAAGGAAGTTGCGTTTAAGAGCGCTGCAAGGCTTGCATATAAGGCGGGCTGTGTGAAAGCTTCCCCTGTGCTCATCGAGCCCGTATTCAGGTATGCGATACTGGTACCCCAGGACTATGTTGGCGATATCATGAGCGACATGAGCCGCCGCAGGGGTCGTGTTATCGGTACAAACCCTGTTGATGAAGGAACAGAGGTCATCGCGGAGGCTCCTGCTTCCGAAATGGTCAAATATGCGACCGATCTTCGCTCCATGACGCAGGGTCGTGGTACATTTACCATGGAATTCGTGCGTTATGAGGATGTACCTGCCAATATCGCTCAGAAGATCATTGAGCAGGCCAAGAAGGATGACGAGGACGACGAATAAGAATGGCTTTATCTGTTATGCATGCAAAATTTGTATAACGGCAGCATAATTGAAAATGTAATAATAGGGTGTGACGCTGCTTTTGCGTCACACCTTTTGTATTTACATTTTACAGAAAAGTTTCAATTTATATAGTCAAAAACCCGCCAAAACTCTTGATTATTGAAGAAAAGCGTTTATAATTAGTATGTAATATAAAACAATACAGGGAGGTAAGTGCTTTGACAGATAAGAATATAGCAAACAAAGTTCTGGAGGCTGCTTTGGAGACGGGCGGCGATTTTTCTGAACTTTTTATGGAGGATACGGAGAACAACAATATCCGTATGATCGATGGAAAGGTTGAAACCGCATCATATTCCAGAATGAAAGGCGCGGGTATTCGTGTGCTTAAGGGAACGAGGTGCTCCTATGCCTATACGGCTGACACCAGCGAAGCGGCACTTATTGAAACAGCGAGGGCAGCGGCGGCAGCCATAAACGATGTTCCGGAGAATAAGACGACCAGCTTTTGTGTAAAAGATTACAAAGCAGCTCCCAAAACGCCCTTCTCAACGATAGATAACGCTACAAGGATCGAGCTTTTAAAGCGTGGAACGAGCGCTGCCAAATCGTATTCAAATGAAATAACGCAGGTAAGCGCGATATATATCGATGTAGATCAGCGAATAATGGTCTGCAACTCAAATGGTGTTTGGGCAGAGGATAGAAGACCCAGAACTCGGGTGATGTTTAACGCGGTAGCTTCCATGGGCGACGAAGCTCAGACCGGTAGTGAGAATCCCGGCCTCGGAATGGGCTTTGAGGCATATAAAATAATCGATGTTGAAGCATATGCGAGACAGGCCGCGAAAACTGCCGTTACAATGCTTCATGCTCAGCAGTGCCCGGCAGGAATAATGCCCGTTGTGATCGATGGAGGCTTTGGAGGCGTTATACTGCATGAGGCATGCGTGCATTCTCTGGAAGCAACCAGCGTAGCAAGGGGAAATTCTGAGTTTTGTGGAAAATTGGGACAGAAGATTGCTTCTGATATAGTAACAGCGGTTGACGATGGTACGCTTCCGGGCGAGTGGGGCACCATAAATGTTGACGATGAAGGTACACCCTCGCAGAGAAATGTTCTTGTGGAGAATGGAATACTTAAAAGCTATTTGTTTGATATTTTAGGCGCGAGAAGAATGAGCCATCCTTTAACCGGATCAAGCCGCAGGCAGAGCTACTCCTTTGCACCGACTTCTCGCATGACCAACACGTTCTTCGCACCCGGAATCCATGACGATGAAGAGATGATCTCGAGCATGGGCGATGGTCTCTTTGCCGCAAGAATGGGCGGCGGTTCCGTAAATCCCCTTACGGGCGAATTTAACTTTGCTGTGCTTGAGGGCTATTGGGTAAAGAATGGCCAAATCTATTGCCCGGTAAGAGGTGCAACTCTTATCGGCAAGGGCGCTGATGTTCTTATGAAGATAGACCGTATTGGAAAGAATATGTGGATGGGTCAGGGAATGTGCGGCTCGGCATCGGGAAGCATTCCTACGAATGTTGGTCAGCCGCGTATTCGTGTAAGTGAAATAACCGTTGGCGGTAATGGAGGTGCGCTGTAATGAATATTGCCGAATTTAAAGATAGGGCTTTTAGCGAGGCCATTAAAAAGGGATGTGCTGCGGCAGAGATATACTTTTCCGAGGGTGACAGCTTTAATGTTGATGTACTTGAGGGTGATCTGAATGAGTACCAGGTTTCAAAGCAGTTTGGCGTTAACCTTCGCGTAAAGCTGAATGGTAAGGACGGCTATGCATATACCGAAACCCTGGACAACCCCGAAGCTTTGGTCTTAAAGGCCATGGATAACGCAATAGTCATTGAAACGGTAGATGAGCACCCAATGCAAGGCGAGAGCGAATACGTAGAGGTAAAGAGGGAGAAAAGCCCCTTGGACTCTATGAGCGAGAAGGAGAAGATCGACTTTTGCTTAGAGGTCGAGCGCAGGATAAAGGCTACCGATAGCCGTGTCGCAAGGGTCGATGGCTGTGCCGTTATGAGCGAGACCGGCCGTACATGCATCTACAATACTCTCGGACTTAGCGCTGAAGAAACCTATAATGTAGCTCTTTCTTATGTTGTACCCATCATGGTGCAGGATGGCGAGCATAAGATGGGAATGGCCTTTAGGTCGGGTAAGAAGGCTCTTGATATGGATGAAATGATTGCCGAAGCTATAGAGGAGACCGCCATACAGTTCAATGCGTCCTCTGTACCGGTTGGCAAGTATGATATCATATTGCGCAATACTACTGCTGCAAGCCTTCTCAGCGCATTCTCTTCCATGTTCTCTGCTGAGCAGGCTCAGAAAGGATTGTCGCTGCTTGCGAATAAAGAGGGTACGGTCATAGCGAATGAATTGATCACTATAGTAGATAATCCGTTTCACGAGGAAGCTCCGCGAGCCTTTGATGGTGAAGGTGTACCCAGTGTTATAACGACTGTGGTTGAAAATGGCGAGCTTAAGACACTTCTTCATAATTTAAAGACCGCTAAGAAAGCCGGCGTGCAGTCTACTTCAAATGCAGGAAGAAGCCTTACATCACCGATAGGCGTAAGCCCCAGCGTATTTTATATCGAGCCAAGGGAAATAGACTATTCTGATCTTTTAAAGAAACTCAATAACGGTCTTGTGATCACATCGCTTGCAGGTCTCCATTCGGGTGTAAATCCCATCAGCGGCGAATTTTCACTGCTCGCAAGTGGGCTTCTTATCGAAAACGGTGAAGTCGTTCGCAGCGTAGATCAGATCACTCTGTCAGGCTCCTTCATAGAGCTGCTTAGCAATGTAAATGCTATTGGAAGCGATCTTAAGTTCGATCTGTCGTTTGGCTCCATATTCGGATCACCGAGCCTCTTGATTGGCAGCATGCAGATATCTGGAAAATAAATAATTATTATCATCTTGCCTCGGGTGGCGTATGCTTCCCGGGGCTTTTTTTCTTGAGCGTTTTAGCGAGCAAAAGAAAATGATATATGGCGGCTGTGCGGTAAGAAAAAATATTTTCGTTTAATGCGCTTGACAAACTGCAAAAATGAGTATAATATAATAAGCAGGGGAGGTATTAACTTGAAGAAGAGTTAATATGCCCTTAAATGTGTGGAAAGGAGTGCTTAAAGTGTTTAATATTGGTGATCTCGTATGCTATCCCATGCATGGCATCGGAAGGATTCAATCGATAACCGAAAATGTCTGCGATGATAAGACCGTTAGCTATTATGTAATAGAATTTCTTGCAAGTAATATGACTGCTATGGTTCCTGTGAGTAAGGCATCGGAGATTGGTTTGCGTCATCTTATAAAACCTGAAGAATATGAAGGCGTTATAGAATTTATGGGGTCGGATTTTGTGCGCGATGAAAATGATAATTGGAATCAACGCTATCGCGAGAATATGGAACGACTGAAAAGGGGCAGTATATTGGAGATAGCAGATGTTGTAAAGTGCCTTGAAAGGCGCGACAGCGAACGAGGTCTTTCATCGGTCGAAAGAAAAATGCTTCTTACCGCAAAAAAAGTTTTGGTAATGGAGCTTGCGATAGTGAGCGGCAAAACTGAAGATGAAATTGAGTTGATCGTATAATTATTTTTAGAAAGAAACTTTTATTATAAGTAAACTGCTTAAAATAGCTTTGATATTCTAACCTGCTTTTATATAAAGCAGGTTGTTTTATGATAAAAAGCGGAATATGAAATAAATAAGAGGAAAAATATTCGTAAAAAAGCAAATATATTAAAAAAACAGTTGACGATATTGAAATTGATTGATATAATACTAAACTGCATTAGCATTGGTATACTGTTCGTTGTATTCAGTTTAATAATCTATTATTAAACTGAATAGCTTATGCTGTAATTGGTAATAATTGGTGATGAGGTGTATTATCAATAAGCATTTTATGTATACAAACGAGGCAGAATGAGTAAATGTGCTCAATGCTGCAGAATAATCCAGATGAAGGAGTGAATGCGATGGAGCAAAGGGCGAAAGATGTGCAGTTGGGTAGGCGTACTCGTAAGAGCTTTTCTAAGATCCGTGAAGTCATTGACATGCCAAATCTTATAGAGGTACAAAAGAATTCGTATAAGAGGTTTGTCGAAGAGGGATTTTGGGAGGTGCTCAAAGATGCTTCACCCATAGTAGATCATAGCGGTAAGCTTAGACTGGAGTTTGTTGGCTATAGCGTTGATTTTGATCATCCAAAGTATGGAGTTGAAGAGTGCAAGAGTCGTGACGCCACTTATTCCGCTCCACTTAGAATCAAGGTTCGCCTTATCAAAACAGATACCGGCGAAATAAAGGAACAGGACGTATTTATTACTGAATTCCCGATAATGACGGATTGGGGCACCTTTATTTATAATGGTGCGGAGCGTGTAATAGTAAGTCAGCTGGTGCGTTCGCCTGGTGCCTACTATAGCGTGGCAACAGACCTTAAGACTGGTAAACAACTCTATTCATCTCAGGTAATACCGAATCGGGGTGCGTGGCTTGAGTATGAAACTGACAGCAATGAGGTTTTATATGTAAAGATAGATCGTCAGCGCAAAATGTGCCTTACAACTCTTATAAGGGCGCTGGGCATAAGCAGCAATGAGGATATAATTGAATTCTTCGGTGAAGAAGACCGCTTAACTCATACACTTGCCAGGGATACAGTTAAAAATAGCGATGAAGCACTTAAGGAAATATATAAGAGGCTTCGTCCGGGCGAGCCACCAACTGTAGAGGGCGCACAGAACCATATATATGGTCTTTATTTCGACAGCAAGCGCTATGATCTGGCTCGTGTAGGTCGATATAAGTTTAATAAAAAGCTGTCGCTTGCATCACGAATATCCGGACGTACCGCAGGCGAAACGGTTATAGATGAAACAACAGGTGAAATACTCGTTTCTGATGGAGAATACATTTCATCTGAAATTGCGCTTGCTATTGAAAACGCAGGCGTTTTAGGCGTATATGTACGCACAAACGAAAACATTAGAATAAAGGTAGTAGGAAATCACTTTGTAGATCCAAAGCATTTCCTCTCATTCGATCCAAAGCTTGCAGGGCTCAATGAGAAGGTATACTATCCGGCGCTTAAAGAAATTTTAGATCAGGCTGCGGAAGCTGATCTTGATGAGAAGGGCATCATTGCTCTGTTGTTGGAAAATGTAAATGTTTTGATACCGCGCCATATTGTTCATAGTGATATATTCGCTTCCATAAGCTATCTTTTAGGCATGCCCTATGGCCTGGGCAAGATTGATGATATCGATCACTTGGGAAATCGCCGCATTCGCTCCGTTGGAGAGCTGCTGCAGGGTCATATAAGAGTGGGACTTGCAAGGCTGGAAAAGAATGTACGCGACCGTATGTCTCAACAGGATACGGATACAGCTACTCCGTCAAACCTTATCAATACCCGCCCCATATCTGCGGTAATCAAGGAATTCTTTGGTTCGTCACAGCTTTCACAGTTTATGGATCAGACCAATCCGCTTGCAGAGCTTGCAAATAAGCGTCGTCTTTCGGCTCTTGGTCAAGGCGGTTTAAATCGTGACCGTGCAACCTTTGAGGTACGAGATGTTCACTATTCGCATTATGGTCGTATGTGTCCTATCGAGACCCCTGAAGGTCCCAATATTGGACTTATTAACTCGCTTTCCACCTATGCCCGCATTAATGAATACGGATTTGTTGAAGCGCCCTATAGAAGGGTTGATGCTAAAAACAAACGCATATTCAATAACTCTCAGGATGTAGTATATCTTACTGCCGATGAAGAAGATGGCTACATAATAGCACAGGCAAATGAGCCGCTGATTCAGAATGATGATGGTACGTTCTGGTTTGAGCACAGTCGTGTAGTTGCAAGGCGCTTGGATGAGATAATTGAAGTTCCTACTACTGAAATTGACTATATGGATGTTTCGCCAAAGCAGCTTGTTTCAGTCGCGACTGCCATGATCCCCTTCCTTGAAAATGACGATGCGAACCGCGCACTCATGGGATCTAACATGCAGAGACAGGCGGTTCCACTTTTAAGGCCTGAGGCGCCTTTTGTAGGCACCGGTATGGAGTACAAGGCAGCTCGTGACTCGGGTGTTGTTGTAATTGCCCATGAAAGCGGAATTGTAAAACGTGTAACCGCTTCCAGAATAGTCATAATGGATGATAATGGTGAAGATCATATCTATAATTTGACCAAGTTTACTAGATCTAACCAGGGCACATGCATAAATCAGCATCCGCTCGTAAATAAGGGAGACAGAGTCAATACGGGCGATATAATTGCCGATGGCGCGTCTACGGAGCATGGAGAAATGGCTCTTGGTCGTAATATACTCATTGGATTTATGACTTGGGAGGGATATAACTACGAGGACGCTGTACTTATCAGCGAAGAACTCGTCAGAGACGATGTTTATACTTCGATACATATAGAAAAGCATGAGCTTGAAGCTCGTGATACAAAGCTCGGCAAGGAGGATATCACAAGGGATATCCCAAACGTAGGCGCAGAGGCGCTGAAGGATCTTGACGAGCGCGGAATAATTCGTATAGGCGCTGAGGTTCGTCCGGGTGACATTCTTGTCGGTAAAGTCACTCCTAAAGGAGAAACCGAGCTTACTGCCGAGGAGAAGCTGCTCCGCGCGATATTTGGAGAAAAAGCTCGTGAAGTGAGGGATACTTCACTTAGAGTTCCGCATGGCGAAGGCGGCATAGTAGTTGATGTAAAACTCTTTACACGCGATAACAAGGATGAACTGGCACCCGGTGTCAATGAGATAGTAAGGGTCTATATAGCTCAGAAGCGTAAGATATCCGTAGGTGACAAGATGGCAGGCCGTCATGGAAACAAGGGTGTTGTATCCCGTGTGCTTCCTGTTGAAGACATGCCATTCCTCCCGGATGGCACGCCTTTGCAGATTGTGCTCAATCCGCTGGGTGTTCCTTCGCGAATGAACATAGGTCAGATACTTGAGCTTCATTTGGGTAAGGCGGCAAAGAATCTTGGCTGGCACATCGCAACGCCGGTATTTGACGGCGCAACTCAGGAAGATATAGCTATGCTTATAGCTTTTTCGGATAAGAGTAATAAGCCGGCTCAAGATTTGCTTAAAAATTACTCTGTCGAGATAGCAAATGCACGTGAAAAATATGATATTGACAGCGATATCTATGGTCTCCTTGCATATGCGCAGGACATGGAAGCTTTGGGCGATGATTCGATTATGAGAAGCATAAAGGAGCTTTGTGACAAGGCTGATGGTAAGACTATACTTTATGATGGACGAACAGGTGAACCTTTTGATAACAGGATATCCGTTGGGTATATGTATTACTTAAAACTGCACCATCTTGTTGATGATAAGATTCATGCAAGAAGTACAGGACCTTATTCACTGGTAACGCAGCAGCCTCTGGGTGGTAAGGCTCAGTTTGGTGGACAGCGTTTTGGTGAGATGGAAGTTTGGGCACTTGAGGCGTACGGAGCGGCAAATACATTGCAAGAGATACTTACGATTAAGAGCGATGATATAGTGGGACGTTCAAAGGCCTATGAAGCCATAGTCAAGGGTAACAATGTACCTGAGCCGGGTGTGCCTGAGTCATTTAAGGTGCTTATCCGCGAGCTCCAGTCGCTTGCACTTGATATAAAGGTACTATCGGACACAAGAGAAGAGCTTGAGATTGGAGAAGATATCGATTACTCCGATGCTACATCGCTGGATGTAAACATGGCCGGGCTTGAGGGCATTCCGGATACAGCAAGGAGCTATGAGCAAGCATCGGATAATTTTTCATTGTTCGATGATGATGAGGATATAGACGATGATGTAGGTGAGTTTGAGGGCTTTAGCTTCGTTGATGGAGACGAAGAACAGTAATCAAGATGTTTCACCCGAGACTGACGAAGGGAGATATACAATTGGAAAACACCAGACTTGATGCGGTAAAAAGGCCGGCACAGCTAAGAGAAAACAGGGAAGGTCAGGAATTTGCAAAATTTGATGCCATCCAGATAAGCCTTGCATCTCCTGAAAAGATATTGGAGTGGTCGCATGGTGAGGTGAAAAAGCCTGAAACCATCAACTATAGGACTTTAAAGCCCGAGCGCGATGGACTGTTTTGTGAGCGCATATTCGGACCTACCAAGGACTGGGAATGCGCATGCGGAAAATATAAGCGCGGTGCGGTCAAAGACGTTGTTTGTGATCGCTGCGGCGTTGAGGTAACACGCGCAAAGGTACGCCGTGAACGTATGGGACACATTAAGCTTGCGGCGCCCGTTTCACACATATGGTACTTTAAGGGGACTCCTGGACGTATTAAGACGCTTCTTGATATATCCCCCAAGGATCTTGAGCATGTACTTTATTTTGCGAAGTTTATAGTGCTGGATCCCGGTGATACGCCCCTTGCGTTTAAGCAAACGCTTACCGATAACGAATATAAGCGTGCCATTTCAGAATATGGCGCAAAGTCATTCCGAGCCGGAATGGGTGCGGAAGCCATAAAGGAGCTGCTCTCAAACCTTGATCTGGAGGCTATTGCGGAAGACCTTAGGGTGGATATTGCAAATTCCAGCCCGCAGAGCCAGAAGCGTATAAATGCGATCAAACGCCTTGAAGTCGTAGATGCATTTATAAAGAGCGGAAATAAGCCTGAATGGATGATATTGGACGTGCTGCCTGTCATACCGCCTGAGCTTCGTCCTATGGTTCAGCTTGACGGCGGAAGATTTGCGACAAGCGATCTTAACGACCTTTACAGGCGGGTCATAAACAGAAATAATCGCTTAAAGAAGCTGCTTGAGATACATGCTCCCGATATAATCGTGCGCAATGAAAAGCGTATGCTTCAGGAGGCTGTAGATGCCCTTATAGATAACGGTAAGTACGGCCGTGCCGCAACAGGCCCCAGCTCACGTACCTTAAAGTCTCTATCGGAGCTATTAAAGGGTAAGCAAGGTAGATTCAGGCAGAA
Organism: Clostridia bacterium; assembly: GCA_017416425.1. GTDB lineage: Bacteria > Bacillota > Clostridia > Christensenellales > CAG-138 > RGIG1693. Next base: position 75,859 of record JAFQCL010000016.1, read on the forward strand.
CCTTTTGGGTAAGCGTGTTGACTATTCGGGCCGTTCGGTTATCGTTGTAGGGCCTGAACTTAAGATGTATCAATGCGGTCTTCCTAAGGAGATGGCGCTTGAGCTGTTTAAGCCATTTGTAATGAAGCGCCTTGTGCAGGGAGGCGACGCAAGCAATATTAAAAACGCGAAGCGTAAGGTCGAGCGCATGAGCCGCGAGGTTTGGGATGTGCTTGAGGATGTTATTAAAGAGCATCCTGTGCTTTTAAACCGCGCCCCTACACTTCATAGGCTGGGTATACAGGCATTTGAACCCGTTTTGGTTGAAGGTAAGGCGTTAAAGCTGCATCCACTTGTATGTACGGCCTATAATGCCGACTTTGATGGAGACCAGATGGCGGTACATGTACCTCTTTCGGTTGAAGCTCAAGCGGAAGCTCGCTTTTTAATGCTTGCATCTAATAATATATTGAAACCCCAGGATGGTAAGCCTGTTGTTTGTCCAACTCAGGACATGGTCATAGGCTGTTACTACCTTACATTATCAAAACAACCCGAGGATTTAAGAAACATAAAGGTTTACTCCTCAGAAGCTGAAGCCATGATGGCATATCAAAATGGCGATATTAGCCTTCATGAGATATGTAGAGTGAGGATTGAGCGCAATGGAAAGCGTAAGCTCATATACGCAACGGTCGGCAGGCTCATATTCAACGAAGCCATACCGCAGGATCTGGGCTTTGTTGACAGAAGCATACCTGACGGTGAATTCCAACTCGAAGTAGGCAATATTGCGGAAAATCAGGTAATGCGAGATGAAGAAGGCTTCATCATTCGCATAGAAGATGATGTCCGCGTAATAAAGAAGGATCTTGGTAAGATAGTTGATCGCTGCTACAGAAGACACGGAGCAACTCAGACCTCGGAAATGCTTGATAGGGTCAAGCGTATTGGATTTAAGTACTCTACAAGGGGTGGTATAACCGTTGGTTATCACGACATAACCGTTCCGGAAGAAAAGCATGACATACTTGCGCATGCGGAGAATGAGGTTATTGATATAGAAAACCTGTTCCGTATGGGTTACTATGATGAGCGCGGACGCAGGGACGAGGTTATAAGCGTGTGGGAAAGGGCGACTAAGGAGGTCACCGATGCGCTCATGGCGAGCCTTGATACCTGGAATCCCATTTATATGATGGCAAATTCCGGAGCTCGTGGTAACACCAGCCAGATAAGACAGCTCGCTGGCATGCGTGGCCTTATGGCGGACCCCTCGGGTAGAGTTATAGAAGTTCCCATTCGTTCCAACTTCCGTGAAGGTCTTACTGTTTTGGAATTCTTCGTTTCATCCCACGGCGCAAGAAAGGGTCTTGCCGATACTGCGCTTAGGACAGCAGACTCAGGTTATCTTACAAGAAGGCTTGTTGACGTATCTCAGGATGTTATAGTACGCGAGGATGACTGTTTCGCGGCACGCAATACACCTGTTGAGGGTATTGAACTTAAGGAGATAAAGGGTGTAGAGCCTCTTGCCGATAGGATACTTGGAAGATATACAGCCGAAGCTGTGATCGATCCCGCGACAGGCGAAGTTATAGTCGATGAAAATAAGCTCATCACATATGAGATCATGGATAGGATAATTGCCGCAGGTATTACCTCTGTAATGTGCAGAAGTGTGTTCACGTGTTCAAGCGAGCATGGTGTTTGTGCAAAGTGCTACGGTATAAACCTTGCAACCGGTCATCCAGTAAATATTGGTGAGGCTGTTGGTATCATCGCAGCGCAGGCTATCGGCGAGCCGGGTACTCAGCTTACGATGAGAACCTTCCATACCGGTGGTGTCGCTTCATCAGAAGATATTACGCAGGGTTTGCCGCGTGTTGAGGAAATCTTCGAAGCAAGGCGGCCCAAGGGAGAAGCCGTTATTACCGAGATCGCGGGCGTTATAGAGATACAGGATGGAAAGAAGCGCGAGATAACGGTAACAGCCGAAAACGGCGAGAGCGAAAAGTACCTGATACCGTTTGGCTCAAAGCTTAAGCATGGTATAGTAAATGGGGCATACGTTGAAGCGGGCACTGAGCTTACGGAAGGCTCTGTAAATCCGCATAAGATACTGCTTATAAGAGGAAAAACAGGCGTTCAAGAGTATATGCTCAAAGAAGTTCAGAGTGTATACCGTCTGCAGGGCGTTGAAATTGCGGATAAGCACATTGAGATCATAATCAGGCAGATGCTAAGGAAGGTACAGGTCGAGGATTCGGGAGACAGTAATCTTCTGCCCGGTGAGGTTATCGATGTATTCCAGTATCAGGCTGAGAATGCCCGTGTAATGGCTGAGGATGGTAAGCGTCCCCCTGAAGCAAAGCGTAAGCTGATGGGTATTACAAAGGCAGCGCTTGCTACGGATTCCTTCCTTTCGGCTGCATCATTCCAGGAAACGACCAAAGTGCTTACGGATGCTGCGACTAAAGGAAAGATAGACCCGCTCGTTGGCCTTAAGGAGAACGTAATAATTGGTAAGCTGATTCCTGCGGGAATTGGACTTAGGCGTTATAATAACATTGATATTGCCGCCGATAATCCCACTCCTGCGCCTCGTGATGTTGAAGTTGAAAGAGAACGCTATTCAAGGCTTCGCAAGGAGCAGGCCTATATCGGCATATCAGATGATGAGCCGGATGACGCTTCCGGTGCTTACGCTGCGAATGATGATGTGGCATCTGATAACATCGATGATATGCTCTATGGCCAGGAGGAGCAGCAGGATCCGTTTGATGATATGTTTGACGATGAATTCGATGATTTTGACGATCTTGAGCCGGGTGAAGAGGATCTGGCCAGAGAAGAGGAGATTGCCGAATAGCTCAGTTATGTATGTTATTGGGTAAGTTGTTGTTTAGTATCTATGAGTTTATAGACGGCAGCGTTTAATTGCTGCCGTCTGCTTGCAATTGAAGGGATAACGAATGAGGGAATATAAAAATCAACACTGTAAGCTTAATGATACAGAACTGTGCAGAACGCTTAATATGCAGGGATGTGATGAATGCCCATTGAACGATATGAGCGAGTATGATCGCAAGCGCGCGGCACAGGAGATAATGGATATAAGAGATATGATGCCTGAAGGGGAGCTTAAAGAACTTTTTACAGGCGATGAGTGCATGCTTTGTGTCGGTGATACTAAAAATAAGAAGGAATTTTACGCATTGGTTGATCTTGTTAGACCTAAAAACGGGAGAAAAAGCGTTTATAAGGGTATATCGGGAATAACGTCTAGTGATGGTTATCTTATTCCGGTACAGATTGCTTCGTGCAAACGCTGTATGCGTAATTTTAAGATCGCGATGTATGCGCCTATTGTGCTTGCTATTCTAATTGGGCTTATTCCAATTGCTGCTCTGTCTGTACGCACTTTACGTGAGCAGCTAATGAGTATCTCGCATATAGTACCTTTTATTGTATTCCTATTGTTTGAACTTATCGCCATTGCATTATATGTGCTTTTAAGTAAGTATTTTGCCGAAAAACTTTCGTCTGAAACCATTTTAAATGTAATGAATATAGATAAGCTCAGGTATATGGCAGAGAATGGATGGATAGAGCTTCAAAAGGGAAAAAAATCAAGTGATTATTTGGTATCCTCACCGGTATTTGCGAAAAAGCGCTTGAAATATGGCATGTTTACTGCCGCAAGTAGACAAAAGACCGAGGAAAATATTGCTGACAAAGATTCGGTAGATTGCTAAAAAACAGGATATATTTAAAAAACATGTTGACAACACCCAAGCAGAATGGTAATATTTAAATGATGTGCTAAAATGCTGCATTGGGTGTTTTCATATGCCTATGGTTAGCACAGGTTATCGTTGCAGGAAATGAGTCTTCTTCAAGGGGTTGCAGGAGGCTGCTGTTTATATATTGAAACCATATTTTTGAGGAGAAAAACTAATGCCAACCATTAATCAGTTAGTCCGCAAGGGCAGGCAGCAGGTGGAGTATAAATCCACTGCTCCGATACTGAAACAGTGCCCCCAGCGTCGTGGCGTATGCACTCGTGTGGGTACTATGACGCCTAAGAAGCCGAATTCGGCTCTTCGTAAGTATGCTCGTATTCGTTTGACCGATGGTCTTGAGGGTACTGCTTATATCCCCGGAATCGGTCACAACCTCCAGGAGCACTCCGTTGTTCTTATAAGAGGCGGCAGAGTTAAGGATCTCCCCGGTGTACGTTATCACATCGTTCGCGGCGCCCTCGATTCAGATGGCGTTAAGAATCGCCGTCAGGCTCGCTCCCTCTATGGTGCGAAGCGTCCGAAGAAGTAAGGAGGTAGTATACTATGCCGAGAAGAGGTTCTATACCGAAGCGTGAGGTTCTTGATGATCCGATGTACGGTGGTAAGCTTGTAACAAAGCTCATCAACCAGGTTATGCTCGATGGTAAGCGCGGTACCGCACAGAAGGCTTGCTATGGCGCGTTTGAGATCATCCGTGAAAAGACCGGTCGTGACGCACTTGAAGTATTTGACCAGTGCATGAACAACATTATGCCCGTTCTTGAAGTTAAAGCTCGCCGTGTTGGTGGTGCGACCTATCAGGTTCCGATCGAGATCCGCCCTGAGCGCAGGCAGACCCTTGGTCTTCGCTGGCTCGTAAATGCTGCTCGTTCACGTTCAGAGCGTACTATGATGCAGCGTCTCGCAGGCGAGATCATGGATGGTGCTAATTCCATGGGTTCAGCCTTCAAGAAGAAGGAAGATACCCACAGGATGGCAGAGGCAAACAAGGCGTTTGCACACTATCGCTGGTAATTTGACCATCGCTTTAATTAAATTAGAAAAAAGAGTTAATACTATTGAGGGATTGCGGCTATGTGATCCCTCAGTAATCGAAACGCATTGATTCATTTATAAAAAGGTGTTTCGATGCGTTTTTTAAGAATGTTTAGGAAAGGAGATGATGACTGTGAGAGAAACATCGCTTGAGATGACTCGCAATATCGGCATAATGGCGCACATCGATGCGGGAAAAACCACTACTACCGAGAGAATCCTGTTCTACACCGGAAAAATCAGGAAAGTTGGCGAGGTTCATGAGGGTGCTGCTACCATGGATTTTATGATCCAGGAGCAGGAACGCGGCATAACCATAGGCTCTGCTGCTACAACGACCTATTGGAAGGATTGTTGTATAAACATAATCGACACTCCCGGTCACGTTGACTTTACCGTTGAGGTTGAGCGTTGCCTTAGGGTGCTTGATGGTGCTGTTGCTGTCTTTTGCGCTAAGGGCGGTGTTGAACCTCAGAGTGAGACCGTTTGGCGGCAAGCTACGAAGTATGGAATACCCAGGATAGCCTACGTAAACAAAATGGATATAGTAGGCGCCGATTTTTTCAATGTCATGCAAATGATGAGGGATCGCCTGGCTGCGGAGCCCATTGCTATTCAGATACCGATCGGCAGCGAAGAAGAATTCGTGGGCGTGATCGACCTTGTGCAGATGAAGGCATATGTCTACTATGATGACGAGGGAAATGATGTACGCGAGGAAAGTATTCCGGAGCATCTTTTGGAGCTGGCTGATGAATATCATGCAAAGCTTGTTGAGGCGGCCGCCGAGTCGGATGAGGAGCTTATTGACAAGTATTTAGATGGCTTAGAGCTTACCTGTGATGAGATCCGCAGGGCGATAAGGAAGGCTACCATCGAGAATAAGCTCATACCGGTTTGCTGCGGTTCATCATACCGAAACAAGGGCGTTCAGCTTCTAATGAATGCCATTGTGGATTATCTGCCTTCTCCGCTTGATATACCTCCTGCTGTAGGCGTTTCTATGGACGGCACTCGCGAAATAGAGGCGCCGGCAGATGCTAATGCGCCATTCGCGGCTCTTGCGTTTAAGATCGTGAGCGACAATTTCGTTGGAAATCTTGCGTATTGCAGAATATACAGCGGTAAGCTTACAAGCGGATCGTATATTTTAAATGCCACTAAGAATAAGCGTGAAAGGCTCAGCAAAATATTGCGCATACACGCGGCATCCAGGCAGGAAGTTGAAGAGGCATGTGCGGGCGATATAGTAGCCCTTGTCGGTCTTAAGGATACCGTTACCGGTGATACCCTGTGCGCGGTAAATAAACCCATAATAATGGGTGCGATGGAGTTCCCGGATCCTGTAATTAAGATAGCTGTAGAGCCTAAAACAAAGGCGGGGCAGGAGAAGCTGAATCAAGCGCTAAACAGGCTGATGATAGAAGATCCTACCTTTAAGACATATACCGATGGTGAGACGGGTCAGACTATAATCGAAGGCATGGGCGAGCTTCATCTGGATATAATCGTTGATCGCCTGATAAGAGATTTTAAGGTGGAATGTTCTGTTGGAAGCCCGCAGGTCGCTTATCGTGAAACGATCACAAAGACTGTTAAGCATGAGGTTCGTTATATCAAGCAAGCAGGCGGCCATGGTCAATATGCCTGCATCGTAGTTGAATTTTCACCGCAAAAGCCCGGCGAGGGTTACGCGTTTGAAAATTGCACCGTTGGCGGTGTTATACCGAAGGAATTTGCGGTGGCTGTCGATAAAGGCATACAGAGCGCTGCAAAGAATGGCTATCTTGCCGGTTATGAGGTTATTGACTTTAAAGCGAGATTGCTTGATGGAAGTACCCATGAGGTGGATTCCAGTGAGCTTTCATTTACCATAGCGGGGGCTCAGGCGCTAAGAGAGGCGCTTGCAAAGGCAGGCTCCGTGTTACTTGAACCCTTTATGAAAGTCGAGGTGCTTATGCCCGATGAGTATACCGGTGATGTAATAGGAAATCTTTCACAGCGCAGGTCTAAGGTGGAGAATATGGCGATCCGAGCCAATCTTCAGGTCATCCATGCGATGTGTCCGCTGTCGGAAATGTTTGGTTATGCGACTGATCTAAGGTCACGTACGCAGGGACGAGGAATGTTTGTAATGCAATTTGACCATTACGAGCAGGTTGCTCCCGCAGTAGCGAAAAAGTTGCTCGGGATTCTCTGATATAAATTAAAATTTATGTAATAATTTTGGAGGTTTATTAAAATGGCAAAGCAGAAGTTCGTAAGAACGAAGCCGCATGTAAACATCGGTACGATAGGCCATGTTGACCACGGCAAGACAACGCTGACAGCAGCGATCACGATGGCCCTGTCCCAGTCAGGTCAGGCAGCAGCAATGCGTTA
>JAFQCL010000017.1 GCA_017416425.1 Clostridia bacterium
CTGCCCAATACATCTTAACTTCGAGATCGCCGGACTTTATGATATTGCCGGAACTCTCAACGGTGTCGGTAAACCACGCAAAAGTGGTCCCGAGCAGCATGGTCGCGCAGAGGACAAGTGCAATAACACTGCTGATCAGCGTTTTTTTTATTAAATTACTTTTCGACATTGTTTTTCCCTCCGTATTTCTCTGTCGAATTTTATGTTCGCGCATTTCTGCGTTTACATCGATCTTATGCGGCTGATGAAGTTTACTGCATTACACCGTCAATGGTAACTTTGGTACCTTCATCGATCTTACCGATAAAAATAAGACCGGAAGAGCCTGTGCAGTTGTCGATAAATATCTCATCGACAAGATAAGGACGGATACCTGCAGGATAGCGGCCATCATATTTGGGTGTTACGTCCTTGATGTGACCGATAAAGCCGCCTGCGACAGCACCGACTACGGTGCCATTAGCAGAGCAATCGTCGTAATCGCCGCGCTCTGCCTCGCCTGCAAAGCCGCCTGCTACGCCGCTAACGTTTGTTACATCGCCGCTTGCGGAGCAGTTTATAAACGTAGCGTACATACTTTGGTCGTTGCTGTTTGTAGCGGATCCTACAAAGCCGCCTGCGGGAGCGCCGCCGGAAATAATATCCACATCAGCGTGATAATTTGTAATTTCATGACCCATCTGACCGAGGTCGCAGTTCCAGCCAAGGTTACCAAAGAAGCCGCCGATGAAGTTGTCAGTACCGGTAACACCGGAGGCATCGATCGTGCCTTCCGTGGTGCAGTTGGTAGCAATGGTATGTGCACCCGGCCAAGGCATAAATCCGCCAACATCTACAGTGCCCGTAGCAGTGATAAAGGTGTCAATATATATAATATCAGCCTGGTTCAAACGGTAAGTAACTATGAGATTGCTCTTATTCTTTATCATAGCTTTCTTGCTAATATACATATATCCAGGGTTATCTAAAGGATAATTTGGGTTGTAAAATCAATAAGGGATCGTATCAAGCGGCACCTTTTTGCAAATGATAGCAACTTTATTGTAGTGTATCTGCCTGTTTGCAAGTGTAAAAGTCGAGTTTAAGATCATAAATTTGGTCTCTTTAAATCTCTTGTTTTCTTGCAAACAGCATTGTATAATAGTTGCGATGAATAACAGGAGGAAACGTTATGAATATCGAAAAAAAGATAAACGGATTCGAGCTTATAATCAAGCCGGAGGGTCGTATTGATACAAACACAGCTCCTTTGTTGGAAACAGAGATCAAGGAGAATATCAATGGTATACAGATTCTTGTCCTTGATTTTGATACTGTGACCTATATTTCTTCTGCAGGACTACGTGTGCTGCTTGCTGCTCAAAAAATTATGAGTAAGCAGGGCAAGATGGTGATACGCAATGCCAATGAAACTGTTGGCGAGGTTTTTGAGATCACAGGCTTTACAGATATACTTACCATAGAATAAGTCTGTGTGTTTCACACTTTTTCAGCCAAAACGCATCTTAGATATAAACTTGTGTAAAGGATATAAAAAACTGATTTCGTTGTCGGCCTGTCGCCAAGACGTGGATGATAGTGAAAACATTTAGATAATAAAGAAGTATATGTGAAAATAGACTAGTCCAGCTCTGCTCAAAGCGGAGCTGGACTAGTCATAATAGTAGCATCATCTATTTAATGTCAAATGAAATTACGGTCGTATTAAAACCCAATTGATTTGCGTAGTCAACACCGCTTGCCATCTTTTTTATAAGAGCGATTCCATCGGTAATACAGCCGTCATCTTCATCCGCGATATATTCCACGGGGTTAAATAGTACTCCATTGTCTCTAAAGCGTATGGTCAAGTTCGCCTCTGTGATAAGAAGCATTATGTCGATAATACCCTTCTTTTTATCCTTATGAGCATAGTGTATAGTGCTGATGGCCATTTCTTCCACCGCAATGCCTACATGGTTAGCAAGTAAGTCACTGAGCCCACTTTGAGTACATAACCCAATGAGTTGATCGGATAGTCCTACCGCCTCATCTGTGGTTGCATTAATGGTAATATCGTGTTTAATGCCGATCTCATTTTGTTCGCGCAGCAGAAGTATTCCCTTTACCTGCTCCCTTTTACGTATGCCTATACTTACCACGGCGATCATCGCTAATGTGGTTGCGCCGGAGCAAGCATAGCAGAGCCATAACAAGCTAGCGTTTATAGTTGCAAAAAGGAAAGCGTAAAGCACAATGAATAATAAACCGTTCATAAAAACCATAATTGAGGCTATAGTCTTTCGATCGGTAGTTGTGTAGAAGTTCTGTAGAAGCTGAATCACTGCATCAAAGGGCAAGTATACAGCAAAAAGACGCAGCGCCGGTATAACCGCTGCCATACCTTCTGCGGAGGTAATACCAAAAGCAATACCCATAGTCTGGGGCGTTATCATGAAGAACGCAATCAATGCGGTACAAGCAATAGCAAGCACAATATATGCGCTCTTCATCGACTGCCTGATGCCATAATAATCACGCTCTCCAAAGAGAGTACCCACTATAGGTAAGAGTGCATCTGAAACACCTCCTACAAAAATATTTGAGAGCATAAGCACATTAACGCACACCGTCATTACAGACATACCGATAGAGCCGAGGACTGAAATGATGATAGAATTTAGGATCAAAGAGCGCAAAAAGTTGCATATCTGATAAAGCGCCTTGGGAAATCCCGTCTTTAATATATCGCCTAAGACACTTATACTCCCCTTCCCCAGCCTGGCAAAGCGGAAAGAGCGATTCTTGGACAGAAGATATGGTATCACGATCACCGTGCCTACAACATAACCGGCTGTTGTAGATATGCCTGCACCCGCAATTCCTGTATTTAGAAAACGGATAAGCACATAGTCCAGTAAAAGATTGACCACATTTGCAACGATTAGAACCATAGCAGAGCTTTTCGGTCTGCCATCGGTTCGGATAAATAGAGCCATTCCTGAGGAGAACATAAGCGCAGGGCCGGTGAAAAGCAGCGGTCTTAGATAGTCTGCTGTCATGGATGTTAAAACAGGGTCTCCGCCTGCCAGCATTCCGGATATGGGTACAAGGAATATCTGCATAACTACCAAAAACAACATCATTGCAGCCATACCAAAGACTATGGTAAGTGTAAATATCAGATTGGATTTTCCTTCCTCACGCTTGCCCCTGGCAATGGAGGCGCAGGTTAGGCCTCCAACGCCAAAGAGCATATATATCATATTGATACAGAAGATCACGGGACCCGCAAGTCCTACAGCCGCAAGGGCCATATCTCCAAGAAGGTTTCCCACAATGATGCCATCTACGACTGAAGCCAGAGATATCGCCATCGAAGTTAAAATGGTCGGCAGCAGGTATTCCATGAATTTCTTTTTTACAAGGTTGCCCGTTCTTTCATACATAGGGATAGCGCTCCTTTTATACATCTATGTCTTCATCAAAGAAACCAAGTGTTTCCATCATCATAAAGAACTTATCAAGGTACTCCTTTGTGGTGATCGGCCACATAATGCCCAGGCGCATAAGCACCTGTGAGGTATAGCCATTTACGGACTTTATGGGCACAATTCGCTTGCCGTATTCCTGATACGCTATCAGTGAATTCAGATGCCTTGCCTTTTTAGGATCGCGCATGGCCTCACTGAACCTACATTCATACTCTTCACGTTCGCAGGGTTTGATTTTAATACCCCTTTCTGTAAGCGCCTGCACTGCATCCCCAAGAAATACGGAATGATCGTTATAAGGATGGAATACCCGGCATTTTCCGGGCGTTTTTGCCAGCTCAAGCACTGCCAATGCGGTATAATCTATGGGCGCAAATTCCGTGTTTACACCCATTACCTCATAGGGGATCGCACCTACAATGTGGTAAGCCTTCAGCCTATTCAGGAAGTTATTGGTTCTAAAGTTGGGCTGGAATTCACCATCGGTATGACGAGCCATAAGATTGCCCACACGCATAATCTTGACATCCAGACCATCAAGCGCCGCTTCAAGGGTTATCCTCTCGGCAAGGAATTTACTGTTTGCGTATTTATTGGAGAGATCCTGCCCAAAGTAGAACATACTCTCACTCAGCTTTGTGCCCTCGTCTGGAGTACCGTTAACGCTCATTCCTGCGATACTTGCGGTGGATATCTGCACAAAGCGGCAATTCTTACGCTTGCAGAAGGCCACTGCATTTGCCACACCGCCACAGTTGATGTCCTCGATATCCGTTCCGGCTGAGAAGTGCTTTACGTTCGCCGCGCAGTTGATATAGGTATCGATGGGTAGAGTATCAAGCTTGTCATAAAGCGATCGATCCGTAATATTGCCATCGACCACCACGATGCGAGAACCCATAAGATCATCCAAAGCATCCAGGAAGTTCTTTCCGTTGAGTGGAAGAATGCTTCCGCCGAAGTAGTAGGTTAAAATGGTTTTAAGGCGTTTTTCCGCAGATAGTTTTCCGCTGCGCACCACGCAATAAGCCGTACCCTTTTCCTGCTGGAGGAAGGCACGCAGAATGTGTATGCCCAAAAAGCCTGTAGCGCCGGTAATGCATACGTTACCAAGCTCTCGCATCTCCCCATTGCGCAAAGCATCAAGTGTATTTTCTGAAAGGAGCTCGTGAATGCGGGTATAATCGTAACTTAATATATTATCCGCTTGATCCTTTTCAGCATTATCTCTGCGAATAGCCGCAAGCTCTCTGGGGGTGGGTGCTGCAAACACATCGCCATAGCTCAGCGCGAGCCCCTTTGCTGCGGCATCGATAGTTACCTGTGTCACCAAAAGCGAGGTACCGCCAAGGTCAAAGAAGCTATCCGTAGCGCCTACACGCTCCAAATGAAGAATATTTGCGAAAATATCGCAATAGAGTTTTTCTATTTCATTCTTGGGCGGAACATAGGTCTCACGCTGCATGAGTTTAGCCTCCGGAAGCGACTTTCTGTGTATCTTTCCGTTAGGAGTCATCGGCATTTTGTCCATCTGCAAATAGGCGGTGGGCACCATGTATTTTGTAAGGGATTTCAAGAGGATATCCCTGAGTTCTTCTGCGGAAATATGGCGCTTTGCAGTGTAATAGGCGCACAGATGATCCTGCCCATGAAGTTTTCTTACCAGCACTACACAGCTTTTTATCTCCGGTATGGCATTAATCGCATTTTCTATCTCACCAAGCTCAATACGCAGACCACGAAGTTTTATCTGACCATCATTTCTGCCCAAAATAACGACCTCGCCATTAGGCGTCCAACGTGCCAGGTCGCCTGACTTATAGTAACGCATGCCGTTTCGCTCGACAAAACGCTCCGCAGTCATGTCGGTATTTCCAAAATAGCCTCTTGCAACGCCGTTGCCGCCAATAAAAAGTTCGCCGATGAACCCCACAGGCAGAGGATTACCGTCAATGTCCATCACCTCTTCGACAACGCCAAGCAGCGGCGCACCGATGGTGATATTCTCACTGTCAAGTATCTTGGCATTTGAGGACACGGTGATCTCCGTTGGACCATAGGTGTTGATAAGAACGGCACTGGTCATACCGCGCAATTTTTTATACAGTGCAGGAGGATAGCCCTCACCGCCGGCCATAATAACTTTGCAATTTGCAAGAGCATGTTTCATCTCTGGCAGCTCCATATATTGAAGCATCCTGGAGGGCGTAGCGTTAAAAGCATTAGCCCCTGTTTTTACGAAAAGCTGTGCCAGCTTATCGGGGTTTTTGGACTGTTCATCGTCAGCTAAAACAAGGGTAAGACCGTTCATCAGAGTGGTAAATGCCTCTTTTAAGAACATGTCAAAGCTTACGGTAGTTACTGAAGCCATGATGCACTGATTATCCACCAGCGCACGAACATGGCGGTTTTGTGGCTCATTTAGCACATAATTTACGATACCGCCATGAGTAAGCATTACACCCTTGGGTTTTCCGGTTGAGCCCGATGTGTAGATAATATAGCAAAGATCGTTCTTGCCTACAGGCACATTGGGGTTGCTTCTATCAGCATTTTTAAGAAGCTCCGATATGCTCAGGCTGTTATCAAGCTTGCATTTGCTATCAGTTAATATGTAACGTGCGCCGCTATCCTCAAGAACATGAGCAATACGTTCATCCGGATAGTCAGGATCCACGGGGATATACGCGCAGCCTGCTTTCATGATACCAAGCATGGATATCAAGATGCGGCTGTCACGAGGCAGCATGAAAGCGATCCTATCTTCCTTCTCTACACCAAGGGACAATAGCGAATGGGCAAGCGCATTGGCTTTTGCGTTAAGCTCCTCAAAAGTCAGGCTGCCATCGGTGGCGATAAGCGCTGTGTTTTTAGGTGTACGCCGTTCCCACTCCTCAAAGAGATGATGCAAGGCTCCTGCAGGTACACTCCTGGGCTTTTGGTTGAAGGAAGATACCATCTCAGCCTGTGATTCTGAAAGTATGGAGAGGGCGCCGATAGGGGTACTTAGAGCGTTTACAAGCGATCCCGCAACATGAGCTATGCATTCTGCTAATGTACGCATTGTTGCTTCAGCAAAGAGGGAGTCATCGTATTCCGTCTCTACTATGAAGTGGTGATAATCCTCCTGAATATTGACGGATATCGGGAATTTGGCTCTATCAAGCCCAAGACCCCTGTAATATACCCCATTACCGCCCAGATAGTACTCCGAAACAACGCCTCCCTGGTAGGCGTAGAGCAGCTGGGAATTATAGTTGTATTCTGAGGAAGCTCGAAGGTAAGGGTATGCCTGATTGTCCAGTATGTTCACCATTTCCTGCTGCACGCCCATCAGGTAAGCTGAAGCGTCTTGGCTTGGGTCGAGCTTTAGTGCGACAGGCAATGTCTTGACCAACATACCAATATTATTTTGCACATTTACACCCTCGCGGCCATTTGTTATGGAAGCGATGCGCACCTCTCTTGTGGAAGCAAATCGTCCGGATACCAGAGCGGTTGCCGCAAGGAAGAGATTGGAGGCTGTAAGACCAATGCCTTTAATGGCATCCTCAATACGGCTTTTGTTTATTTTTGCGTAAACGCTGCGGGGTATACCCACACCTACTGCATCGCTGTCCTTTGGGAATACAGTTGCGCCCTCGCAGTCAAAGAGGCGCTCATGGAAGAATTTTTTGGCTTTGTCATACGCGGCGCCTTGGGCAAGCTGCTGCTCATGAAGCGCGAGATCAAAACTTGAAAAGCTTTCAGAACTGAGCTCTACTCCATCGTATGCTGCTGCCAGATCCCGCAGGAAGATATCCATGGAGCCACCGTCAAATATCATGTGGTGGAAATCACATAGCATACGAATCTCATTAGGCATTTTGTAGATTTCCATGCGGAAAAGAGGCCCTTCAAAGAAGGAAAACGGCCGTACAAAGTGTTCTTTCCTTTGGGCGTATTCCTCCGGGTCGCATTCAAATACGTTAACATCTATAACCAAGTCGTCACGGCGAAGCTGCATAGGCTCATTGTCCCTCATCTCAAAGCGAGTTTTAATGTAGGAATGAGCATCTATCACTTTCTTTACGCTCTCCTTTAGCCTTTTCGCATCAATATCCGAGCCAAATGAAAGCTCAAAAGGAATGTTGTACACAAGAGTGCCCGGATCCTTTATGCATGCAAAATAGAGTCCAAGCTGATTCTGCGTCAACGGATAAGCATCCTGCTTTTCATAGGATTTTGCCTCATAGCTTGTACTGTTTTCAAGACACAACGCGATCTTTTCGATCGTCTTTTCGCGCATCAGCTCCATGGTACGCAGATTTTTGCCTGTTTTTTCGGTGATGAGCGCCGCCGCCTTAATGGAGGACAGGGAGTTAAGCCCTGCATACATAAGGTCGGTAGTAACGCCAAAATTATCCACCTTAAGAAGCCCTGAAACGACTTCAAATATCTGCTTTTCAAGCTGTGTTCTCGGGGGAACTATCTCATCGGCCTGAATTTCAACTCTAGGGAGTTCCCTGCGGTTTACTTTGCCGTTCTGATTGAGGGGAATTCGGTCGATCTGCATTGTTGCCGAGGGCACCATATATGCCGGGAGCTCCTCCTCAATAAATGCATTGAGCGCTTTAATATCCACCGGGGTATCCGATACCACATAGGCCACAACTCGTTTTCCACCGCCCGCATCCTCCTGCGCGATAACTGCCGCGTCTTTAATGCCGGCAAATGCACGGATTCGAGCCTCTATTTCGGTAAGTTCCACCCTAAAACCGCGGATTTTTACCTGAAAATCTCGTCTACCGACAAAATCCACATCACCCGTTGGTAAAAAGCGAACCACATCGCCGCTTTTGTACATGGTAGCGTAGAGGGGGTCATCAGTAAAAGGATTCTTCACAAACTTTTCTGCCGTTAGATCGGGACGGTTGAGATAGCCGCCCGCCACCGATCTGCCAGCAATACACAGCTCTCCAGCGGTACCTATGGGAGCAAGTCTGCCACGCCCATCAACAACATAGAGCGCGGTATTTGCGATGGCTCTGCCGATTGGTATGCGGTCATACAGTCTGTCTACACGGAAACGGTTGCTAAATATAGTACACTCGGTAGGACCATATAGATTGTAAAGCTCAAATTCAGGAGGATCAAGGGGTACCAGCGCTTCACCGCCAACGGAAAGTGCACGCAGTGTTTTTGATTTCATCCCCTCTGCAAACTGTCTGCCAAGCTGAGTGGTAAGGAAGGCTATAGTAATTCCATTTTCATCAAAGTAGTCGCGGATACCGGGAAGATCAAGACGCATTTCCTCGGGCAGCACATGCAGACACGCACCGCTTAAAAGCGTGGGATACATATCCATCATGTTAGCGTCAAATCCAAAGCTTGCGTATGCTGGGATATTATCTGCCTCAGAGATATCGTAGCTTTTCTGATAATAATGAATAAAGTTAGTGAGATTGCTGTTTTTTAACATTACCCCTTTTGGTTTGCCCGTGGTACCCGAGGTGTATAGGAGTATAAACAGATCATCAGGTGTGGACACACATGGCAGAGTTTCTTTGGGTGAAAGTGTTTTTATGATATCGCTTTCTACAAATACGCCTTTAAAGTCCGGCGTTTTGTCTCTAAGCTCCACATCTCCGATCAGGATATTTACTCCTGCATCCTCCAGCATATACTGAAGGCGGTCGGTAGGATAGCTGGGATCCATAGGAAGATATGCAGCGCCTGTCTTGAGTGCGGAAAGGGCGCCAATGGGCATCATCATTCCACGCTTTACCATTACGCCTATAACGCTGCCGCGTCCTGCGCCCAATCCGATCAAGTAATGAGCCAGACTATTCGTAATATCATCCAGTTGGGCATAGGTGATACATTTATCCCTGAACACGACCGCTCGGTTTTCAGGAGTTTTCTTCGCCTGTTCGCAAAACAGAGCAACTACGGTCTTACCTAAATAAGCATCCACACGCTCTCCCGGGAAATCTTGAACTATCTGATCACGCTGCTTATCCGGCAGTTCAGCCAAATCCATAAGCAGCGCATCGCTTGCGCAATGACAGATGCGCTTTAGAGTCACAAGGAACTGCTCCATGAAATTTTCCGCTATAGCTTCATCATAAAGCTTTCTGGAATAAGAAAGCACAAACTTGAGGTTCTCACCCTCGTGGGTAGCCTCAAGGACTAGATCCATATTTAGAGCCTGACCCTTAATGGGCAGATATTTCACCTGAGCACCCTCGATTTTTGGAACAGGAAGCTCCTGCAGGTAGTTGAAGATCACGTCAAAAACAGGAGAACGCGATGCGTTTCTGTCCGGTGCAAGCATGGGAACCAGCTGCTCAAATGGATATGTCTGGTTTGCTTTAACCGTTCGTATGGTTTGAGCGGTCTTTATGATATAATCCTGCACAGTCATATCGCCTGCGGGTTTTAAACGCACCGGAAGCGTGTTGACAAACATGCCGATCATGCTTTCCTGCTCTTTAAGAGTACGTCCACTCATAGCGGTACCGACGACCACATCCTCGCTTCCGCAATACTTGGCAAGAGTAATGCCCAGCGCTGACATGAGAAGGCCGTATTGTGTAATCCCCATGCGTTTTGCAGTCGTATATATATCAGCTTTGGGAATAAGGCGCACCACATCCATATCCGCACAAGGCAAAACGTCAGGGCGGATGGAGTGAGTAGGCATTTCATTTTCGGGCACGCCATCGGAAAACATCTCCCGGAATGCTGCTTCCTGAACCCTAAGATCAGCATTTTCCGACTGCCAGACGGCGTAATCCTGATGGTCAAAAGCAAGCTCTGAAAGCTTCTCGCCGCGATAGAGGCGGAAAAGATCGTCTTGGAAGGTGTACCAGCTTGTGCCATCAATGATTATGTGGTGTAAACAGAAGTGAAGTGTATAGGTATCCTTTCCATGATCAAAGAGCCGGCAGCGCAATAATGGCGCATGGCTAAGGTCAAAGGGATGATTTTCCTCTTCAATGATTTTCTGCACCTCACTGGCTTCACAGAAGCGTCTTTCCACAGTAGCGCTGAGCTTATCGGCAATGCGGTGTACGTATTCGCCATTCTCAAGCGGATAATAGGAACGCAGTATTGCATGGCGTTCAAGCAGCGCATCGAGTGCGCTTTGCAGACGATCGGCATCAAAACGACCTTCGATCCGTATTGCAAGGAAATTTATATTGTAGGCGATGGATTCAGGATTCATGCCCTGTTCGGTAGCCATTTGACGCTCAGCAAATGTAAGCGGCCAGATTTCACGAGGGGAAGCTTTACTTAAGACACCACTTTTATCGAGCGCCGCCAGTTTTTGCGGTGTACCCAAGCTTAATATATCGCTTGCCGAAATGCCAAGACCGATAAGCTCCTCCTGCACTGCGGCGGCAGATATGGAATCACCGCCAATCAGGTTGAAGTCGTCAAGAACACCCACTCTATCCAGGGACAGGACGCGCCCAAATGCCTCGCAAATGATTCGCTCACGTTTATTTTCCGGAGCTTGATATGTTGTCTTAAATTTTGCCGTGTCAGGAGGAAGTATATTTTTTCGATCCACTTTACCGTTCGCGTTTAAAGGCAGTTTATCAAGCTGCTCCAGGAAGGATGGAATCATATAACCGGGCAGAAAATCGCTTATGGCAGAAATAACGTCATTGGGTGCAAGGTGCACTTTTGCAGTATATACACCAAAAAGGCTTGTTTCACCAAGCGCGTTAGTATATCCTTTAACCACCGCCTGATCAGCAGGCGTTAAGCGCACGATAGCCGCCTCTATCTCACCCGGCTCAACACGGTAACCGCGCACCTTTACCATCCAATCCTTACGCTGTACGTACTCTAGCTGCCCATTTTCGTTAATACGGCCGATATCATTGGTTCGGAAGAGTAGTTTATCATCCTCGCCCTGAGCAAAAGGATTTGGGATAAATCGCTCGGTGGTCAACTCCGGGAGATTTAGATACCCTTTTGCGAGCTGGCCGCTTATGCATATCTCTCCCTCCTTGCCTGTTGGCAAAAGGTGGCCTTCATCATCCAAAATATACAGCTTGCTTCCCGCGTAAGCAGTACCTACCGGTGTACAGCCTTCATAGCGTCTGTCGATTTCAAAAAAAGTTACAGGACCGCATGTCTCACTACAGCCATAGGTGTTGAATATACGTACTTTGTCGCTGTATAAAGAAATTACTCTATCCGAACCGACGACCATGCTGACAAGCTGATCCTCTATTCTGGGCAAAATAATTCTGGCCATCTGCGGAGGAATGAATGCCGTAGTAATACCGTTTTCATTTATGTATTCAGCCAGTTTGAGTACGTCCCTGCGCATATCATCCCCAGCAATATGTATAGTTGCGCCAAGTGAAAGGGGTGTAAACACCTCGAGCACAACAGCGACAAACGAGAAAGATGCCGTTGAAAGGAACACATCTTGGGCGCAACGCGAATAAACATCACCGCTTATGGCCAAAGACAGCGTGCTATGCGGATTTGCGACCCCTTTTGGATTGCCGGTAGAGCCTGATGTGTATACAATGAGAGCCAGGTCATCGGACTTGATATCCGGATCAGGTTCACGCACAAATGCATCCGGCAGAGCTTCCATAAAGGCTTCATCGATAACGAGCTTCGCCTTTGAATCCGCTATAATAAAATCAACACGACCCTTAGGGCACTTCTCCTCGACTACGCAAAAAGCAGCGCCAGCCTTCAAGACACCAATCATAGCGCAAACGGTTTTTATACCTCGCGGAATATGTATTACAACAACATCTCCTATGCCTATTCCATTTTTTCGGAGGGAATAGGCCACCCTGTCACTCTCATGATCAAGCTTGGAATAACTCAGCTCTTCTTTGGCAAATCGGAGAGCCGGTTTGCTTGAAAATTCTTTTACAATATTATTGAACATTGACAAAAACATGTTTTAACTCCTTTCAGACTTGGATTTTGTATTAATGTTATAGCTATATTTAAAACCTCGCTATATCCCATTTAAGTTTTGTTTTTTACTGTAAATATGGTAAAAACTCATTTAGACTCTTGTGTAAAAAGCAGATCCTCTCGTCTTAAATGAACGATCTCCATCTCCTTATGGGGGTAAAGCCCGGCCACGCACAGCATAT
This sequence comes from Clostridia bacterium, assembly GCA_017416425.1. GTDB lineage: Bacteria > Bacillota > Clostridia > Christensenellales > CAG-138 > RGIG1693. The sequence goes on from JAFQCL010000017.1 coordinate 12,599, forward strand.
GTTCGTCCAGCTCCTGCCACGTAAGAAACCATATCCTCCCATCGACAAGATTCGGTCTGTTTTTTGTTGGTTGTATCTCAAAACTTTCCGGTGGGAGCTGAAACCCCAGACCGGTAGCTTTCATAATACTCTCCTTACCCGTCCAAAGCTTAAAAAAAGCTCTATCATTTTCCTGATCATGCAGCCAATCCAGCTCTTTTTTGGTAAATACCCTTTTAGCAATGGCCTCAGAATAGGGTTCTATCAGCTCAATATCAACTCCAACTTCCTGCGTGTCCAAAACCAGTACTACCTTTTTACCGGAATGGGATAGATTGAAGAATGGTTTATAGGGCAAATATGGCTTCCCATAAGGTGAGCAGTGAATATCTAATACGCTATTCGATCCAAGCACGCAGCGAAGCATAAGTCCTGCAACAAGACAGCGCACCTGATCTTCAAATCGAAGGTAGCGCTTCAATCGAGTCAGGCGTGTTTCAGCCAGCAGCTCACAGCCGCTCAGATCATACATTTGCGCAATATCACATACATATATTTTCATGGGTATAGCACCACTTTTCGTCTTTGCAGGGGTCCTTGAGTCTATATTTCTAATTACATAATACAGCATTTTTTCGTAACATACAATCATTTTGATTAAAAGATTGTTTGAAAATGATGCAATGAACAGCATACCATGTCTATAGCGCTTGAAAAGTATAGAGGCAATTTTAAATTGTGTATATCCCATTAAAATTATTGACAGCTATCTAAGCATTTAAATATACTACATGGATGAATTTTGTATAGAATCCTTTACAATAGGCCCGGAAGGACGGGCTAACAGGCAATTTGAAAAAATTCCAGGATAATGAAATATGGCGCTGACTGCTGCAGGCGTTATGCCTGCTACTTTTTTACGGCAAAATATAATCTTAAAACCTGTTGACAAGCGAGGTCTACATTGTGTAGAATAAACTAAGTCTACACCGTGTAGAATAAAAGGAGGCGGCAGTGTGCAAAATGAATTTTTATATATCAATTTGTGCCTTTTTGGTGTACAAAACCGGGATTTTCCGGTATGCGGGCTGGCAAGACCTAATCAAATAAAGGAAGGAATGTTTGATTAATATGAACGATTATCAGATGGGCGCTGTAGAATCCCGATTTGCGGATATTATTTGGCGGCATGAGCCTATTTCTTCTACGGAGCTGTCTAAACTGAGTGAAGAGCTGCTCAAGTGGAAAAAGTCAACGACCTATACTGTGCTCAAACGGCTTTGCGATAAGGGGATATTTCAAAACAATAAGGGTACAGTTACTTCGGTGATATCAAAGCAGGAGTTTTATTCCATGCAGAGCGAGAGATTTGTGGCAGAAACTTTCGATGGGTCGCTTCCAGCTTTTTTGACGGCTTTTACCTCAAGAAAAAGCTTAACGCCCAAAGAAGTAGCATATCTTCGCCGTATGGTTGCTGAATATGAGGAGGAATGATGGTGGAAACAGTATTTCTTAAGCTTTTTAATATGAGCATAACGGCAGGATGGCTTGCCCTTGCGGTTGTACTCGTTCGAACGCTGCTCAAAAAAGCGCCAAAGGGTCTTATGGTAGTAATGTGGGCACTGGTCGGAATTCGCCTTATTTTGCCGTTTTCATTCGAAAGCGTTTTGAGCCTGCTGCCAAGCGCGGAGACTGTGCCGCCGGATATTCTTTACTCGAATACGCCAATGATCGATAGCGGTATCTCCCTCATTAATTCCAATATAAACCCTATCATTTCCGAATCGCTCGCGCCTAATGTGGGTGACAGTGTCAATCCAATGCAAGTTATCACGTTTGTAGCATCTGTTATCTGGATTATCGGTGTGATCGCAATGCTTTTATATAGCGCTATAAGCTATATTCGCATTCACAAGAAGGTGAAGGAAGCGGTACCGATGAAGGAGAATATCTGGATTTCCGACCACATTGCTACCCCATTTATTTTCGGAATACTTCGTCCCCGCGTTTATCTGCCATCATCTATGAGCGAGCAGGATGTGGAATATGTTATCGCCCATGAAAAAGCGCATCTTAAGCGGCGGGATCATCTACTAAAGCCCTTTGCTTTTCTTTTGCTTACGGTTTATTGGTTTAATCCAATCTTATGGGTAGCGTACATACTTCTTTGCCGCGATATCGAGCTTGCCTGCGATGAAAAAGTAATAAAGGATATGGGTGAAGAGATCAAAAAGCCGTATTCAGATGCCCTTATAAATTGCAGTGTTCCCCGAAAAATGATCGCCGTATGTCCGCTTGCTTTCGGTGAAGTTGGCGTTAAAGAAAGGGTGAAAAACGTGCTGAGCTATAAAAAACCCGCCTTTTGGATAATCGTGATCGCCGTCATCTCCTGCATTATGGTGGCTGTATGCTTTTTGACCGACCCCGCAGAAAAACCGGAGGATATATCTTGGCCTGCGCTTGAGGAAATTCGGGAGGGCTATTCTACTAAGCAGGCGGCGACAGACGGCTGTGTGGTGATCGATGGACACACACTGCTTGCCGGCGAAAAGTTCTGGATCGACTTTGTCAACGAAACGAAAGAGGGAAACCCTGCCATTGTTCGGGTCTATCAGGCATATTCCGATCAGAGTGATAATTATTGGGTTAAAGAGCTTAGCTACGATGGGGAAAAATATCTGCTGAGATATTATACCGAAACAGGTGATACGAATGAGGAATTTCTGCGGGAGGAGGAATATAGGTATCTCGTTCGCAGCCCTTATTATGCCGACACTTCCACAAGAGATAGTTACTTGCTTGCGGATAGCGCCGATGTGACCGCAGAGGGGTATTATTCTTCCATTGTTTCATCTATAGTCAGACCGGAATATGACATATACAACCACTGCTATGTGATTTACGCGCATGATGTGGATAAGAATTATTTATTAAATTCTTGCTATGGAACTGCTTTTTATGATATCGACGGTGATGGCGGGGAGGAAAAGTGCTGTCTTGGCATGGGAAGCACTTCCGGAGTATTTACATTCACTATTTCTGTCTATGGAAATGACGGTTTGAAATATCATAATGTCTTCTGTACTGAATTTTATTACCTGAGTTTCGTAAAAGACGAAAACGGAATTTTGCGTGTGCAGGGTATAACGCAGGAAGAACCGCCAGAAACGCATCTGTTTGACATTGTGCTGAATGGAGAAAATATAGAGCTTTTTGAAAACGGAAGAATGATCGAATCGGCATAGGAACGTGCCTCAGCGTTTAACTTCTCGTTTACATGGAATACATACGGAGTGAGTTCTTATGACAGTAAGACCGGTACGCTTATAAAAACGACCCACGCTACAAATCCGGAGGAATATGTAACGACCTTACATCTAAGCGATGCCGAGATGAGCGAGATATATAACATGATACTCAACATGGATATCGCATCGTATCCAAGCAGATACGATCCGTTCAATGATCCGGAAGCAGAGCTCATATGGGCCTCATCGTCCTACCAAGACATCGTTCTGTCCGTAACTACCGCCTATGGTAATAAGATAATAGAGTGTAAAAATGTGCTGCTCTTTGGAGATAAAGAAGGTTATAACGATCAGGCGAAGGTGTTTCTTGCCCTATGCGAGAGGATATGTGACATTATCGTGTCATCGGATGAGTGGGAAGCCTTGCCGGATTATGAGTTTTTATACGAATAAAAACGATAGTGTTATAAAAAAGATATCGCCCCGAAGCGGTGTCTCTTGACATTTAATCGGAGGTGCTTATTATAATGCGAAAAACATTACCGTAAAACAAAAGCCTTTATTTTTGTCAAAGCTCCACAAGCTTATGGGTGCGGGGAAGCGCCTCGCCGCAGGGTTCGGGTGGGCGCAGCCCTATGTGGGAGCTCCATGGCATAGCCCTTGAAAAAACTACTATTTAAAAGCAGCGCTTTGCGATAAAAAGGCATAAAATATGACCATAGACCGCTTATACGCTGCTATATTCTAAACTTTTTATTGCCGAAGCGGATATCGTGTGATAAAATATGCGATAATAACGAAAACGGAGGTAATAGTCATGATTAAGCTGCAAGAGCTTCACCTTGCGCCCGAGCGTTTTACGGATGAGATCACCGTAGGCGGTTGGGTAAAAACCGCAAGGCAGAGCAAGACCGTAGGCTTTATTGAGCTTATGGATGGAAGCTGTTTTTGTACTGTTCAGATAGTGTACGATTGTGATAAATTTTCAGATACAGTGCTTAGAAAAATAAATACCGGCTGCGCTATCCAGATTACCGGCAAGGTAGTCTTAACGCCTGATATGAAGCAAGCCTTTGAAATACATGCAAGCAATATGGAGATAGTCGGTGAATGCGATAATGACTATCCACTTCAAAAGAAGAAGCACTCATTTGAGTTTTTAAGGACGATACAGCATTTAAGGCCGAGAACAAATACCTTCCAGGCTGTTTTTCGCGTGAGAAGCGTTGTTGCTCAGGCCATACACAGATTTTTTGATGAACGTGGCTTTGTTTATGTACACACGCCCATAATAACCGCGAGCGACTGCGAGGGCGCGGGTGAAATGTTCCACGTGACTACGCTTGATATGAGCGATGTGCCAAAAAGCGAGGATGGCCTTCCCGACTACGGCAAGGATTTTTTCGGCACTCAGGCGAATCTGACCGTTAGCGGCCAGCTTTACGGTGAAGCCTACGCGCTTGCGTTCAGGGACATATATACATTCGGTCCTACGTTTAGAGCTGAGTATTCATTTACCCCAAGGCATGCCGCGGAATTCTGGATGATCGAGCCGGAAATGGCGTTTTGCGATCTTGAAGGGGATATGGATACTGCCGAGGCTATGGTGAAATACATAATAAAAACGGTCATTGAACGATGCCCGGATGAGCTTAAATTTTTCAACAGCTTTATAGACAAGGGGCTTATCGCGCGCCTTGAACATGTTGTATCATCTGATTTTGCAAGGGTCGATTATACCGATGCTGTGGAGCAGCTTCTTAAAAGCAAGGAGACCTTCCAGTATCCGGTATATTGGGGCTGCGATCTTCAGACGGAACACGAGAGATATCTTACCGAGCACATATATGGAAGGCCGGTATTTGTCATAAACTATCCAAAGGAAATAAAGGCATTCTATATGCGCCAGAATGATGATGAAAAGACCGTTGCGGCAATGGATCTTTTAGTTCCCGGAGTTGGTGAATTGATAGGCGGAAGTCAGCGCGAGGAGCGTTATGACAGGCTTGTTACTCGCATGGACGAGCTTGGACTGAGCCGTGATGACTATGATTGGTATCTTGATCTTAGGCGATTTGGCGGTGTGAAGCATGCGGGCTATGGCCTTGGCTTTGAGCGCATGGTCATGTATGTTACAGGAATATCGAATATAAGGGATGTACTGCCTTTCCCGAGAACTGCGGCAAGCCTTCAGATGTAACAGAGTTTATTATAGCCTCGGAATATACCGGGGCTTTTTTGTAATATGTTTTATGACGATATATGAAAATAGGTTTAATGTTTTTTTGAATATCTTGAACGATAGATGATAGTTGTGCTATAATTTTTAAATAGGATTCTCGCATGAAGGAGATTTTATGCTTAGAATAGTAGATGAAATAGCAAAAGCTGTATTACCGGAGAGCGTTTTTTCTATAATACCCGCTTGGGTGCTTACTGTGATAGATATAATACTGGTATTTATTGCGGCAAGGCTCATAGTGCTCGCGCTCAATCTGCTCATAAACCGTATAATGGAGGCTCGTATAAACAGCACCGATGATATGGGAAGAAAGCGCGTTTTAAATACGGTAGGAACCGTGTTTAAAAGTATAATAAAATATGTTGTGTACTTCCTTGCGATAGCTGCCGTAGTGGGTATTTTGGGACTTACCTCCGCAATGACTTCTATGCTCGCCGCTGCCGGCGTTGGCGGACTTATAATAAGTATTGGCGCTCAGGGGGTTGTGAAGGATATCGTAACAGGGATATTTATGCTCTTTGAAAATCAGGTCGCGGTAGGAGAATATGTGACTGCCTGTGATGTAACGGGTATCGTTACAAATGTGTCCTTTAGAACTATAACGATAAAGGGGTGGCGCGGCGAACTGAATATAATACCAAACGGTAATATAGGCATAATTACAAATTACTCAAGGGAACCGTATCTTGCTGTTGCGGACATAGCTGTAGCATATGAGGTCGATGTAAAAAAGGCTATGGAGATCATGCTGGATGAAGCAAAAAAGCTTTGCAATAGCAGTGAAGGGCTTTTAAGCGAACCTTCTATGCTTGGCATAAATGAGCTTGCCGAAAGCGGCATGACAATCAGGATGACAGTAAACGTAAGGCAGTATGATGGCCACTGGGGGATAGAACGCAAGCTTAAGCAAAATATAAAGCAGCGATTTGACGCGGAAGGGATAGAGATTCCATATAATAAGGTCGTAGTGATAAAGGGGGAAGAGGCTGCGTCAACGCTTGGATGAGCCTTTGAGTTTATGATTACCGAATTTGAACTTGGTGATATCGTATGTATGCGTAAGCCGCACGCCTGTGGTACAAACGCATGGGAAATAGTAAGAAATGGCGCCGATATAAAGATAAAGTGCACTCATTGCGGCAGAGTCGTAATGATGGATCGGCTCGACTTTATTAGAAACGCTAAAAAACGGCTTTATGAAAGAAGGAATGACGATGAGCAAACTGGTAATAAGTAGGTCTGCGTTAAACAGGCTAAAAGGTCAGGCGGAGAAAGCAAGGCAGCGTCATCCGGGCATAAGGGCACGCAATAACGCGGAGTTTTTTATGACCCTGATAGTTATTCTCATATTTGTTATGGGGTTTAGAATGTTTATAGGTGAGCCTACACTAATAGATGGAGATTCTATGTATCCCACTATAATCGATACTGAGCGTGCTTATGTGAACAAAACAGCGTATTGGTTTGAGAACCCGCAGAGAGGCGATATTATTATATGCTATTATCCTAACTATACCACAAGCTGCGTAAAGCGTGTCATAGCTGTTGGCGGTGATATAATCGAGATAAGGGATGGCAAGATATACATAAACGATGAGCTTTTGGATGAGAGCGCGTATTGGAACGATTATATCAATTTTTCGTATCAAAGGAGTGTAGTTCCAAAAGGGCACGTGTTTGTTATCGGAGATAACAGAAATAACAGCAAAGATAGCCGTGATCCATCCGTTGGAGCTATCCCGATTTACCGTGTGGTAGGAAAGGTCACTTTCACACTATGGCCTCTAAATACGATCAGGTTGATATAAATGTATGAATGCACCTAAGGAAAGAACTGAAAAGAATGCTTCAAGGCACGCCAAAATAGCGGCGCTTGATATCCTGATGCGCATAGCTATTGCGCTTTTTGTTGTATTTCTTGTGTTTACTACCATTTTTGTACCGATAAGCGTTGTTGGAGAAGGAATGAGTCCCATGCTTCAAAACGGTGAGATCGTGCTTATGAGCACCATTTCAAAGCATATAGCTACTCCAAAAAGAGGCGAAGCGGTGGTGTATGAGCAAGACGGCAAAAGGTGGATAGGCCGTATAATCGCCTGCCCGGGGGAGAGCATACAGGTTCAAAATGGTAACGTGTATGTAAATGACCAGTATCTTGATGAAGCTACCTACAGATTAGACGACAGTGTATTTGATCTGGAAAAGCAGGTCATACCTCAAGGGGCAGTGTTTGTAATGTGTGATGATAGGTCTGAGATGGATGGCATGGGTATTATAACCTATGAGGAGATACAGGGCATAGTAAGAATGAGGATATATCCCCTTTCGAGGATAAACTTTTTTGGTGCACAGTAAGCGATAGGTTTTGAAAAGAAGCTCTTTGGGGCTTCTTTTTTTCGGGGGCTACGCGCCCCGAACCCTGCGGCAGAACCTGCCGTCCTGCACCTGCAAACTTGTGGGGCTTGGGGAAAGAATAAAAGTTTGGTTTCGGGGCTTCCTTTTTAGGGGTCTTTTTTCGTTTTTTTCGGGGGCGCATAGCCCCAACGGGAGCCCCTCGGCAGAGGCCTCGAAAAGAGCATAGCCCTCGAAAAAGACCGAAACAAAGCTCCTCCATCATTCTATGGAAGTAAACCCGCTCATAAGCACCAGAGAGCGCAAAAACTGCCGGAACATAAAAGGACACCTTAACAGACGCAAAAATATTTTAAAGCGCAAATGTGATGTATGAGCTTTATAGTATTTAAATATGGATAAGCTGTCCGATTTGTCTAAGAAAGCTTCGGCAAGCACTCGTGAGGAATCCAAAGCAAAGCTTATCCCCTCAAAGGAACTGGGGCTTATATAACCGGCTGCTTCTCCTATTAGAAATACGCCCGATGAAGCGCCAAGGCAGACCTCCGCTGGAGATTTGGGTCTTAGCACCATGCAGGCTTCCGTCTTTATGGGCGACTCAAGCGGCATGCAGAGCCTTTGAGCAGCGCGAAGCTTTTGTATCTCAAACTGCCTTCTGCAATCGTTTGGCTTAAATGCTCCACCATATATGAAGTATCCATCTTTATGTATAGACCATGAGCAGGCATCGCTCGTCTTTTTGTCATATACAGCTGAAAAATAGGGCTTATCCGTATCGGTGAACCATTGCTGTATGGCTACATAGGAGCGAATTTTATGATTTTTGAAGAAGGTGCGCCTTACAAATGAATTTGCGCCATCGGCTCCAACGATATACTTGGTTGTGAATGTGCGAGTTTCACCATCCGCATGGTAGGAGACCATAAAACCCTCCTCAAGCTCTTTTATTTGAGAGACCCAAGCGCCAAGGCGTATTTCAACGCTTGAGGGGATAAGACTTATGAGGTATCTATCGAATTTATCCCTGTCAAGGTTTATGTATGGTCTCATATATCGCCTCTTACGCCTGGTATTTATATCCAAAACCTGCACAGAAAGTATTTGTGGAGATACGAGCACATCGGAGGGAATATGGATATCAAGCTTTGCAAGGCATTTTTGCGCTGCTTCGGATAAAAGCCCGCCGCAAGGCTTTTTAATGCTTTTTTCGCAAAAGCCCTTGTCAAGTGCAATAGTGCGGTAGCTATTTGGGAGCATGCGCGCAAGATTGGAACCGGCTGGGCCAAGGCCTATTATGGCTATGTCGTAATCAAAAGTACTCATGGCTTATACTGAAGCAGCTCAACGCCGGCAAGCCTAAATATTTCAAGTGAAAATTCATCGGGGTAGCCTTCGGCGTACACTACCTTTGATATTCCTGCGTTTACTATTATTTTGGCGCATATAACACATGGCTGATGTGTGCAGTAGAGCGTTGCGCCCTCGATGCTTACGCCCAGCTTTGCCGCCTGTATTATGGCATTTTGCTCCGCGTGTATGGCGTAGCAAAGCTCGTGTCTGGTTCCGGAGGGTATATTAAGCTTATCGCGCATGCACTCGCCCTTCTCAACGCAGCTTAAAACTCCCGCAGGCGCTCCATTGTAGCCTGTTGTAAGTATTCGTTTATTTTTTACTATTACGGCACCTATCTGTCTGCCTACTCGGTAGCAGGATGACCATGTAGCTATGGTTTTTGCCATATCCATAAATCTGGCGTCCCATTTTGTAAACATATTTAAGTCCTCCACAAAAATAAAATAGCTGAACATAATAGGAATAAAGTCCCAAATACGAGTTACATTAAGTATATCATAACGCAGCCGTGTTGTCACGGGTGCAAATTATTGAAGGGTGCGAAATTGTAAAACATTTGTGTCAAGTGGAAAAAGGAGGTTGACATATTTTGGGGCTTGTTTTATTATGTGCATGTTGATTGTTAGCACTCGAAAGGCTTGAGTGCCAAAAAGAATGACAGGAGGATACAATAATGAAGCTTAGACCGCTCGCAGATCGAGTAGTAGTAAAGACCATGGAAGCAGAAGAGACCACAAAAGGTGGCATAATCCTAACGCCCGCATCGAAGGAAAAGCCGCAGGTAGCCGAAGTAATAGCGGTAGGCCCCGGCGGTGTAGTTGATGGTAAGGAAGTAAATATGTATGTAAATGTAGGCGATAAGGTGATCTGCTCAAGATACGCGGGAACCGAAGTAAAGCTCGATGGCTGTGAGTATCTTGTAGTGCGTCAGAATGATATACTGGCGATCGTAGAATAAGAATAGCATTCGGAGGAAAATAAAATGGCAAAGCAGATAAAGTTTGGCGAAGACGCAAGAAAGGCTCTTGAAGCCGGTATCAATACCCTTGCAAATACCGTAAAGATAACCCTTGGACCTAAGGGACGCAATGTAGTCCTTGATAAGAAATATGGCGCTCCGCTCATCACAAATGACGGCGTTACCATCGCAAAGGAAATAGAACTTGAAGATCCCTTTGAGAACATGGGCGCTCAGCTTGTTAAGGAAGTAGCAACAAAGACCAACGATGTGGCAGGCGATGGCACTACTACCGCAACGCTTCTTGCGCAGTCCATAGTACATGAGGGACTTCGCAATGTTGCCGCCGGCGCAAACCCCATGGGTATCAAGAGGGGCATCGAGGCGGCTGTAAGCGCTGCCGTTGAGGAGCTTAGGAATATGAGCCGTCCCATCGAGAATAAGCAGGCCATAGCTCAGGTAGCATCTATCTCTGCGGGAGATACCAAGATAGGCGAGCTGATTTCCGATGCGATGGAAAAGGTCGGAAATGACGGCGTTATCACCATAGAGGAATCAAAGACCACCGAAACCGTACTCCGCATTGTTGAGGGTATGCAGTTTGACAGAGGTTATTCCTCCGCATACATGGTCACAGACACCGATAAGATGGAAGCGGTTCTTGATAATCCCCTTATCCTTGTGACCGATAAGAAAATAGGCAGCATCCAGGAAGTCCTCCCTGTGCTTGAACCCATAGCGCAGCAGGGCAGAAAGCTTCTCATGATAGCTGAGGACTTTGACGCAGAGCTTTTGGCAACTCTCGTTGTAAATAAGCTTCGCGGTACTTTTACGTGTGTTGCGGTAAAAGCTCCCGGCTTTGGCGACAGGCGTAAGGCTATGCTTCAGGATATAGCGACCCTTACCGGTGCGACCGTTATCTCCTCCGACCTTGGCATGGAGCTTAAGGATGCAACGCTTGCAGACCTTGGCAGCGCACGCCAGGTAAAGGTGGATAAGGATAATACCGTGATCGTAGAAGGTTCCGGCGATCCCAATGAGATCAAGGCACGCATTGCCTCTATCCGCAATCAGATCGCGGAGAGCACCATGGAATATGACCGTGAGAAGCTCCAGGAGAGGCTTGCAAAGCTCGCAGGCGGCGTAGCCGTTATAGCAGTTGGCGCTGCTACCGAGGTCGAGATGAAGGAGATGAAGATGCGCATAGAGGACGCTCTCTCCGCTACCCGCGCGGCTGTTGAAGAGGGTATAGTCCCCGGCGGCGGAATCGCGCTTCTTAATGTAAGCGACAGGATACGCCATCTTGCAGCGGAAAATCATGGCGATATCCGTACCGGAATAGAGATCGTACTTCGCGCTATGGAAGAGCCTCTCCGCCAGATCAGCTACAATGCGGGTCTTGAGGGCAGCGTTATCGTTGCAAACGTAAGAAGCAAGGGCACTGAGGGCTATGGCTATAATGCGGCTATAGATGAATATTGCATCATGGCAGATGCCGGTATAATCGATCCTACAAAGGTATCAAGAAGTGCGCTTCAGAATGCAGCTTCCATTGCGGCAATGGCGCTTACCACCGAGAGCCTTGTATGCGACATACCCGCGCCCGAACCTGCTGCTCCAATGGGCGGCGCACCCGGAATGTATTGATTATAAAAGGCGATAATATCCCTAATCTGATAAAAGTAGCTGCTAAAGTTATTTGGCAGCTACGTTTTTTATAAACAAAAAACGGCCTCACCCATAGGGCTTAGCCGTAAAATATCTATTTTTATAATGCTGCGAGTTTATGCAGCAGATAGCCTTCCATGCCGTCTGCATCGCTTACCGTGATATGGTCTTTATTTAGGAGCCTAAGTTCATACGCTATTATGATAGCGCCGGGAAGTATCACGTCATGCCTCTGCTTTAAAAGGGGATGGTTTATACGATACTCACAATTTTCGCTCAATAGCCGGATAAACTCCTCGATCCTTTTAAGCGTAAGTTTAGTTCCGTGAACTAGCGCTCCATCGTATTCGGTGAGGCCGATGTGCAGGGCACAGAGCGTTGTTATGGTGCCGCCCACACCCGTATACTCGTCTGAGATCGGAAGCGTAAACGGGAGAAGCTTTTTTGAAAGCTCTGCTTCAAGCAAAGCCCTTTGATGATCAAAATCGCCTTGATCGAGCATTATTTCACGTCCGCGCACACAGCCTATCGGAACGGAAATGCTGCCCTTATCATTCACGATCTGCGTAGAGCCACCGCCTATGTCGATAAGTCCTCCGCGGCCGCCGGTTGCACCGAGATAAGCAAGTCTTGCCTCCTCATCTCCCGAAAGCACATCGATATTTATGCCGGTTTTTTGGAATACTTCGCTTAAAAACTGCTCCCTGTTCTTAGCTTCACGAACGGCGCTTGTTGCATAGCAGAATATGGGAAGGTCTTTTTCCTTGGCCATATCTTTAAACTCAAGCAGCGCCTGCATGCTATCCTGCATGGGCTTATTTGAAAGCATGCCGCTTTCCTGCTGGCCGCTTGCAAGCCTTGTCATGCGGATCAGCTTTTTTGTGGTGAGTTTTAGCCCATTCAAGCATAAACGACCCTCCGCATAGCGAAGGGTGTTGCTGCCTATATCTATTACTGCGGCTTTATCCATTCGTGTTGTTATCCCCTGAAATGTCAAATTGGAATATGATATCATCCGGAAGAACATACCCAAATCGCTCCCTTGCAAGTTGTAGCATGTATTCATGGCTTTTTGAGTATTCTACCATGGATTCAAGCATCTGCTCACGGCGCAAAAGAGACTCATTTTCCTCAAGCTTTGCCTCATATATCTCGTTGTTTGCGTTGATCGTATCAAACATATCGGAAAGAGTGGATACAGCAATGCCAAAGCCTATAGCGACACATGCGATACATGCTATTACGATAAGCTTTTTTAAAAACGGCTGTTCAGATAAGAACTCTTTAAAAGAGCGCTTTTTTTGGGGGCTTTCGGCTATAGGTTTGTCAGTATCGGGTTGGTTCATATTGTTAATGCCTCATTTTATCTTTCCTTTAAGTATATACCAACTAAAGATAGATATACAAGTGTTTTTTAACATTAAAATAAAGTTTTATTTTGTGGATAATTGTATCAACAGTAGCTCTGTAAAAGGAGTAAAAGCGATTAAAAGAAAAATACAAAGCAGTAAAAATATATTTTTATTGATGGCAGGAATAGGGGATTGTATGTAGAAAGAGTAAATTGGGTAAGAATGAACATTTAGTTCTGTCCAATGCATTATTGTGAAGAGGAGGGTATTCAATGGGTATTTTATCAATGCTTAGCAGTCTTGTGGCGGCTTCGTCTGCGAGCACGGCCAACGAGAATCCGATTATCGTATTCTTATTGGGCGTTGGCACTGTTTTTGCCTGCCTTATTGCTATAATATTCATAATATGGGCAATGGGTCGTTTATTTAGGAGCAAAAGGGTCGAGACCCGCTCCGCTTCAAATGAGCGAGAGGTCGTGAAGCAGAGCTTTGTAGTAAACGAAAAGGATAGTCTGCTCGACACGCCTGAAAGGCAGCAGGTCGTTGCGGCTGTTTCAGCGGCTGTAGCCGAGTATATGGGTGAAGATGTTTCCGGTATTCGCATACGCTCTATAAAGCGTATATAATTGCCGGTATTTTTATTGAGAATTGTTTTGGAGGACAAAAACGATGCGTAAATTTATTGTTAATGTAAACGGAAACAGATATGAAATCGAGGTAGAGGAAGTATCGGCAGAGGAAGCTAAAAAGGCTGCGCCGGCAAGACCTGCTGCAAACGCTCCCGCCCCCGCCCCTGCTCCCGTTCCCGCCGCTCCCGTAGTTTCGGCACCACCCGCAGGCGGCGTTAAGGTCGAAGCTCCCATGCCCGGCAACATACTTGACGTTAAAGTAAAGGTCGGCGACAGGGTAAAGGAAGGCGATATCATAGTAATACTTGAAGCTATGAAGATGGAGAATGAAATACTGGCTCCCTGCGGCGGAACCATTGCGGATGTCCGCGTGCAGAAGGGCTCGAGCGTGGATTCGGGCGCTCTGATCGCTGTGATTTCATAAAACAGGTGGATCGATATGGGGGCACTTGGCGAATTTTTAAGTACGAGCGGATTCTCGCTTATAAACGACAACCTCTTAAACCTTGTAATGATAGGTTTAGCATGTCTTTTGCTATACCTTGCGATAGGAAAGAAATTTGAACCCAATCTTTTATTGCCGATAGCTTTTGGCATGCTGCTTGCCAACCTTCCCGGCACCGGTCTTACCGATCCGCCCAGCGATGCGAACAACAATGTAGGAGGCCTTCTTTACTACCTTGATTTCGGCGTTAAATACGGCATATATCCCTCATTGATATTCCTTGGGATAGGTGCGATGACCGACTTTACACCCCTTATCGCAAACCCAAAGAGCCTTATGATGGGTGCAGGTGCGCAGCTTGGCATATTTACAGCGTTTTTTATCGCTCTGGCTTTTGGCTTTAAACCCGAGGAAGCCGCAGCAATAGGTATAATCGGCGGCGCCGATGGTCCTACCACTATATTTGTAACAACAAGGCTTGCGCCTGATCTCTTATCCTCCATTACTGTGGCGGCATACTCATATATGGCGCTCGTGCCCTTTATACAGCCGCCCATTATGAAGCTTCTTACCACAAAAAAGGAGCGCAAGATAGAGATGAAGCAGCTTCGTACCGTAACGCGCACGGAGCGTATCATATTCCCGATCGCGGTTACAATATTTGTAATATTGCTGCTTCCTTCCGCAGCATCGCTGGTCGGTATGATAATGCTGGGCAATCTGCTTCGTGAGAGCGGCGTTGTAGACAGACTTTCAAAGACTGCTGCAAATGAGCTTATAAATATCGTGACCATATTCTTGGGAGTGTGTGTTGGCGCTAAGGCAACAGCTGCAAGCTTTATCACTTGGGAGACCGCTAAGATATTCGCTCTTGGAGTTTTTGCATTTGCTTGTGGCACAGCAGGTGGTGTGCTTATCGCAAAGATAATGAATCTTTTCCTGCCGGAGGGCAGAAAAATCAATCCCCTTATCGGCTCTGCAGGTGTTTCGGCGGTTCCCATGGCGGCTCGTGTATCGCAGGTGGTGGGTCAGAAGGAAAACCCGAGCAATTTCCTGCTCATGCACGCAATGGGACCCAATGTCGCGGGCGTTATAGGCTCGGCAGTGGCGGCGGGCGTTTTCCTTGCTATTTTTGGAGCGTAACCGTCAGAATAAAGCTTTAGAAAGGATGGCTTAATATGAGCAAATTATTTATAACCGATACAATTTTACGAGATGCTCACCAGTCGCAGGCGGCAACGCGCATGCGTATTGAAGAGATGCTGCCCATATGTGAGCTTCTTGATTCGATAGGATACTGGTCGCTTGAGTGCTGGGGCGGAGCTACTTTTGATAGCTGTCTGCGTTTTCTCAATGAAGACCCATGGGAAAGGCTTCGTCTTTTGAGGAAGGCTCTTCCCAATACGAAGCTTCAGATGCTCTTTCGCGGTCAAAACATACTTGGCTATAAGCACTATGCAGATGATATCGTTGAAAAATTTGTGGCAAAGTCCATTGATAATGGTATAGACATAATCAGGATATTTGACGCGCTGAACGATGTCAGAAATCTCGAGGCTTCAATTCGCTTTGCAAAGAAGTATGGCGGTCAAGTCGAGGCAGCGCTTAGCTATACCGTAAGCCCTGTGCATAATGAGGATTATTTTGTAAAGCTGGCTAAGCAGCTCGTGCAGATGGGTGCGGATACCATTTGTATAAAGGACATGGCAAATCTATTGCTGCCCTATGACGCATATTCTTTAGTAAAGCGCCTAAAAAGTGAGGTCAAGGTGCCGATACACCTGCATACGCATAACACTGCCGGTACGGGTGATATGACTCTGCTTATGGCAGCGCAGGCAGGCGTTGATATAGTTGACACCGCGCTGTCCGCGCTTGGCAATGGCACCTCTCAGCCGGCAACAGAGCCTTTGGTCGCAAGTCTTAAGGGTACCGAACGTGATACAGGGCTTGATATCGAAAAGCTCGCGGCGGCTTCTAAGTATTTTGCTAAAATTTCCGCAAGGCTTCGTGATGAGGGCTTCCTTTCCGAAAAATCGCTAAAGGTCGATACCAATATACTCATGTACCAGGTTCCCGGCGGAATGCTTTCTAATCTTGTGTCGCAGCTTAGGCAGGCTAATGCTGAGGATAAGTATTACGAGGTCTTGGAGGAGATACCGAGGGTGCGTAAGGACTTCGGCTATCCGCCTCTTGTAACTCCTACAAGTCAGATCGTAGGTACGCAGGCTGTATTCAATGTGCTTATGGGACGCTATAAGACATTTCCCAAAGAATCCAAGGCGGTGCTTGCGGGAGAATACGGAAAGCTTCCGGGTGAGGTGAACGAATCGGTCAGAAGGCAGGCTATTGGTGATAAAAAAGTTGTTACCTGCCGTCCTGCGGATCTTTTGGAACCCGAGTTTGAACGTTGTGCGGTCGAAATAGGAGAGCTTGCGCGCTGTGATGAAGATGTTCTTTCATATGCGCTGTTCCCCCAGGTTGCAACGAAATTTTTTGAAAATCGCATAAAGGCTGAGAATCCGGATAGACCGCGTGAGCTGTTTGTGGATGACCTTACAATGTGATTTATACTAAGTTAATATGGTAAGAGCAGGGTCATTGGACGGTGCTCGTAAAATAGTTAAATCTCTGCGTGATTTATTCATACGGAGATTTAATTTTTTTTGGGATAGCCGCTAAGCGCCGCAAGGGGGGGAAAACCTTGTATGGAAAAACAGCCTTTACATTCGTATATCCGGGCTTTCTAGCTTGCGTAGCACACATACGATGATTGCTCTTGTATAGAAGTGCGCACAATTGTACACAATTGTAGATTACTGCAATTGCTTTACTAATATTTATATGATAAAATAAAAAAAAGACGAGGTGACAGGTATGGCAAAACGTAGAAATTCCTTCTAAACGATAGAAGGAAAATATTTTAATCCTTCTATCGCTAAAGAAGCATAGGAGGTTAACATGAAAAAATATCAAGAAAGTAATCGCCGCTATTTTGTAGGGGCGTTGGTTAGTATACTCATCGGTACGATTTTTACTGTAGTTCTCCAGTTCTTCAAAGGAGATGTTCTGGATTACGCTGCTGCTGGTGAAGCTCAAAAGACAATTTATTACGCAGTTTTGCTTGCTGGCTTCATCATTTGTGAGTGTTTGTTCTATTTCCTTTATGATCGCCTCAGTGCTAAATTTGTGGTAGGTTGTACAAAAGAATTAAAGCATGATGTTTTTGCGAGCATTATAAAGCGCAGCTATGTTGCGTACAAAGAACATCCACAGGGCGAGTATATTGCGAAGTATACAAATGAAGCTGATACGATTAAAGAGCGTCTTTTTCGTATGCTCCCAATTTTTTGGGAAATACTTTTCAAAATTATTTTTGTGAGTGTTGCGCTGTTCTTTCTCGATTGGCGCATTGCAATCATCACCATTGCGCTGCTGACAACACCGCTTTACATTCCCAAGCTGATTGAGAAAAGGTTGCAAAATGCGCAGGCTGCATATATTGGGGCAGTTGAGGAAAACTTGGCAAAAATCAACGATTGGCTTTCCGGATTCGAGATCATAAAAAACTATTCCATTGAGCAAAAAATCATGGGGAGATTTAAAACCGTTAATGATAACACCATGGAAAAGCTTCTTAAAGACACGCAGCTTGGAAATGTTTCGGGGCTTATTACCACGCTGATTTCTTATTGCTCCTACTTTGTAGTCCTGGTGTGTGCGGCATGGTTTGTTCTAAAGGGCGATTTCTCTGCCGGAGACTTTTTCGTTGCTATTGGCATGATTGATCAGCTTTCCTACCCTCTGATTTCGCTCGCCGGAATTACTCGGCAGCTTATTGCGATCAAGCCCGCTTGCGCGGCAATGAAGGAATTTCTGAATGTTCCGGAAACAGCCAAGAGAGCAAGCAATGTCAAAAATCTGAGCTGTGATATTCGCTTCAAGGATGTATCTTTTTCCTATGATGGTCAGCGTTCTGTTCTGAATGGATTTGACTTGACGATTTGCAAAGGGAAAAGGTATTTACTGAAAGGTCCCAGCGGATGTGGAAAGACAACCGCAATCAATTTGCTTCTGAAGTATTATGATGTGGCCGATGGTTGTATCGAAATCGATGGTACGACCTTGGATCAGATTGGCAGTACTTACAGCCTTATGACGGTTGTGCGACAGGAAGCAACCTTGTTCCACGACACATTGAGAAACAATCTGACGATGTATCAAGAAGTTTCGGACAGCAAACTGTTTGAAGTGCTGCAAAGTGTTGGGCTTGACAGATATGCTAATACACAAGCATTGGACGGCATAATTACAGAAAGCGGATCAAACTTCTCCGGTGGTGAGAAGAAGCGGATTTGTCTTGCACGAGCATTGCTGAGAGATACCGATGTGCTGATCCTTGATGAGCCATTGGCAAACTTGGACACTGCAACAGCAGAGCGCATCGAAGATCTCCTGCTGTCGATTAAAAATAAGACTATTTTGGTTGTATCACATCAGTTCACCGACGAAAAGCTATGTTACTTTGATCAAGTAGTTGATTTCGTAGTGGCAAAATAATAAAAAGCTG
Organism: Clostridia bacterium; assembly: GCA_017416425.1. Classification (GTDB taxonomy): domain Bacteria; phylum Bacillota; class Clostridia; order Christensenellales; family CAG-138; genus RGIG1693. Next base: position 31,395 of record JAFQCL010000017.1, read on the forward strand.
CCCTGGGAGAAATTCCGGGGCAGTACTGTTTTAAGAACACCCCAATTGCCCTGTTTTTTGTAAAAATGGATAAGAAACATTATATTTTTGAAGTTTCGCTCATAAAGCCGCACAAATTATTGACAGGCTTGTTCTAAGGCAATATAATGCAGATGGATTATTGTGCCGTATAAATGGCGCATATCAAACATTGTAGGAGGATTTTAAGATGGCAAAGACCATGACCATTGACGGTAATACCGCTGCTGCGCATGTCGCATATGCATTTTCGGACGTAGCGGCAATTTACCCTATAACACCGTCCTCACCCATGGCTGAAGTCGCTGATGACTGGGCAGCTCAAGGCAGGACGAACTTATTTGGACAGAAGGTTCGTATCGCAGAAATGCAGTCTGAAGGCGGCGCTGCAGGCGCAGTCCATGGCTCGCTTGCTGCCGGCGCTCTGACCACCACATTTACCGCTTCGCAGGGCCTGCTCCTCATGATCCCGAATATGTATAAGATCTCGGGTGAGCTGCTTCCCGGCGTGTTCCATGTAACCGCCAGAGCTCTTGCGGCGCATTCGCTTTCGATCTTCGGCGATCATTCCGATGTAATGGGCGCAAGACAGACCGGCTTTGCTATGCTGTCCTCCGCTTCCGTTCAGGAGGTAATGGATCTGGCTTTGGTCGCTCATCTTTGCGCGATAAAGGCAAGCGTTCCTTTCTTGCATTTCTTCGATGGCTTCCGTACTTCACATGAAGTTCAGAAGATAGAAGCGATCGATTATGAAGACATGGCAAAGCTTTGCGACTTTGAAGCTGTAAAGCGCTTCCGTGAGCGCGCGCTCAACCCCGAGCATCCGCATCAGGCGGGTACAGCTCAGAACCCCGATATCTATTTCCAGGGTCGTGAAGCTGCAAATAAGTATTATGCGGAAGTACCGGGTATTGTAGAAGAGGCTATGAGGCAGGTCGGTGAGATCACCGGCCGCAGCTACAAGCTCTTTGAATATGTTGGCGCTGAGGATGCTGAGCGTGTCATAATCATCATGGGTTCCGGCGCAGATGCGACTGAAGAAGCCGTAAACTATATGAATAAGAACGGGGAAAAGGTTGGCGTGATAAAGGTTCGCCTGTATAGACCCTTTGCTGCCGACAGGCTCATTGCCGCTCTTCCCAAGACCGCTAAGCGCGTAGCTGTGCTTGACCGTACAAAGGAGCCCGGATCGCTTGGCGAGCCGCTCTATACCGATGTTGTGACCGCTTTTGCCGAAGCAGGTCTTGATATAGCCACCTATGGCGGCAGATATGGCCTTGGTTCAAAGGAATTTACACCTTCCATGGTTAAGGCCGTGTTTGATAACCTAAGCCTTGAAACTCCCAAGAATCACTTTACAGTCGGTATCGTGGATGATGTTACCTTCACATCCCTCCCTGTAAATGAGTTTATCGATGCGGCTCCCGAGGGCACCATCCGCTGCAAGTTCTTCGGCCTTGGTTCCGACGGTACCGTTGGCGCGAACAAAAACTCCATCAAGATAATCGGTGACCACACCGACATGTATGCTCAGGGCTATTTCGCATACGATTCAAAGAAGTCCGGCGGATTTACCGTTTCTCACTTAAGATTCGGTAAGACCCCCATAAAGTCACCCTATCTCATCGATCAGGCCGACTTTATCGCATGCCATAATCCGTCTTATGTAACTCGCTATGACGTGCTTGAAGGCATTAAGGATGGCGGCGTATTCCTGCTCAACTCCGAGTGGAGCCTTGAGGACATGGAGCGCGAGCTTCCGGCGGCGATGAAGAATACGATCGCAAGAAAGCATCTTCGTTTCTATAACATCGATGCTATAAAGATCGCCGCACAGGTCGGCATGGGCAGCCGTATCAACACCATAATGCAGTCCGCGTTCTTTAAGCTCGCGGAGGTCATCCCCGTTGAGGATGCTATCGGCTATATGAAGGCGGCAGCTAAGAAGTCCTATGGCAAGAAGGGCGATGAGATCGTTCAGAAGAACTATGACGCTATCGACGCAGGCGTTACCGGTCTTGCGCAGATAGCATATCCCGAGGCATGGGCAACCACCACCGAAGGCGCTGTACCCGTAAACGTATCCGATGATCCGTATTTCACCGAGTTCATTAAGCCCATTCTTTCGCAAAAGGGTGACGCCCTCCCCGTAAGCATGCTTGCCGCCGATGGCTTTGTTCCGACCGGAACCACCAAGTATGAGAAGCGCGGAATCGCTGTAAATCTTCCCAAGTGGAATGTAGATACCTGTATCCAGTGCAACAACTGCGCGCTTGTATGTCCGCATGCATGTATACGCCCGGTACTCGTTACCGCTGAGGAAAAGGCAAATATGCCTGAGACATTTAAGACCAAGCCGGCAAGCGGCAAGGGTCTTGAGGGTCTTGAGTTCCGTATGCAGCTCAGTCCCCTTGACTGCACAGGCTGCGGAAACTGCGCACAGGTTTGCCCGATGAACGCAAAGGCTCCGACGCTTACCATGGTTCATGCGACCGAGATAAACGATGTTGAGGCGGCAAACTGGGAAGCTTCCATCGTTCTTCCCGTAAAGGAAACTCCCCTTAGCACAGCGACCGTAAAGGGAAGCCAGTTCCTCCAGCCGCTGTTTGAGTTCTCAGGTGCATGCGCTGGCTGCGGCGAAACTCCCTATGTAAAGCTCATCACCCAGCTCTTTGGTGACAGGATGATCGTTGCGAACGCAACCGGATGCTCCTCCATCTACGGCGGCTCCGCTCCCACCTGCCCCTACACCGTAAACGAAAAGGGTCATGGCCCCGCATGGGCAAACTCCCTGTTTGAAGATAACGCTGAGTTTGGCTTTGGTATGAATCTTGCGATATCACATCGCAGGAATAAGCTGGTCGATCTTGTAAATGAGCTCCGAGAGGCTGTAAGCGCTAATCCGGAAGCCGTTGCTGTATGCGATGAGTGGCTAAATGGTCGTGAAGACGCAAAGGCAAGCAAAGTAGCTGCCGAGAAGCTATTAAAGCTGGTCGAATCCTGCTGCGATTGCGGCTGCGAGTGCGATGATCTCTGTAAGCAGATCGCATCCATGGCAGACCTTATGGTAAAGAAATCCATTTGGATATTCGGCGGCGATGGTTGGGCATACGATATCGGTTATGGCGGACTTGATCATGTTCTGGCCATGAACGAGAATGTAAACGTGCTCGTAATGGATACCGAGGTATATTCCAACACCGGTGGACAGTCCTCTAAGGCAACTCCTACCGGCTCCGTTGCGAAGTTTGCCGCTGCAGGTAAGCGCACCAAGAAGAAGGACCTTGGCATGATGGCTATGAGCTATGGCTATGTATACGTTGCGAAGGTAGCAATGGGCGCTGATCCCAATCAGCTCCTCAAGGCGATCACAGAGGCAGAGGCCTATGACGGTCCCTCCCTCATAATCGCTTACGCACCCTGCATCAACCACGGCATCAACGCCGGTATGGGCAAGGCACAGGCAGAGGCTAAGAAGGCCGTTGAGGCCGGCTATTGGCCCCTTTACAGGTATAACCCGGCTCTCGCAGATCAGGGCAAGAATCCCTTCCAGCTTGACAGCAAGGATCCCAAGAGCAGCTATCGTGACTTCATACTTGGCGAAGTAAGATACAGCTCACTCCTCCGTCAGTTCCCCGATGTAGCAGAGGATCTGTTTGCTCGTGCAGAGGAAGAGGCAATGGATAAGATAGCTTACTATAAGAAGCTAAATGATATGGAATAATAGCTAAAGTCTAAAAAATTTACCGGTGGGGGTGACCTCACCGGTTTTTTTACTAAATAAAAACGGCCGGTATTAGACCGTTTAAAATGCTCAATCTAAAGCAGCTCGCATATGACGCTGTTTAAAATATCAAATCCGCGCGACGTGGCATATATATGGCCGTGATCTATGGTAAGAAGCTTCTTTTCTATAAGAGTCGCAAGCTTAAAACCGTATGCCTCCATGGGAGATATCGCAAATCTTTTAGTAAACTCTTTAATATCAACGCCACATACAAGCCTAAGACCAAGCATCATGCACTCAAACATCTCCTCATTTTTTTCAATGGCGCTTTCCTCGATTATGGGGCGGATACCCTTTTTTATAAGCGACATATAGTCATCGATATTTGTGGTGTTGCATGATCTTAGCCAACCGCCCTTTTTTAACGCGGAATGTGCGGCGACACCCACTCCAAGATACTCAAGATTATGCCAGTATGTGAGATTATGTACGCATTCAAATCCGGGCTTTGAAAAGTTTGAAACCTCATAGCGAGAAAATCCGGCACTATTTAGTACTTTTATAGCTTCATCCTGCATGTTTGCGGTTATATCCTCATCCGGGAGCGTGAGCTTGCCGGCTTTATAGTCACGCCAAAGAGGTGTATTTTCCTCAAGTATGAGTGAATAGGCGGAGATATGCTTTATGGGAAGCGCCGATATATAGCGCACCGTATCTAAAAATGCGTCCATATCCTGCCCGGGCAGACCATACATTATGTCAACATTTATGTTTGAAAAACCCGCAGCAAGCGCAAAATTAAGCGCAGTTTCAAATTGCGCCCTGTTGTGTATGCGCCCAATTCCACAAAGAAGCCTGTCATCCGCGCTTTGAAGCCCTATTGAGAGCCTGTTTATGCCGCACAGATGATAGCTTTTAAGCTTTTTCCTGGTGACAGATTCGGGATTGCACTCTATTGATATTTCTGCATTTGATCTTACATTATAAAGCTTCATAGCTTTATCAAGCAGTCTATCTATGCCATCTATAAGGCTTGGAGTTCCGCCTCCTATATAGATGCTGCTTATTTCAAATGGAGCTTCTCTACCAAAAAGCTCGGCATAGAGTTCAAGCTCTTTTCCTACGGCATCAATATAGCTATCCATATGGGGTGAATTTTCAAACGAGACAAAATCGCAATAGGCGCATTTTTTTCTGCAAAAGGGTATATGAATGTAAAGTCCTCGCATGGATAAAGCCTTTCGTTATAAAATAATAGCGGTATTACGCCAAATGTCGTTGTAATACCGCATGATTGATCTAATTTATGCGAAGCACGCTCATAAAAGCTTCGCTGGGAAGCTGTACGGTGCCTATCTGACGCATACGCTTCTTACCTTCCTTCTGCTTTTCAAGCAGCTTCTTCTTTCGGGTTATATCGCCGCCGTAGCATTTGGCGAGCACGTCCTTTCGCACCGCGCGAACGGTCTCACGCGCTATTATCTTGCCACCGATAGCAGCCTGGATGGGTATTTCAAACTGCTGCCTTGGTATTACCTCTTGAAGCTTTTCGGCAACGGCGCGACCCTTGGCATACGCCCTGTCGGCATGTACTATGGTGGACAGTGCATCGCACATATCGCCGTTTAAAAGGAAGTCAAGCTTTACAAGGTTTGAGCGAACATACTCCTTAAGCTCATAATCAAAGGAAGCATAGCCGCGGCTGCGGGATTTAAGCTGATCGAAAAAGTCATAGATTATCTCGTTGAGCGGCATGTCATATGTGAGGTTGACCCTTGTTGAGTCAAGATATGACATATCCCGGAATGTGGCGCGCCTTGATTGACATAGATCCATAATGGGGCCAACGTATTCGGTGGGCGTGAGTACATGCGCCTCAACCATGGGCTCTTGCATGTATTCTATCTCGGTGGAGGGGGGAAGATTTGCCGGGTTATCGATATTAAGCTCGATCCCATCGGTTGTTTTTACCTTGTATATTACACTGGGAGCGGTGGTAACAAGGTCGAGGTCAAATTCACGCTCCAAACGCTCCTGTATTATCTCCATGTGCAGCAATCCCAAAAATCCGCATCTGAAGCCAAAGCCAAGGGCCTGTGATGTTTCGGGTTCAAAAGAAAGCGCGGCATCGTTTAAAAGCAGCTTTTCCAGTGCATCCCTAAGATCATTGTATTCAGCTCCATCGGCGGGATAGATTCCGCAGTATACCATGGGCTGAGCCTGCTTGTAACCGGGAAGAGGCTGCTTTGTGGGGTTCTGCGCAAGCGTAAGTGTATCTCCGACCTTAGTATCACGAACCGTCTTTATGGAAGCCGCGATATAGCCCACCTCACCTGCGCGCAATTCATCAACGGGAATGGGTTTTGGATTAAATATGCCTACCTCGGTGACATCAAATTCCTTGCCGCTTGCCATGGATTTTATACGCATGCCTGCACGCACACAGCCGTCAAACATCCTCACATAGCTAAGGGCGCCCTTGTAATTATCATATATACTGTCAAATATGAGCGCCTTCATGGGAGCGCTTTCATCGCCGGTGGGTGGGGGGATGAGCTTTGGTATCTTCTCAAGTACCTCAATCACATTTGTACCAAGCTTTGCGCTTATGCGCGGCGCATCCTCGGCAGGAAGCCCTATTACGTCCTCTATTTCCTGTATAACGGCCTCGGGTTGAGCGCTTATTAGGTCTATCTTATTAACAACGGGCATTATCTCAAGATCATTATCGATCGCAAGGTATACATTCGCAAGCGTTTGAGCCTCTATGCCTTGCGTTGCGTCAACTATCAGTATCGCGCCATCGCAGGCGGCAAGCGCGCGGCTCACCTCATATGTGAAGTCAACATGACCGGGAGTATCTATAAGATTATACATATATCTGTTGCCATCGGAATGGGTATAAAACATCCTTACGGCGGATGCTTTTATAGTGATGCCGCGTTCACGTTCGATATCCATCATATCAAGCAATTGTGACTCCATATCACGCAGCGCAATGGTCTCGGTCATCTCGAGCATGCGGTCGGCAAGCGTAGACTTTCCGTGGTCAATATGCGCTATTATGCAGAAGTTCCTTATGAGTTCTCTGTTGTATGACATACTGTACCTCTTTCTCTTTGTGTATCAGAATGCGAATGGCTGCTATTGCCTTATTTTGCCCCCAAATCGCTCGGTTATCAAATTTGCCATGCTGAGCGCCATCAGCTCTATTGCATACTGATCCCTACCCTCCAGCATGATCCTGATAAGAGGCTCTGTACCCGATTTTCTTATGAGTATGCGCCCGTCACCGTTAAGCTCCGCCTCAATTTCCCGGACCTTTTTGTGTACTTCGGGATCATCCATTATGCTTTGCATATCTTCGGGTTTTACAAGCACATTTACAAGCACCTGCGGATACTGAGGTATGCTTGAGACGAGCTTTGAAAGGCTAAGCCCTGACTTCTTTATGACGTTGAGGGTCATTATGGCGGAGAGCATACCATCGCCTGTGGTGGTTTTATCAAGGAATATTATGTGACCGGACTGCTCACCGCCTATGCTGTGACCATCCTTTAGCATAGCCTCAAGCACATATCTATCGCCTACTTTTGTTTCGATTACATTAATTCCCGCACTTTCCATTGCTTTTCTAAGACCAAGATTTGACATGACCGTCAGCACGAGCGTATTATTCGAAAGCGTACCATTTTCCTTCATGAACAGAGCGCATATCCCCATGAGTCTGTCGCCGTCAACTATGTTGCCGTATTCATCGCAAGCTATCACCCTGTCCGCGTCACCATCAAAAGCAAAGCCTATATCGGCACCCAGTTCAGCAACATGCATTGCAAGCTGCTCAGGATGAGTGGAGCCGCAGTGCTGATTTATATTGCACCCATCCGGCGTGTTTGAGACACAATAAACTGTAGCGCCAAGCTGCGAAAATAGCTCGGGGGCGATATCCGAGGCGGCGCCATTACTGCAATCGAGCACGATGCGCATGCCAGATAGATCTTTTTCACAGGCTTCCTTTAGAAAATCCATATAATCGATTGGAGCCTTCTTTGCGAATATCTGCCTACCTACCATTGTACCGGTGGGACGGCTGAACGCGAAATTATCGTTTATGAGCTTTTCAATGCGCTCTTCCGTTTCGTCTGAGAGCTTAAAGCCGTTTGAATCAAACCACTTTATGCCGTTGTATTCCATGGTATTATGCGAGGCGCTTACCATAACGGCAGCATCACAAGAATATAGGCGTACAAGATAAGCTATGGCGGGGGTGGGTACAATGCCTGCGGTCAATACATCTCCTCCAACAGAGCATATCCCGGCAACAAGCGCGGCGCAAAGCATGTCGCCTGAGAGCCTTGTATCGCAGCCGAGGAGTATCTTTGGCCGCCCAACCCCGCTTGCTATAACGCTGGCGCCTGCTGCGCCTATCTTCATTGCAAGCTCGCATGTAAGTGTTTCATTAGCGATTCCTCTTACGCCATCGGTTCCAAACAGTTTGGACATATAGTGGTATCCTCCGATAATATCAGCATTAGTTCATTACTATTGAGATAACAGGGTGTGTATGACGCAATATAGCTTATTTTCAGGAGACTTGTAAATAAAATAGCCGCTAAACGTCAAAAATATTAAAGTTTGCATACCGTTTATAGCGATAGCATGCATGCACTTAACCCCATTCTACATATACTGGTAATTATACAGCATAGACCGTTTTTTTTCAATATCTACTCTGATATATGAATACTTGCATCCCTTGACGAGCGTGCTTATAGGGGGGTATAATCAACGCAAACAGGACTTGGAGGAGAATGATGGGATTTGAAGGCATTAAACGTATACATCTTATCGGCATAGGCGGCAGCTCCATGAATGGACTGGCACAGATGCTTTTATCGCAGGGCTATGAGGTTCAAGGCTCGGATAGAGGTGAGTCGCAGTTCACAAAAAGGCTTAAAGAGCTTGGGATAGATGTGAAGATCGGTCATAATGCGGATAATATTGAAAATGCGGATATGGTAATATATTCTGCGGCAATAAAACCGGACAATGTTGAGCGCGTGGCCGCCTTGGGCAAAGGTATTTTGCAGCTTGAACGCTCTGTTGCGCTTGGGATGCTGTCATCTGATTATGACGAGGTGGTCGGAATAGCCGGCTGCCATGGTAAGACCACTATAACCTCCATGCTTGCGCTGATATCTCGTATGCATCATGAAAAAGACCCCGAGCATACGACCGATGCAACGATACATGTCGGAGGGTATGTGGATTTTTTAAGCGGCGGAGTCCATGTAGGTGGGCATGAGCTTTTTATAACCGAGGCTTGCGAATATGTTGAAAGCTTTTTGACGTTGCATCCTACCATTGCACTGATAAGCAATATAGATAATGACCACCTTGACTACTATGGTGATATGGAGCACATAGTATTGGCATTTAAGAAATACGCCGCTTTGCTTTCTAAGGATGGTCTTATAATAGGCTGTGTGGATGATCATAGGGTGATGGATATACTTTCGGAGAGTCCGTGCGAAAAACTGACCTATGGACATAAAAATGCCGACTATGTACCGGATAATATAGCTGTAGACGAACTTGGAAATACCGCTTTTGACCTTGTTTTCAGGGGTAAAACGCTTGGAAGGATAGAGCTTTCGGTGCCGGGGGAGCACAATATGCTAAACAGCATAGCGGCGGCATCGGTCGCGCTGGCGCTTTGTATACCGTTTTGTGTCATAAAGGAGGCTTTGAATAAGTATACGTTAACACGCAGAAGGTTTGAGCTTATGGGAGAAAAGAATGGAGCAAAGATATACCATGACTATGCTCATCATCCCTCAGAAATAGCTTCAACGCTTCAGGCGGCGGCATCCATCAAGCACAACAGGATAATAGCGGTATTCCAATGCAACAGCTACACAAGGGCGAAAACGCTGTTTATTGGAGATATGACCTGCATGGAAAAGGCTGATCTGGTGCTGGTTCCCGATATATATCCGGGGCGCGAGGTGGATACGGGCATCGTACACGCACGCGATATGGTAGAGGCGATAAACAGAAGCTGCGGTGAAGGGCGTGCTCTTTATATACCCACTTTTGAAGCTATAAACCATCATCTTGATCGCTATGCGAAGCCGGGCGATATCATAATCACGCTCGGGAGCGGGGATGTGTATGAGAATACAAAGAAGCTGATATAAAAAAGCACAAAAATGGCTATAACCTTGCGGGTATAGCCATTTTTTCTTTTACTTTGAATCGCGAGCCTTAATAGCGGCGAGTATCTTTTCCGGTGTGATGGGCATCTTGTTCAGATTCATATCGGTGCCTATAGCATCGCGTATAGCGTTAACGACTGCGGGCGCTATGGAATTATCCGAGGGTTCGCCAACACCCTTTGCGCCGTATGGTCCAAGGCCGCCTCCGCTCTCCATTATAATGGTCTCCACATCCGGCATATCGGCTGCGGTGGGAATATAGTAGGTGGAGAAGTTGTTGGCCTTTGTAATGCCGTTTCGCCACTGAAGATCCTCATGGGTTGGCCACCATGCATTGTATAAGCAGCCGCCCTCCATTTGTCCTTCACAGGAGTTTTTGTTTATCATTTTGCCCGCGTCAACGGCGGCTATGAGCCTTAATATCTCATACATTCCCGTCTCTTCGTCAACGGCTACTTCAACGCCATGGCATGTATAAGTGAGGTCAGGATTGAGCTGTCCCTTTATATCTGAAAGGTCGGGAACCTCGGTAAAGGGGGCATTGAACTGCGCTATGGTTTCAAGTTCGCCGCCATCGTTACTGAGATGACCCACTACGGTAACGAATGGAATGCGGATCGCCGGATTATTTACAAGGTATATCGAATGATCACCAAACGCGAGATTTTCGGAAGGATAGCCTAAAAGCTTTGAGGCTACGGGAAGAAGACGCTCCTTCATTATAGCGGTGGCCTTGAGTGTTGCATTACCGGACATGTAAAGCTGGCGTGTTGCGGTCGTAGTGCCGCAGAGGGGAGTAAGGTGCGTGTCCATTATATAGGCATGTACATCCTCCATATCAAGCCCAAGCTCCTCAGCCACTATCTGGCATATCACGCTGGCCTGGCCTCCGCCAAGATCGGGTACGCCCGCACGAACGGTCACGCTGCCATCAAGCTCTATCCTTATGGATACCCTTGAGGAATCGTGCATAAACGTTAGCCTGCCGTATACCATATGACCTACGGCAATAGCTCTTCCTATCTTTCGGCCATCGGGCAGGCGATCCGGCTTTTTGGTTTTATTAAGCTCAGCTTCGACCTTATCCATTATTTCGGAAACGCCTATGTGACCCTGGGGTATGAAGCCTGTGGGCAGACGATCTCCATTGTGCATGAGATTGCGCCTTCTAAGTTCAACACGGTCGATTCCCAAAGCGTCCGCTATTCTGTCCATCTGGCGCTCACACGCGAAATTCACCTGAGGCCCTCCAAAGCCGCGGTTCGCGCTTGAGAATGTATTGTTGGTAAACGCGGAAACGCTTTGTACATGCACATTAGGTACATTGTAGGGTCCTACCGCGCCATAGGTAGAATACATTTGAACCCAGGGTGTAAGGTAGGTGTAGCTGCCGCCATCCATCACTATGGATATCTCCTGAGCAAGTATCTTTCCGTCCTTTGTGGCGCCCGTCTTGTAATGCAAATACTCGGGGTGACGCTTTGCGTGCGTTTCCATGGATTCCTCACGAGTCCATACCATTTTTACCGGGCGTCTTGTTGCGGCGATGAGCAGCGCAAGGTATGTTTCAACGGTTATATCCTCCTTGCCGCCAAAGCCGCCGCCCATGGGGACGCCTATATTTCGAACTTTGGTATGAGGAAGCCCCATTATTTTTGCAACGGTACGGTAGTGCTCAAGCACCTGCACGCCAACGCGCAGCGTGATTACTCCGTTTTCATCCAGCCAGCCCATACCGCCTTCGGTTTCGATGTATGCATGTTCATGAGGCGTGGTCTGATAGTCGTCTTCGATTATAACATCGCAGCGTTTAAAGGCTTCTTCAATATCGCCGCATTGCACCTGTGTACGCATTATCTCGTTTGAGGAATCCTCACTTGATACGACATATGCGCCCGGAAGCAGCGCTTCTCTTGGGTCGAATACACCCTCCGTGACCTCATAATCGACCTCGATAAGCTTTAATGCCTCCTCGGCTATTTCCTCGGTCTCGGCCGCGACAAGGGCGATAGCTTCGCTTTTGGAGCGTATTTTACCTCGCGCAAGCACCTTATAAAGCCCTTCAAAGCCTCCGCCTACATCGCGCATCTGGCCGAATTTGGTTATATCTTCATTGAGAGGTACATCATCCGCCGTAAGTACAGCATGTACTCCCGGCAGGGCCTTTGCCTTTTTTGTATTCACTCCGCGCAGTATCGCGGCGGGATACGCGCTTCTTAGAACCTTGGCATAGAGCATGTTTGGCATTGTCCAGTCATCGCTATAGAGCTGCTCGCCCTTTGCTTTTGCTGCGGCGTCATGACGCGGCACAGCGTTGCCTACAAGCTTTAAATTCCGTTTTTGCATCATAAAAGGCCCTCCTCGATATCCTTCGCGACCTTATAAATCGCGTCAACTATTTTTACATAGCCGGTACACCTGCAAAGATTGCCGGATATAGCCTCCCTTATAGCAGTTCTGTCGGGCTTGCCGCCGTTTTTAAGATAATCGGTTGCTGCAACGACCATGCCGGGTGTGCAGAAGCCGCATTGTACCGAACCGCATTCAACAAAGGCGTCCTGAATGCGTGCGGTAAGCTTGGTTGAAAGTCCAAGTCCCTTATCGGTCCAAATTTCATGCCCATCACAGGCAGCGGCAAGCACAGTGCAGCTCTTTACGGCCTGTCCATCCAGCAATACGGTGCAGGTGCCGCATTCGCCGACTTCGCAACCGCATTTTACGTCCCAATAGTAATTATCACGAAGAGCACGCAGCAGATTTTGATGCGCCAAAACCTCTAAAGTGACAAATACACCGTTAATTTTTAGCTTAATATTTATCTTCTCACTCATAATACTCTCCGATCAGCAATGTTCATAAAGTGCGAGCTTTATAGCGCGTTTTACCATAACGGGCGTTACTTCACGACGATAATCGGCCGAAGCTCTTATATCGTCTATTGGTGATATATCGAGGTTTGTAGCCTTAATAAGCGCCGAAAGCGTATCATCATCCGGCTTTTTTGACAGCAGGAACCTTTCGGTGTGGGCAGCTCTTATAGGCGTTGGAGCAACGGCTCCGAGCGCTATTTTACAGGAAGATATGATGCCAGCGTCATTTAGCGTAACAGAGGAGGCGGCGGTCACTATGGATATGGACATGGATTTTCGCATACCAAGTTTTATAAAGCCGCTGTTTTTCTGTTTTGATATCTCAATATGAGTGATAAGCTCATTTCTTTGAAGCACAGTAGTTCCGGGCGCCTTGAAAAACTCGGAAAGTGGAACGCTGCGGCTGGAGTTTAAACTTTTTATGAATACGATAGCGTCATGCACTAAAAGGGCAGGCGCCGTATCCGCAGCGGGGGAGGCGCTTGCGAGGTTTCCTCCGACAGTAGCGGTATTGCATATGGTGGGATCCGCAAAAACGCATGCCGCCTGATGGAGCGCGGGAACAAATTCTAAAATAAGCTTAGACTTTTTTAGCTGAGATATAGTGACGCAGGCTCCGATTGTGATCCGGTCAGAGTCCTCTTTTATAAAGTTTAGATCCTTAATATCCCTAATATTTATAAGCCTACAATCCGTATACTTTCCGGAGCGTATATAGGGCAAAACATTGGTTCCGCCTGCGACTACACGAGCGTTTTGACCATCAAGAAGGGTGAGGGCTTCCGTGATGGTCGTTGCGTTTTTATATCCGAATTCCTTCATGAACATCCTCCTGTATTTTATATCACAGACGAGCGCAAAAACGAACGCCAGTGGTACCTTTATCTTAAATTGTATCAGTAAAATCTGTTTGTCGCAATATATAGATTTTGCTTTTGCTTAATTTTAAAAATGACTGCCTGTCGCAAAAACTGCGGGCAGTCAAAGTTTTTTACTTTGCTTTTATAAACTGACCGATGGGTTTACCCACTATCTCTCCGTTTAGTGCTATCGTATTGCCTCTTAGAATGGTTTTTTCCACTCTGCCATGCATCTGCATACCGTGATAAGGCGAAAGCTTAGTGCGTGAATGCAGTGAATTCTGATCGAATACGTATGATGCATCCGGATCGATTATTACAATATCAGCATCAGTTCCTATATGAAGTGAACCCTTGTTTGGATATGTTCCATAAAGCTTTGCGGGCTGCTCAGAGAGAACTTTTACCATGGTGCTTATACTGATTTTATTTTTATAAACCGCGTCCAGCATAAGAGGCACCATTGTCTCTATAGCTACCATACCGGCAGGCGCCTCAAAAAGAGGAAGATTTTTCTCCTCAATGGTGTGTGGCGCGTGATCAGAGCATATGCAAGATATGGTGCCATCACGTACCCCCGTCCAAAGCAGCTCCCTATCGCGAGCAGTTCGTACAGGAGGATAGCCTTTCATCGTAGAACCAAGTTTAGCTCCATCCGAGTCAGTAAGCGTTAGGTAATGCGGGCAGGTTTCAGCTGTCACATGAACGCCTTGGAGTTGAGCTCGTCTAATTATGTCAACAGCTTCGCCTGCAGCAAGGTGCAATATATGAAGATGTGCTCCTGTATGCTTGGCTATGGCAATGGCCGTCTCTATTATTGTGATCTCAGCAAGAGGGGGACGGCTTTTTAAGAAAGCTTGATATGATCTGTCAGTACCGCTTAAAATTTCGTCTGTAAAAAGCCTTATCAGATCAAAATTCTCGGCATGGATGGCCACCATTTTGCCGGTTCTTGCCGCTTCGCGAAATATTTTTAATACCTCGCTCTGATCTAACGGAGGTATTACGTTTTCCATTCCGGGCTTATAATTATATATAAGCTGATATGTGGAGGCGTCTATTGCATAGCCCCAGAAGAATTTGAAGCCTACTACGCCTGCTTTTGCGAGAGCGGGTAATTCGCTGTTATTAGCATTGCCAAGGCAAAGACCCCATACACCGAAGTCAATATGCGCCTTGGGAGTTATACACTCAATAAGCTGATACAGCTTTTCAGTGTTATATATGGCGGGATTACAGTTAGGCATTTCGTAAATAGTGGTAATGCCTCCGCATGCACCTGCCATTGAGGAATGGAAGAAGTCCTCTTTATAATGGGCTCCATTGAAGCCGTCCCTTGAGTGGACATGGGTATCTATAAAGCCGGGAACAACTACCTTGCCCTCAGCGTTGGTGATCTCATCTGCTTCACCGGGCAAATCTTCACTTGTTATAGCAGCGATCTTTCCGCCATGAATATAGATGTTATTTTTAAAGCTGTCACTAGGCGTTACTACGGTGCCATTTTTAATAACATGCTGCCAATGCATAGGATCACGCCCTTCCTGTTACAAGACCAAGCAGCGCCATCCTAAGATACATTCCGTTATGTGCTTGACGGAAATATGCCGCTCCCTTGTAATCGTCGACTTCGGTAGCTATTTCATCTACTCGGGGCAGGGGATGAAGTATTGTAATATCTTTTTTAGCGTATTTTAAAAGTTCATTGTTTACAATGTAGCTGCCCTTGCAGCGCTCATACGCCTCTATGCTTGGGAAACGCTCGCGCTGAACTCTTGTTACATATACAAAATCGGATTCAGAAAGCGCTGCCTTTACATCGGTAGTCTCGGTTATATCTGCGCCTTTTGATCGAAGATCTGCTGTGATATTCTCCGGCATTTTAAGTTCTTCAGGTGAAGCAAATATCATTTTATTCCCGAATTGCTGCATAAAATATCCAAGACTATGTACTGTACGACCGTATTTCAGGTCGCCAAGGAAAGTAATGGTCTGACCCCCGATATGACCTTTTTCTTTACGCATAGTGTATATGTCAAGGAGCGCCTGCGTGGGATGCTGACCCGCGCCATCTCCACCGTTTATAACGGGATGTACTGCGGCATCAGCCGCTTCTTTTGCCGATCCTTTCACTGGATGGCGCATTACTATTACGTCTACGTAGCCGTCTACTGTCTTAATCGTATCGAGCATGGTTTCGCCCTTTGCTGCAGAGCTTGCGGAAGCATCTGCCATAGATATACATTTCGCGCCGATTCGATTTATCGCGGCCTCAAAGCTTAATCGTGTTCTGGTGGAGGGCTCAAAAAAAAGGCTGGCAACGACCATACCTTCAAGATCATGAATAACTTCACCGGATTTGACTCGTGTCTCATATTGAGCAGCAGTATTCATAATATGATTGAGCTCCTGATTTGTAAACTGATATCCATTAAGAATGTCTACTCCACGAAAGTTCATGTAATTAATCTCCTTAAATAGTACTGTATCAAGAGCATATGAAATTAAATTCAAATACACCCAAATTAATAATAATATAATGCAAAAAGCTATAGATGTCAATAGGAAAACATAAAAAACACAAATATATTATCATATTTGACAATACTCACATAAAATGAATGCCAAATTTCGTTTCACTGTAATATAGCACGGAGGAAAGGCATATATCTATGGAGAATAAAAGTATTGCCGCCAGGGTGTATTTTAAATTTTGGCGGGGAAATGAGGATAAAATGCGTGTAATGGTCATCACAAAGAAAAACCTGATAATTAGCGGAATATTACTTGCATGCATACTACTTTCTGTAGTGCTCTCCACTGCAATGTGTGATAGACATGTAAATGCGCTCTCTGAGCCGGATCAGTACACCGTGGACTGTCTTGCCGGAAAGCATAAGGAGCTTCCTGTGTACAGCGTGCAAAGAGAGGATAAGAAGATTGCGCTTACGATAGATGCGGCTTGGGAGGACGATAAGACCGATTTTATACTTGAGCAGCTTAATAAGTACAACATAAAAGCAACATTTTTCTTATGCGGTTTTTGGGTAGAGAAATACCCTGAGCATGTAAAAGCCATAGCAGCAAATGGTCATGAGATCGGAAACCATAGCTTAACGCATCCACATATGAACAATCAGACGGCGGAGCAAATATTGGACGAGATAAAGCAGCTTGATGACCGCATAGAGGCGCTTTGCGGTAAGCGTTCTACAATATTTAGAGCACCATATGGTGAGTATAATGACAACGTTGTAACGACGGTGCGCTCGGCCGGATATGAGATAGTGCAGTGGGATATTGACACGATCGACTGGAAAGAGTCAAGAAGCGCACAGACCATACTGGATTCAGTGCTTCCAAAGCTTCATCCGGGATGCATAATACTTTGTCATAATAATGGCTTTAAGATAAAGGAATATCTGCCAATGCTTATAGAAACGGCAATATCACAGGGCTATGAGTTTGTGACAGTATCGGAGCTGCTGCTCGGAGGAAATACATTGGTCGATGTAAATGGCGTACAGAAACCCGCGGCCTAGTAAAAAAGGCAGTGAAACAGTAAGGCTTTGTTTTTGCCAAAGCCCCGCAAGTTTATGGGTGCAGGGCAGTGTCCTGCCGCAGGGGTTTGGGGACGAGCAGATCCCAAAGGGGTCATAGGGCAAAGCCTCTATATTATGGATCAAGTGCAGCGCCCTTGAAAAAGGCGGTGAAATAAATCACCGCTTTTTATATATCTCTTCGACCCTCGATTGCCTTATATAGGGTCATTTCATCGATGTATTCAAGATTTCCGCCCATCGGAATTCCATGTGCTATGCGCGTTATCCGTATGCCTTTTGGCTTTAGCAGCCTTACTATATATGATGAGGTCGCTTCGCCTTCAACATCGGGATTGGTTGCGATCACCACCTCCAAGATGTGCTCGTCATCAACTCGCTGTGAAAGCTCCTTTATTCGTAGGTCATTAGGCCCAACTCCATCTATTGGGGAGATAGTACCTCCCAAAACATGATATACGCCTTTATATTCACGCATGCGCTCCATGGAAAGCACATCCTTTGGTTCCGCGACAACGCATACAAGCGAATGATCCCTTGTTTTATCGCTGCACACGCTGCAAAGCTCGGAATCGGTATAGGCGCCGCACCGCTTGCAGAGGTGTATCTTCTCCTTCGCATTAATTATGGCCTCAGCTAGCCCTCTTGCGCTTTCTTCGGACATCTCAAGTACATGGTACGCCAAACGAAGGGCAGTTTTCATGCCGATACCGGGAAATCCGGAAAGCCGCATCGCAAGCGTTTTAATAGGTTCAACACCGGTAGGTTCCATAACGTAAATTAAAATCCTATGGGCATTCCTCTTGTGACCTTCTCAAGCTCAGTATTCATAGTGGTATCAGCTATGCGAAGCGCCTCATTAACAGCGCTCACCACCATATCGCCGAGCATTTCGGCGTCATCGGGATCGATGCATTCGGGATTGATGGTTATGGATTTTACTTCTTTGCGTCCATATACGGTCGCAGTCACCATGCCTCCGCCTGTGGTCGCCGAAAACTCCATCGCGCCTATTTCGGATTGCACCCTTTCGGCATCCGCCTGCATCTGCTGCGCCTGAAGAACCAGCTTTTGCATATTGCCTCCGCCCATTCCGCCAAAGTTAAAGCCACCATTACGTTTTGCCATTGATCGTTCCTCCAAAACTATCAGATTTATGAATTAAATGTTAGCACAGATCAGGGCTTTTGGCAAGATGTTTACTATGCAATAGGCTGTACGGCATTATCGATGATCGTAATTTCTACGGATCCAGTGTCAAATTCGCCTGTTTGGTCATTAAGCTTCAGGGTGATCACGGCATCCGCGAATATGATGGTGCTCTCGCCGTATGTAAGTCTTGCCGTGACTACAAGGCTGCCGCCTGATGCTATGCCGTCCGCTACATCAGGCTCCCCAATAAACAGCTCTTTAATCTCGAATTTTGAAGCTTCTTTATCAAATTCCGAAAAATAGTGAGGCATAACGGATGAGTAATGCTCCTTGTTTACCTGATAGCTGTTTGTACTGCCGTCAAGATTGCATTTTAAGGTAAATGTCTCATCGTCCGTCCAGGAAAGCTCGAACATGGACTGTGCTTGGCTCGGGAACATGATGTCGCTAAATGGATACTTGACGGGGATGAGCTTTTCACCGTCAAAAATCACCATCAAAGCACCCTCATATTCTCCGTGACCTATGCTGCATACAGCAGAGATGACGTGGACATCCGAGATTTGCGTGACGCTGATCTCACCTGCGTTTTCAAGGTCTTGCCAAACATTTGAAAAGCTCGCCGTAAATGCTTTGCCATCATTTAAAGTGACGGTGAAGAAGGCGTCTACGCTAGGTTCGCCATCCTCGGAAGGCGCTAACGCCAACGCTACGGCGGCATCAAGAGCTTCGATCGATCCTTCGGCGACCGTCACGGCCGATTCGGGAATGCCTGATTGCTGCGTGTCCGCCGGCTGCGTACAGCCAAAAAGGGTGCAAAGCAGCGTCAATACGAGCAGCACACATATAGTCGATTTGAGTTTCATTTTGAGTTCCTCCTAAAATTGATGATATTACCAAACAGAGTATCGGGCTCTATTATAGTCGAAGTTGTGTATCCGCATACGCTGCAAACATATAGTCCTGATGATTGAATTACAAAAGTATGGGTGCTTGATTGCCTGTACCCGCAGGTATTGCAAAGCCTATAATGCTGAGTGGGCGATTTTACCCAAGTACTGGGGTAAGCATGCGAGCTACATACTATAATATCGCCTGTAGACCGTTTTGTGGCATAACTGTAGTACCATTTTAAAATATATGAGTAGCTTCTACCTTCATCCGCATGCCTTTTTGCACCGTAATGTGTCAATATTCCGCCGTATTGAGTTCCATATTGACTGGATGTTCCAGTTCGGTATTCGCTGAGGAATAGCTTTCTATCTGAATTAACCATAATCGTATTCCAAATACTTGACATAGCGTTTATTACATTTGGATACTGGCTGTTTTGTCTAGGACCGCCCGGGTTATATATTTGAGCACCAAGTGTACCGTGGTCGGCTAAATGATAATTTGCTGAAGTACCATAAGTGACTATTTTATGCCAAGCGAAGTTCCTGATTGCGAGCGCTCCGGCTTTTAACGCATCTGCGTCCCAGCTATTATAACCAATTTCGTATAATGTAACGTTATTGCAATATGTACTAAAATTGACAGAAACTACTTCGCCATTACCATAGTAGCTGCGCTTTACTTTTATAGTGCTTGGTAAAACCACATTGAATGATATAGGGTCGTCGGAATCTTTTGTATTAATTAGGTTATAATTGATGCCCTCAAATCTATGCAAAAGGTAAGCGTTACCAAGAGCAACATCGGGTTCATACTCATTGATTAGATGGGGAAGCGGAGCACGCGAATCACATATAACTCGACTTTCGTTTTCTGTACCACAAATGATAACGTGATAATTTGTTCCGTTAAAATTGAAGCCATCTTCCACAGCAACTTTTTGATCCACGCGAACAAGATATAGAGCTGGATCGATAATGTCGGTGCAGTAATTATCATAGTACATAATAGGAATTTGAGCAAGAATTACGAATTATACATTTCTTGTACATTGTTAATCCCTCCTGAGGTACTAAGAGCTTTTGTGTCGGTTGTGATGCTCGTAAGAAAACTTTTATATGTGTCAGATACAAGGTTACTGCTTTTTATCCAAGCTTTATTGCGTTGCCAATTTGAATCAAAGCAGCGGTAATATGCCATAATGGTGTCGGCGTCACAAGAACAATCGCTGAAACAATTGTGTGACTCATGTTATTCAGCTACTACAGGTATGCTTCCTATGGCAAGCAACATAGCTAAAGCCAATATAAGCATGGTCTTAATGTAGGATTGTTTCATAAAAATACCTCCTTGTTTTTAGAATACAATAATGATAACACAGAAGCAGAGAAAATATAATACACATTTTTAATATATTTATATTTTTTGCAAGAATTCAATATGCGTACGTATCTTCGCAAAGTTCGTGGTTTCAGGTCAAAAAAAGGATATAAAAGCTATAGTCATATTAGTGGTTGAAATCCATGTCAAGGTGGATTATAATAAGCCAAATGGGCGCACAGCCCGGTTGAAGCTGGAGGAAAAGAAATGATACAGTTCGATTTAATCAAAGCGGCAGACCCTGAACTTGCTGTAGCCATGGAGCAGGAGCTTTGCCGCCAGCGGGATCATCTTGAAATGATAGCATCGGAAAATTTTGTAAGCCCTGCTGTCATGGCGGCGATGGGAAGCCATCTCACCAATAAATATGCAGAGGGTTATCCCAAAAAGCGCTACTATGGCGGCTGCGAGTATGTAGATGTTGTTGAGAATCTGGCTCGTGCTCGTGCGTGTGAGCTTTTTGGCGCGGATCACGCTAATGTTCAGCCCCATTCAGGCGCATCCGCAAATATCGCGGTCTACTTTGCGCTTGCAAATCCCGGTGATACTATAATGGGTATGGATCTGTCACACGGCGGTCATCTGACCCATGGAAGCCCCGTAAATATTTCGGGCAAATACTTCAAGTTTGTACCCTATGGTGTATCTACAGACACGGAGATGCTTGATTATGACCATGTCCGCGAGATAGCGCTTGAGTGCAAGCCGAAGATAATCGTTGCCGGCGCCAGTGCTTACTGCCGTGCTATCGATTTTGAAAAGATGGCTGAAATAGCCCATGAAGTGGGTGCGTATCTCATGGTAGATATGGCTCATATAGCGGGTCTTGTCGCGGCAGGCCTTCATATGAATCCCGTTCCCTATGCCGATGTAGTGACCAGCACCACTCATAAGACCCTGCGCGGTCCCAGAGGCGGACTTATACTCTGCAAGAAGGAGCTTGCAAAGGACATCGACAAGGCTATATTCCCCGGACTTCAGGGAGGCCCTCTTATGCATGTTATTGCCGCAAAGGCAGTGTGCTTTTTTGAGGCGCTTCAGCCTGAATTTAAGGCATATCAGCAGCAGGTGCTTAAAAACGCAAGAGCGCTCGCCGATGCATTGGTTGCGAATGGTATGCGCATAGTAAGCGGCGGTACGGATAATCACCTTATGCTGGTGGATCTTACCTCGACCGGAAGAACCGGTAAGGAAATGGAAGCACTCCTTGACCAGGCGCATATAACCGTAAACAAGAATACTATACCGTTTGAAACAAGAAGCCCTTTTATAACCAGCGGTATAAGAATAGGTACTCCCGCGCTTACTTCACGCGGCCTTAACGAAAGCGATATGATACTCATCGCATCGCTTATCGCGCGCATCGCGACCGATGGTGAGGCTGCCGTTGAGGATGTCAAGCAGTCTGTGCTTGCACTCTGCGAGAAGTATCCCCTGTATGATTGATAACATATAAGAGCATTGATAAAGAGGGTGGGCTTATTCGGCCTACCCTTTAATAAACCTTTTTGCAGTGATGAGGTATATATATGCGGATAGGAATACTTGGCGGAACCTTTGATCCGATACATCGTGCGCATATGGCGGTAGCCTTGGGGGTGAAGCGTGAATTTGCGCTTGATAAGGTGCTTTTGATGGTTGCCGCGCTGCCGCCCCATAAAACCGCTGAAAAGACAAGAGCAAAACTGCGCTTTATGATGGCAAAAGAGGCCGCTTTAGGTATCGATGGCATAGAAGCATGCGATATGGAGCTTAAGCGTGAAGGTAAAAGCTATACCGTTGATACGCTGCGCCAATTAAGCGATATATATGCCGGTGCGGAGCTTTTTTTTGTGGTTGGCGCGGATATGCTCAAGGATTTTATGTCCTGGTATATGCCGGGCGAGATTTTAAAATTTGCTTCACTTATAGGTGTAGAGCGAGGTGGCGAGGATGAGGCAGCGCCTTTTGCCGCGCAAATTATGGGGCAGCTTGGAGGAAATGTATACATATCAAAGCAGGATGAGATAGCGCTTTCATCCACTGACATAAGAAGGCGTGTGTTTGAGGCAAAGCCGCTTTTGGGTGATGTAGCAAAAGGGGTAGGCTGCCTTATATATGAGCATGGACTATACATGCCGGAGCAAATTTTGAATATCATCCGGCGATTATCAAGGGAGCTCAGCCCCGAGCGCTTTAAGCATAGTACGAGCTGTGCATATGAGGCTGTGGAGCTTGCGGGCAGATATGGCGTTGATCCTGAAAAGGCGAGGATCGCTGCCCTTTTGCATGACTGTGTTCGCTTTGATTATGAAAAGCAAGTAGCGCTTGCGAATAAGTATGGTATTTTAATACCGGGATCGCATGCGCTTTTACACGCGGCACTTGGAAGTTTATATGCAAAGCATGAGTATGGTATAGAGGATGAGGAAATACTAAACGCTATAGCAAGGCATACCACGGGCGCTGAGAATATGACGGATCTGGACAAGGTAGTTTATCTTGCCGATAAGATCGAGCCTCAAAGAAGCTACAGTGGGATTGACGAACTGCGCATTATGGCATATAATAGCCTAAATGGGGGCGTTCTTCTTGCCATGCAGAACACGATCGATCATATGAAGCGTAAAGGGCATAAGGTCGATGCGGAAACTGAGCGCATCAGAAGAGCCATACAAAATAAAATATAGGAAGAGGAAGTTAACGAATTGGATATCGCTATCAAGGAAAATGTTTTGAAAATATGCAAGCTTTTAGACGAAAAAAAGGCAGAGGAAATAATTGCCGTGTACGTTGCGGATAAGACCATCATAGCGGATTGGTTCATAATATGCAGCGGCCGGTCAAATGCCCATGTAAAGGCGCTTTGCGATGAGCTTTCTGAAAAGTTTCCCGAGGGAATGGAGCTTAGAAGAACTGAAGGCTATCAAGAGAGTAGGTGGGTAGTGCTTGATTTTGCAACTGTGCTTGTACATGTGTTCCATCCCGAGGAGAGGAAGTACTATAACCTTGAAAGGCTTTGGACAGGAACTTTGGATGAGGTTATCGATTATTCCCGCATGATAAGTGGTGAAAGCCTTGTCTTGAGCTGAGGGCTTTGCTTTTATAAGGTAAGTTTTTGGTGCTGAGATTTATGTATCGATGCTTATTTGCGGCTTGATTCCCCAAAAACACCTGCGGGGCGCTATATGTCTCAAGCCGTGTACAAGAGTATTGCCATTGACCCATAGTGCAGTGGTGTTATATCTGTACATCTTTAGAAGTAGGGTTTTACTTTGAATTTGGCTTTTTTAAGAGAGCTGCACCCTATTAAGAGCTATGCGTAAATACTTATTTGACAGCTCTGCCCCAAACGCCTATTGGGGGCAGAGCTCCTGCAAAAAAATATAGCAGATACTTTTTACCATTTGGATCGCCTGTTTTCCCACCATTTTGTTTTAGGCATGTATTATGGGTAGTAAATTACATAATTATCGAAATTCATAAAGTCGTCTTGGTTGACGCCGAAAGAGCCTTCTACTTCCCCGACCTGGATAACCAGGGATTTTTGCTCTTTATAGCCCAGATTGGGAAGCAAATCCCTTATCATTTGTACAATGATCTCGCCGTATTCGTGGACGTAGGCAATATAATCCTCATCGCTCGTTGAGTTGAAATCAGCATGCTCATATTTTGCCCAAAAGTCATTGAGAGGGGCATACTCATTACTGTTATAGAGGTCAAAAGCCTGCTCCATTATATCGATAGGCTCCACCAGAACCTTAACAGTATAACTGCCGTCTCTCTGCGCGACCGCGTTTTGAACTTCATATTTAGAGTGGCTGTATATCTCTCTGTAAAGCTCTATAATATCATTTTTCATGTTTTCATTTAAATCAGCATAGCTTTCACCATAGGCGGCATCTACGATACCCCAGTAATTGGCAAAAAACTCCGCTTCGATCTCCAGACCATAAATATAATCCCGCTCGGCTTCTTTCTCCGTGATATCTACCATATCGAGATATTCCGGGTCATACTTGCCCTGATAGACCGCATCGATATTGCCGCGTACAAGATTTGTAACAAACTCTCGGTTCAAGGCAAGCTCCAAGATACCGCAGGCGGACAGGGTCAAAGCGGCGCACAGTATCAAAATAAAAACAGCTATGCGCTTTGGGGTGTTTTTCATTGTATTTTCCTCCTCATCTTCCCTCATGGTAATAAGCAACATTAAGTTATTATATCATACATTCGATTCCATTGCAATTGCATATGGCGAAAGAGCAGGAATTTTGATGATAGATATATAATGAAGCCTGGCAGAGTCTCAAAAGGGGAAAATAAAAGCTTTTTAATCTTGCTTACCTGACGATCTCCCCGCAGGCCATTTTAATTCCGGCATTGCCGGACGGCTGTGTTGTAAAGTCATCGGGAGAGGCGTGAACTATGATTGTTCTGCCAATGATCTCATCAACGGTAAATCGATCGGTGAGAAATGAGAGAAAGGCATAGCCGTTGGCTCCGAATAAGGGCGGCAAGTCGCCTGAGTGATATGGGTGTGGGCAATCGTTGGGATTATAATGCGTCCGAACATCCGCGAAGGGGTCGCTTGCATCTCCAGTGCAATGCTCGCCTTCATGAATGTGGAAGCCAAAGATCGGGCTTTCGCAATCGCCGCTTGGGTTTGGAAGGCCTTTTAGTTCGGCCAGGACGATAACGCCGTAGGGCGTCTGATAAAAACGCACCAAGCCTAAAATATCGGGATATTGCTCACTTCCTCGTATTCTTGCCATTGCCAGCGCAGGGCGGCCAAGCAGTCCTTTAAAATTCGGATAACTGTTATTATTAAACATAGGCGTACCTCGCATATTCTTTTTTGACAGTATATGCGGATATTAGCAATAGAGTGAAAAGTGAAACGCAGCAACGCTTACAGAGATGATCAAATCACATTAAAAGTGTTTTTAGAAAATAAAATAGCCGTAGTAAAATAGACCTACAGCTAATAAAAATACACCTTCAGGGACTCGAACCCTGGACACCCTGATTAAGAGTCAGGTGCTCTACCAACTGAGCTAAAGGTGCATTGGAGCGGGAGACGGGGCTCGAACCCGCCACCTCCGCCTTGGCAAGGCGGCGCTCTACCAAATGAGCTACTCCCGCGCTTTTGTGAGTAAAGGATACTGCAATGTTTACCATTTGTCAAGTCATATGACTAATATATTTAACAGATCACACCTTTTTTATACATTTAAAGTCCAATTACTGCATGTATTAAGGGTTTATCTGCCATCAAAAAGGTAATAATCTCCATATGCAAATAAAGTTGCGGAGGATATAGTTTGAAGATAAATTTTCAAACCGTGTTTTGTGACTTTCGAAGGCTTTCGGCTGCGATTTTATGCAAGCACAAAACCAGTCCCAATTCCACAAGAAAGGATTATAATTATGAAAAAGCTGATGATACTGGTAGCCATTATGATCGCCATTTCAGCAACATTTAAAGGCGATGGAGGGGTTGATAAAACAGAAGACATACTGAGACTGCACATAATCGCAAGCAGCAACAATAATGAGGATCAGGCGGTAAAGCTGCTGGTGCGGGATGCGGTGCTTGAGCTGGAAAGAGAGATATTTTCGCCAAGCAGCTATGAGGATGCGCGGGAGCTTTTGATAAAACATGGCAATGAGCTGCTCGATACGGTAAATGAGGTACTAGCTGAAAATGGGTTTGATTATGGCTGCATGCTAAGCCTTGGAAAGTACGATTTTCCGGACAGAACCTATGGGGATGTAACATATCCTGCTGATGAATATAATGCGCTGAGGATCGTGTTGGGAGAGGGCGCGGGTGAAAATTGGTGGTGTGTGCTTTTTCCACCGCTCTGCATAGTGGAAACGCCTGAGGCTGATTTAAATTCAGAAGAGCATAGCGAAGATGAAACGATCGAATTTGACAGTATCATTCTTAAATTTCTAAGAAAGCTGTTTAAGATAGAAAAGTAAAATGCGAAGCTTACGGGTGAAACTTTTGATTTTCGCCCTCAAGGCCTTCTCAGGAATATGTGACCTTAGAAGGCTTTGGTGACGCAAAACTCCAATAGGAGCTTTAGGAGAGCGCTTCGGAGTAAATAAAACCCTGATCTGATCCAAAAACTACATTAAAAAAGCACCCGCAGGTGCTTTTTTAATATCTTGCTTTGTTAGTCTATTTCCTTTACCTGACGGATTACATCGATCACGCTGTTATCGCGGTACATTACTACACCAACGACACGATCCTCATACTGAATGGGCTCGGGTACGCCGACAATGCGTTCGGCTCTGGCTCTTAGCTGATCGATAGTAAATACAGGAATTCCGGCTGCCTCAAGACGCTCTTTTATCTCGGGTCTTCTGGGGTTTACAGCAACGCCCTGATCGGTTACAACAACATCAACGGTGCAGCCGGGAGTAACAACGGTGTTGACTTTGCCAACGATGGTCGGTATTCTTCCGCGAAGCAAAGGAGCCACTACAACGGACAGGCTGGCGCCTGCTGCGGTATCGGGATGTCCGCCGATCGCGCCGCGGATCACACCATCAGAGCCGGTGAGTACGTTTATGTTGAAGTCGGTATCTATTTCAAGCGCCGAAAGTATTACAAAGTCAAGCTGATTTACGGCAGCGCCTCTATTTACATAGCTTGCGTAATACGATGCATCGATCTGCTGGTGGAAACGGTTATTCTTGAGGGAATTGGCCGCGACAAGGTCGAAGGACTGAACGTCAAGTATCTTTTGTACAAGACCTTCCTCATGCATTTCAACTATCTGGCCGGTAATACCGCCAAGAGCAAATCTTGCTTTGATGTTTTTGTTTATCATCTTTTCACGCAGGAAACGAGCGGTCGCGAGGCTTGCGCCGCCGGAGCCCATCTGCATAGAGAATCCATCGTTGAAGTACCCGCTTGCTTCGATCACATCAGCAGCGGTCTTTGCTATGAGCAGCTCTTTGGGATTCTTTGTGTATCTTGTTGCACCGCTCATGATGCCCTTGGGATCACCTACGCTTTCGACCTTTACAACGCAGTCAACATGCGATTCGGGTATGCCAAAGGGTGCGTTGGGGAAGCTTACAAGGTGGTCGGTTATTATGACGCATTTGTCGGCCTTTACAGCATCAAGCTTAGCATAGCCAAGGCTTCCGCAGCAGGAACCGTTCTCATCGTCCCTGTTATAGCCGTTTGCGTTGCCATAGGGGTCACAGGAGGGTGCGCCTAAAAACGCTATGTCGATATGAAGCTCGCCCGTTTCGATAGCAGCGGCTCTTCCGCCGTGTGAACGGAATATGATGGGGAAGTCCATCAGGCCATGGGATACAGCCTCCGCGAGCTTGCCGCGCAGACCGCTTGTTTCGATATGCTTTATGACGCCATTTTTTATATGCTCAATAAGCGGCTCATGTATATCGGTAAGGGAGCTTGCGGCAAGTGTGAGACCCTTAAAGCCCATTTTAGCAATTACATCCATTACCATGTTTATAACATAATCGCCATTTCTAAAATGATGGTGGAAGGAGATGGTCATTCCATCCTTAAGACCAACGTACTTTATGGCCTCTTCAATGCTTGACAGCAGCTTTTTGCTGTTGCGCTGACGCTCGGCAAGCGATTCATGTGCCTTGGCTGGTATGGCCAGCTCATTAAAGGCGCCGTGTATTGCGGTTATCTCACTTAAATGAGGTATTTTATTAAGTTCAAATTCCATGTTAGACCTCCTCGATCGGAATGCTGGTTGCGGCGGCACGTTCAAGCATGTATTTTGCGCGCTCAACGATAGGCTTATCTATCATCTTGCCGTTAAGACTTGCAACGCCTGATCCCCTTGCTTCCGCTTCGGCTATGGCGGCCATTATCGCCTTTGCCTTTGCGATATCCTTTTCGGTGGGGTTGAAAATGTCATGCAGAGGCTGTATCTGCCTGGGGTTTATGACGCTCTTACCGTCAAAGCCAAGCTTCTTTATGAGCTCAGCTTCAGCGCGGAAGCCGGCTTCATTGTTAACATCAGAATAAACTGTGTCAAGCGCTGCAATGCCCGCTGCTCTTGCGGCGTTTACTATCATGGAACGAGCGAATAAAAGCTCAACGCCCTCGGGGGAACGAGTTGTTTTAAGATCGGTAACATAATCCTCAGCGCCGAGCGCTATACCGATAAGCCTGCTTGAGCTCTTTGCTATTTCGTATGCATTTAATACGCCCTGCGCGCTTTCGATAGCTGCCATCATTTTGGTAGTACCTACGGGCAGACCGATCTCCGCTTCAATGCGTGCGATCTCACGCTCACAATCGATAACATCCTTAGCCGTTTCGGTCTTTGGAAGCCTTATGACGTGCGGCTGCGCCCTTACCATGGCCTCAAGGTCATCGATACCAAGCCTTGTATCAAGGGCATTTATTCTGACGACCAATTCCTTTTTACCATACTTTAAGCTGGTGAGCGCCTTATATACGAGATAACGCGCGGCGTCCTTTTCGTTGATGGATACGCTGTCCTCAAGGTCGAACATTATGCTATCTGAACCGTATATGTGCGCGTCTCTTATCATACCGGGATTGTTGCCCGGTACGAAGAGCATACTTCTTCTAAGTCTCGGCATCAGTTTACTCCTCCATTCCAAACATAGTCGGTTCTTTCAGAGGCACGATACGCTGCCGTGCTTACTCTTGCCGCTATTGTACAATCCAATGCGCCTTTGTCAACCGCAGACACCACAGCGCTTGTTACGCCGAGGTCAAATAGGGTCTTTCTTATAACCTTTTCAATTTGCTTACCAAACTGCTGCATTACAGAGCTGTCAATGGAAAGCTCGATACCTTCCTGATCATTTGGCTCGATGCGGATTATTATATCCGATGATTCCATCGTGCCGGCTACACCCGTTGTAACGATCTGCATATTTCTTCCTCCAATATTCTTGGAAAATATTTGGTGGTTTTATCTAAAATACATAATAAAGCCAGCCACCAATATAGTACCCTCTTTTACTGCCTTTTGCAATAGAAAAGCTAAAAATTTTTGCTGATTTTTGTAGAGCTTTTACTATATGAACGCTAGGTTTCCGATATAAAATCATTATATGTCCGAGCCCAAGGGGGTACGCCTTTTTCTTAGAAAAACGATATCAACGACTAAGAATACGCATGCGCCTATAAAATTAACAAGCATATCGGACATGGTATCAAGGAGACCTATGTCAAGATAACCCTCAAAATTAAGCGCTGTTCCATTGATTATGGTTTCGGTGATGCCGTTAATAGAACCTGTTTGGCCAAGGCCGCCGCCTAGATAATAGGAGTATATGTCGTATACTATGGAATCGTTTTGCATATCGGTTTTAAAAAATACGTCCATGCCGTGTTCAAAAAACTCCCAGAGTACGCCTATCGTCATGGAAAAGCAAAATGCGGAGGCAAGCGCAACCGCATATATAGAGGAATAATTTTTCTTTTTATTGAATTCGTATAACAGATTTAAGCCAATGTGGGCAAATAAAAAGCCATTTAGGGTATGAAGCAGAAGATCCCAAAAAGGTATGATCTGATATAAATGATAAACGGCGCCAAGTATGGGACCCGCTATGCAGAATATGAGAAGGACTATCTTTAAAAAGTTTGAAAGTGTAATGGCAAATATACGTTCAAATATCCATGGAAGCCATAGAAGTACAAGGATTTCAACCGCACATAATAAGATGCTTTGAACATTATTTTGTATGGCCGAGTAAACAAGTGTAAACAGGCAGAATGCCTGTATGATCACAAACATTACGGCAACACAGCGCTCACTTCTGAATTTTTCCATTAAAAACTTCATTGACTATCCTCCTTGCGGTTAACTGGTAGTTTATCACATATTTAACTTTGCTATAACAATTTATGAGGCGCGTTTGCAAACAAATAACAAACAAAAAGTAGAATTATGCTATAATGCCTGTATCTTGGGAATATGAAGAGGAATGTTTATGGAAGTAAAGACAATGAAAGCTTATGCTAAGGTAAATCTTGCGCTGCATATCTCAAAAAAGCGCGAGGACGGTTATCATGAGATATATACGCTCATGCATATGCTGCCCGATCTTTGGGATGATGTTATCATTGAGCCATGGGATAATATAGAGGTGAGCTTTGATATTCCCATGGAAAAGGATAATACCGTATGGAAAGCGGCTAAGCT
This sequence comes from Clostridia bacterium, assembly GCA_017416425.1. Classification (GTDB taxonomy): domain Bacteria; phylum Bacillota; class Clostridia; order Christensenellales; family CAG-138; genus RGIG1693. The sequence goes on from JAFQCL010000017.1 coordinate 62,249, forward strand.
TTATTATGAGCATACCGGCTTTAAGGGACGTATCCATGTAAAAAAGCGTATTCCAATGCAGGCAGGGCTCGGCGGAGGCTCGTCTGATGCGGTAGCGGCGCTTTTGGGCTTAAACAGCATATTTGGGGCGCTTTCTTCTGAAAATCTATCCTTAATATCTGCCGAGATCGGCTCGGATGTACCCTTCTTCTTTTCGGGCGGAGCCGCCGTATGTAGAGGCAGGGGCGAAATAGTCGAGCCTTTACCATGGCAGCCGCTTAATATAAGGTGGGATAAGCCAAAGTGCGGGATAAGTACGAAAGAATTATTTAAGCGTTTACAGCTTCCCGCACCTTATGTGGATGTTGAGTCCGCAGTGCGTGCCTATGTTAACCCGGATAGAAAAGCCCTTGGCGAATTTATGAAAAATTCACTTGAAGACGCCGCTTTTAAGCTTTGCAAGGAAAGTCTTGCCATTAAAGAACGATTTTTATCGGAGGGGGCTTTAGGCGCGGTGCTTACAGGTTCAGGCTCGGCGGTCATAGCGCTTTTTGAAGGCCAGCCCTTACTTGGACAAAAAGACGGATTTATGCTACAATAAGCCCGCTAAAAAATAAAATTTGAACTTTAACTTGGAGAAAACAGTGAAAACAAGTGATTTTTATTATGAACTGCCAAAAGAGCTTATAGCGCAGTCGCCTGCCAAGGTAAGGTCGCAGTCGAGGCTCTTGGTGTATGATAGAGACAGCAGGAAAATAGAGCATAGACATTTTTATGATATAGCCGGGTATTTAAATAAGGGCGATGTGCTTGTTTTAAATACCACCAGGGTCATACCCGCAAGGCTGCATGGCATTCGTCCCGAAACGGGGGGCGCTATGGAATTTTTGCTTTTAAAAAGGCTTGATGAAAATCGCTATGAAGCGCTTGCAAGGCCTGCTAAACGCGCGAAGCCCGGCAGCCGGTATTTTATTTCTGACGAGCTCTCCGTTATCGTGGAATCGGACACTGAGACGGAAGGGGGCAAGAGGATATGCCTGGAATATAAAGGGATACTTGAGGAAGTGCTGGATAGAGTTGGTGAAATGCCGCTTCCGCCTTATATAACGGAGAGGGCAAGCGATAAGGAACGCTATCAGACCGTTTATTCAAGGCAAAGCGGCTCTGCGGCGGCGCCGACGGCAGGGCTTCATTTTACACCCGAGCTATTATCCGAGCTCAGATCAAAGGGCGTTATAGTAGCCGAGGTGCTGCTTCATGTGGGTCTTGGAACATTCAGACCGGTATCGGTGGAAAACGTTGAAGAGCATCATATGCATTCCGAATACTATGAGGTATCCGAGTCTTCCGCGAGCGCTATAAATTCGGCAAGAGCTTTGGGGGGAAGGATAATTGCTGTTGGCACTACATCATGCAGAACGCTTGAGAGCGTTACCGATGATAATGGTATAGTCCATCCGGGCTCGGGCGATACGAGTATATTTATTACCCCGGGCTATAGATTTAAGGCCGTTGACGCGCTGATAACGAATTTTCACCTGCCTGAGTCAACGCTGCTTATGCTCATCTCCGCTTTTGCCACAAGGGAGGATATACTTTCCATGTATGAGGTAGCGGTAAAAGAGCGCTATAGCTTCTTTTCGTTTGGGGACGCATGCCTTATATTATGATCGAATCATTCAACTTACATAAAAACACGCAAGCATTTTATATTTGCCTGCGTGCTTTTTTATTAAATATTACATCGAGAGCATTTTTTTATTTGCAGTTATGAGGATATGCCTGTAAAGCATAGCTCCAACTATAAGGGTGATACCATCGACTACAGCAAGGCTTATAGTGGACGATGAAAATATTGAAAGTACGATACAAGCAGGTATTGCAATGAACGATATAAGCATAGCTACAAGAGTAAATATCATGACGCTTCCGCCCTGCTTTACTATTTCCTGCTCAGATTTCCAGTCAAAACGCGGACGCCGCATATCGAGTATAAGCCCGAAGCAGGCGGCAACAACAGAAGACCCCACATATAGAAGTAAAAGCAGAGGCGTGTAGGTCAGTATGTTCAGATTTAATCCTATTGGAATGAGCACTGCACCCAATACGTTCGCGGGAGCGCACAGTAAAATATGCAGCAACACTTTTGAATTTACTATGTATCTCGCGGGCAGCGGCAGGGTTTTTAACTGCCATATGGTGGAGGCTTCGCTCGATATGCTGCATGTCGTTATTCCGGTGATATAGTTTATAAATATACCTGCAAGAGGGATTACATCAATAAATATAGGCACTTGAGACAAAGCTTCACTGATCGTCGTGCCAAATATTACAACGGCGATGCTCATTACAAGCAAAAGCACAGGGCCTATGATGGTGTTTGAAACATATACAGGCATACTGAAATATTTTTTAAGCTCACGCGTGATAAGCGCAGCCATTGCACCCGATGAACCTAACTTTAATATGCCTTTATTTCGTGAAGACTTGCCCGTCCGCATGAGTTTTTCTCTAAGGCTTGAAAACAGTAGCGTCATCAAAAGCAAGGTGACGCCTAAAGCCAGTATTCCAAGAAGCACAAAGAGAAGGAGGCTTATGATATCCCCGTGAACAGCCTTCGACAGCCATACGGCAGGGGGATATATGTTTAACATGGCGTCAGTGAGCCCGCTGAAAGCGGTAAACGCTCCGCCTGTGGCATCATTTTGAGAGCTGAATATGAAAAACATTAAAATAATGGGAAACAGCAGTGATACTATCGTCTGAAATACGCTTTTGGCATTGAAACGCGACGATATGTATGTCAGTATTATGCCAAGCATGGTGCTTATAGCCGTGGGTACGGCAGGAATGAATAAGCTAAGCAATAAAAGCCTTAAAAGCAGCCCGAAGCTAAAGCCATACGAGAGCGTGCAGGCGATAACGGCGCCGGGCAGAAACATCATAAGATACACAAGGTTTGAAATGTACATTATGAATACTCGGCTTGCTACTATGCTGCTTTTTTTTAGCGGCATGGACATAAGCATATCATGATCTTTGAATAAAAGCATATCGGAAGTGCCTGCGCCTATGCCTGAGGCTATGGTCATGATAAATGACATGGCAAGCGCAAAAAGCATGGGCAAAGAGGCGTTCTCACGACCTATTATAATGCCGGAGAATCCGTATGTAAAAGTCATGATGCACGATGAAACTATTATAGCTGTTACTGTGGAGCGTGCTCTGCTCTTTTCCTTGGGGTCTTTTGAGTATTTGGCTACATTTAGGTTTAAAAAGCCCTTCATATAGAGCTTTACCGCAAGTATGAAATCTCTCATTCGTCTATCAACTCCAAAAATACGTTTTCAAGCGAGGTATTGCCGCGAACCTCATCCATAGTGCCGCAGAGAACTAATTTGCCGTCCTTAATTATGCCTACACGGTTGCAAAGCGTCTCCGCTACGGGGAGCACATGCGTGGAAAAAAATATAGCTCCGCCGTTTGAGCATAGCTCCCGCATATGCAGCTTAAGCTTATGACTTGCCTTTGGGTCAAGCCCAACAAAGGGTTCATCGAGTACCAAAAGCTTTGGATCTCGTATAAGAGCGCCAATTATGCAGAGCTTTTGCTTCATACCGTGTGAATATGAGCTGATAAGCTTTGATAGCTCCGATTTGATCTCAAAATCCTCTGCGTATCTGTTTATGCGATGAGAACGCTCACCCTCGGGTATTTTATAAACATCGCATATGAATTTTAGATACTGTATGCCTGTAAGATAATCATATATGGCGGGATTATCGGGTATATAAGCTGTGATCTGTTTGCAAGCAAGCGGGTCTGTGCGTTGATCGAAGGAGCCGATCTGTATACGTCCTTCGTCATAGGGCAATACACCTACCATGCAGCGTATGGTGGTAGTCTTGCCCGCGCCATTGTGACCTATAAAGCCAAATATTTCACCGGGTGATATGCTAAGCGACAGATCTGATACTGCTACTTTGCCGCCTGCATAGACCTTTGTCAGATGCTCGATTTTTAACATAATTATCCCCTTTATAAAATTATTTCCCGGGAAATTCACGGTTCCCGATTTTGTTATATTATAGCATTTCATTCTTGCTTATACAATAGCACGGAATTAATTTATAAACTATTCGCTGTCGGGCTTGAATAGATGGTAGAAACTTGTTATAATATACTTATGGAGCAGGAAATGTATGAAAATAGCAGAGCATTTGTATAAAAGCAGGGACTTTAGATATCCGGCCGGCGCGGTAACAAGAGGCAGCCGGGTCGTTTTGATGCTGCGGATATATGTACCGTTTTCATATGCCGCTTTGAGGATATGGCATATGGATCGCGAATATCTCTTTCAGCCGTTTCAGCAAAAAATGGGCGAAGGTTTCATAGATATTTATTTTAAACTTGACACAACGGACTTTATTGGGGCTGTATGGTATTATTTTATCATGGATACCGTTTCGGGCAGGCGCTATGTCGGCTATGAAGGTGTGCTTTTTTATGAGCCACGCTCGTTTTTATTGACGGTATATGATGAAAATTTTGAAACGCCAAAGTGGTTCTGTGAGGGGCTGGTCTATCAGATATTTCCGGACAGGTTTTTCAAAGGAGACACAAATAGCTTTCAAAACGGAATAGCGTATCACAAAGCGCTCGGTCGCAATGTGTATGTTCATGAGGATTGGTACGAAGAGCCCAACTATATGCCTCTTCCCGGGCAGAAGCATTATGAACCCTGTGACTATTTTGGCGGTACGCTTTTGGGCATAAAGGAAAAGCTGCCTTATTTGCACGCGCTTGGCGTTACCTGCATATACATGAACCCCATATTTGAAGCCGCCAGCAACCACAGATATAATACATCCGACTATATGCGCATCGACCCCATGCTCGGAGATGAAGCTGACTTTTTGGCGCTTTCCAAAGAAGCGGATAGATACGGTATACGCCTTATGCTGGATGGCGTATTTTCGCATACGGGCGATGACAGCGTTTATTTTGACAGATACGGCAGATATGGCGGTATCGGAGCCTTTTCAGACCCATATTCCGCGTATAGGAGCTGGTATAAATTTTCCAAATACCCCGATGAATATAAATGCTGGTGGGGATTTAAGTCTTTGCCCGAGGTCGAAGAGCTTACACCCTCATACATGTCATTTATAGGGCGGGTCATAAAAAAATGGTCGAGCTTAGGTATTGGCGGCATAAGGCTGGATGTGGCAGATGAGCTTCCCGATGAATTTATAGCGTATCTGAGGTGTGCTATTAAAAGCTGTAACCCCGATTCTGTTCTTTTGGGCGAAGTCTGGGAGAATGCGGCAACCAAGTGTGACGGTAGAGGCATAAGAAGGCGATACGTTGATGGAAACGAGCTTGATAGTGTTATGAATTATGTGTTCAGAGATGCCGTTGTGGCATTTTTGCGCGGTGAGATAACAGCCTATAGCTGCGAGGCTGAACTTTCCGAACTTATTTCCGATTATCCAAAGCCTTTTCTTAGGGCGCAGCTAAACATACTCGGAAGTCACGATACCCAGCGAATAATCACGGTGCTTGGCGGAGCTCCGGGAAGAGACGCACTTTCGCGAAGCAGGCAGGCAGAATTTAAGCTTACCGAGGAAGCGCGGAATATTGGAAAGAAACGCTACAAGCTTGCACTGATGATACAGCTTACATATATAGGTGTGCCATGTATATATTATGGCGATGAGGTTGGCCTTATGGGGATGGCGGATCCATTCTGCCGTGGTACTTACCCTTGGGGAAGAGAGGATGAGGAGCTTTTAAAAACAGTTATGCTGCTTTGTAACGCAAGGAAGGATAATGAAGCTTTGCTGAAAGGAGACTGCTTCGTATATGCTGCGGAACGAAATGCACTCGTTATAATACGCGCCTTTGAAAGCAGAGTTGCTGTTTGCGCTGTCAATAGGGGCGATAATATTGCAGAAGTAATACTAAAGCCGGAGCATCTAAAAGCTGCCGGATACCAAGGTGAATGGCATGCTATTAAGCTTGTTGGGGTTTTACATGGAAAGACTCTATCGCCTGAACGCGATGAGATCGGGTTGCGGCTTATGCCTTGTGATGGGGATATATTTTTGGAGGCACTATGAAACGTTTCTATGGAATGGACGCTCTGAACAGGTTTTTGCTGTTTATTGCCGGTTGTTTTTCAATAGCCGCCATGCTGCTTGCAATAGGGCATGTTGCGGTCTGGTATTGGGTAGCCTTTGCTTTTGCGGCTATTTCGATCTTATGGTTTATCTTTAGAATGTTTTCAAAAAAGCGCAGCAAGCGCAGAAGACGTGAGCTTTACATATATAAAAGACTGCTTTACAATATAGGCAGCGCCGTTTTACCTGACAGGGAGTACCTAAATGACCTGAAAGAGTATAAGTATTATGCGTGCCCGCAATGTGCCCAAAGGCTTAGAGTGCCAAGGGGCAAAGGGCGCATACGGATAACCTGTATACGCTGCGGGAATAGATTTGTCAAAAAAACATGATAAGGAGGTAATTTATGACACCGGAAGAAAGAATCGAAAAGGCAAGGCTTGATATAAACGCGATAGATGCCGAGCTTATATGCTTGCTCAATAAAAGGATGGATAGCGTACTATTGATAGGCGAGGCTAAGCGCGAACTGGGACAGGAAGTATATGTTCCGGCAAGAGAACAGGCTGTAAAGGATAGACTTAAAAAGGATGAACGCTACGAGGGACTTGTAGATGCAATTTGGCCTGAGATAATGGCCTTTGCGAGGTCTTTGCAGAAATAAAATAAAAAGCACATTGCATATATAGCATGATTATAGTATAATAAAATATAATTTGTCGATAGGAGGCATTGACTTATGACATTTTGTCCGAATTGCGGAAATGATCTTGGAGATACACAAGGCAGCTTTTGTAGTGCATGCGGTAAACCCATAGAGGAGCTTAAAACGCAGGATAATGTTGAGCATCAGCCTGAACCCGAAACGCGCCAGGATGATGAGCTTTTAAAGCCGCAGGTTCAGTATGTTGAAAAGAAAACGAATGGTCTTGCTATTGCGGGCTTTGTAGTTTCTTTTTTTGCAGCGCTGGTAGGCTTGATACTTAGCTGGATAGCGCTTTCCCAAATAAAGGATAATCCAAATCAAGAAGGCAAGGGGCTGGCCATCGCGGGCGTCATTATAAGCGCCGCTACCATTGTTATTACTATTTTGATAGTTGTTCTTTTAATAGTCTTTGCGGAAAACATCGCTGACTCGCCATACTTCTACTATTCTTACGGAGAATTCTTTTCGTGATCCATAGTTAAACCTTATTAAGGAGATAAAACCATGACATCTTATCCAAACGAAGCGCCTTTACAGCCGCAAATACAATATGTCGAGAAAAAAACAAACGGACTTGCCATAGCGGGTTTTATATGCTCACTCCTTGCGCCTGTATTGGGTCTTATATTCAGCTCGATAGCGCTTTCTCAAATCAAAAATGATGAGAGCCAGGGTGGTAAGAGCTTCGCAAAGGCGGGTCTTATAATAAGTATAATATTTGTTGCTCTCATTGCCATAATGATCGTTTTGTTTATAATACTTTATGCGTTAATTATCGAAGCGATTTTAAACGGAAATTTTAACGCAACATTTTAATTATTAATGCTTATACGGCGGTAAATACCCGCCGTTTTTAATTTGTACATGCAACCTATTAATATTTGCAAAAGAGCTTGAAAAATGACGGCAATTCTGTTATTATACCTTTAACTGTGTTAAAAGTCTGTTTTCGTGAAAGGAAGTATCTTGAAAGTGAAAAAGCTGCTCTCGATGATAATGCTTATCTGCGCCTTATTCATGTTTATACCAAGTGTGATGGCTGATGGATTTACACCCGAGGATGTAACAACCCCATATTTTATTCTTATGGATGCGGATACTAAAGAGGTATACTACGAAAATGGCTCAACTGATAAGTTTTATCCCGCCAGCACAACAAAGATACTTACCTGTATACTTGCTATAGAAAACACCGAAGACCTTGATGCCATTATAACAGTGCCTTCGGTGACGGATCGCGGCTCCGTTATGGGCATTCGTGAAGGCGAGCAGATATCCATGAGAGACCTTTTATATGGACTTATGCTGGTCTCGGGAAACGATGCTGCTGAAGCTATTGCAAAGACCGTATCAGGAACTGTGGATAGCTTTGCGGTGCTTATGAATGCGAAGGCCATAGAGCTTGGCATGGTGAACAGCCATTTTGTGAACCCAAATGGACTTCATAATGAAGAGCATTATTCGACTGCGTATGACATGGGTCTGCTTGCTGCGTATGCCATGCAGAATGAGATTTTCCGTGAGATAGTTGCCACTAAAGAATATACTACAAGCCCTACGAACTATGCACCTGACGGCCACGAGCTTGTAAACACTAATCGCCTTGTGAATACGCCTGAAGGTAAGAAGAATCTTGAATACGCTTATGCTACTGGAATAAAGACCGGCAACACCATACCGGCCGGATACTGTCTTGTTGCTTCCGCCACAAAGGATGATACCGATCTGATAGTTGTTATACTTGGAGATCCCGAAGGATATGTACCGTCGGAGCTTAGGTTTGAAAACGCTGCAAAGCTGTTTGACTGGGGTTTTGTAAATATAACCACGATCGATGCTTCTTCATTGTCGATACAAAGTGAATTTGTTGTAGATGTAAACAATGCGAGCTTTGATGATCCCGAATATGGCAAACTCACATTGCGCGCGGATATGAGCGGTTTTTCGATGAAGGGTCTTAAGACCGATCTGGATGCGATAATATCAAATCCAACCCTTATTGAGTATGAAATGGATGTACCTACCCTTGTTGCGCCTATACGCACCGGTATGGTAGTGGGCACTGTTACATATAAATATGAAGGAAACGTAATTTATACCGCAGATCTTGTTGCATTGCGCGATGTTGCGGAGATGCAGGAGCCTGTGCCCTCAATAAATGACATTGAAATAAGTGCTCCTGAACCTGCCGATGAGCCTGCAAGTTACTTGTTTTTGTGGATACTCCTTGCGGTTCTTGTGATTGCGCTACTTATAGTGGTTTATATGCTTCTCACGGGAAGGGGGCTTGTACGTCGCCGCAAAAAGTATGGAAATAAGCGCAGATATCGCTGATATTACAGACAGCAGAGGATAAATGACACGTTATTGGTATGATGAATGATTAACGTAATACGCGCTTTGTTTTTTATAAAAGTCTTAATGAATTTTAACCTACCTGCGGATGTGCTTGCATGTCCGCTTTTAGTTTAAAGATCGCTTGGTCTTAATTTTGGCTTAATGATGGCTGTGTATAATATTTTAGGAGGTGTTAAAATGCGCATACTTGTTGTTGAAGACGAGCGTAAGCTCAATGAGCTCATTGCAGCTAAATTAAGAAAAGAACACTATAGTGTTGATACATGTATGGATGGAAACGATGCCCTGGACTATATGCGCTTTGCGGATTACGATGCTATCGTGCTGGATATAATGTTACCGGGTATGAGCGGTCTTGAGGTGCTGAAAAGCATGCGAGCCGGAGATGATAAAACTCCTGTGCTGCTGCTTACGGCACGGGATACGATAGAGGACAGAGTCGCAGGGCTTGATGCCGGCGCGGATGATTACCTTATAAAGCCATTTGCTTTTGATGAACTGGCCGCAAGACTTCGTGTGCTTATAAGGCGCAGATTTAATGAGATAAGCGATATATTTACAGTAGCTGATTTGGTGGTGGACTGTACTGCCAGAACCGTAAAAAGGGCAGGAGTAACCATAACGCTGGCAAGTAAGGAATTTTCGGTACTTGAATACCTAATAAGAAACAGAGGCATTGTACTTTCGAGGGAACAGATCAGCAGGCATATTTGGAACTATGACTACGAAGGGGAATCAAATGTAGTGGATGTATATATACGCTATTTAAGGAAAAAGCTTGATGACGGTCATGAACAAAAGCTTATACATACGGTGCGCGGATGCGGCTATGTACTAAGGGAGGAAATTTGAAAATAAATCTTCAAACCGTGTTTTGCGACTTTCAAAATCTTTAGACTTCGATTTTATTCAAGCAAAAACCGCTTCTAATTCCACAAGGAAGGAAACTTTCGCCCGGCGAAAGCCTTGTTTTTAAGCTTTGGCTGTATGAAAGTCATGGTAATAAAGATGAAAAAGCTTTCCATAAAGCTTCGGGTAACGCTTTGGTTTGCTGCGCTTATGGTGCTTCTTGTTATAGTTGCGCTGGCTTTTTTGCTGCTTGTAGGAAGGAGAACCATAGCGGATCATTCGCAGGAAAAGCTTATTACGGCTGTATTATCAGCAGAGGACGATATAAGTTATGATGAGTATGAGGGCTATAGGGTAAATAAAGTAAATTCATTCAGTGATGGCGTGTATTTAAGCATATACAGCAGCGCTGGAAAAGTACTCTTTGGCAGGATCCCAAGGGGATTTGATACTCAGATACCGTTTTTGGAAAGCCAAATACAGGAGATATCGACGGATATGGGCTCATGGTATGTCTGCGATTCGATGTATATTGGCGATGGAGAGGATGGCGTTTGGGTTCGGGGGATAATGGCGGTTGATGACAGCGGTTTTGTGATAGATGAATTTGTAAAGATCGCGCTCATTGCTCTCCCCTTGATTGTAGTGTTGGCGATAATAAACGGATACGCGCTGATCAACAGAGCTTTTTTGCCCATAAGACAGATAACGCAGGCCGCTGAACGAATAAATGACGGAAACGATCTGAGCAAGCGCATAAACCTTGCTGAAGGCAGAGATGAGATATACACGCTAGGCGCTACATTTGACAGCATGTTTGACAGATTGCAAAGATCATTTGAACGTGAGAAGCAATTTACGTCCGACGCTTCACATGAGCTTAGAACGCCAACCGCCGTCATAATAGCGCAGTGTGAGTATGCGCTTGAAAATATGGCTTTGGACGATAACGCAAAAGAAGCCTTTACTACTATTTTGGGTCAGGCGCAGGGTATGTCGGCGCTTGTGTCGCAGCTGCTTATGCTGTCGCGCGCGGATCGAGGGAATGTGAAGCTTCAAAGGGAGCCTGTGAATTTAAGCGAGCTTTCGGGGATCATACTTGACCAGCTTAATGAAAAAGCCGGGGAGTACTCCATATCGATCAGCATGGACATAGAACCTTTGCTGATTATAGATGGAGATGAAACGCTGCTTGTAAGGTTTCTATTGAATCTGATCGAGAACGGAATTAAATACGGAAAACGTGGCGGCAAGCTTCATATGAAGCTACATGGCGATGATGAATCTATAGTGGGTGAGATAGCGGATGACGGTATCGGTATAGCTGCGGAGCATATCGAGAAGATATGGGAGCGCTTTTATCAGGTAGAGCCTTCTAAAAATTCAGCCGGAGGTGTGGGGCTTGGACTCCCCATGGTGCGCTTTATAGCGGAGGCTCATGGAGGAACTGTTGAAGTTAAAAGCAAGCTCAATGAGGGTACGGTATTTACATTCAAATTGCCAAGGCTCAAAGAATAGGCTTGATAAAAATTTTTCGGGGCTTTGTCTCCGAGCCCTCATTAAAGATGGGGGGCTTTTTTATTTGGGGGCTATGCGCTCCCAAAAAACGCCGCGCAAGGGCATCTGCTTCTGGCCCGATCCCCAGGGGGGATGCATTCGCTTCCGATAGAGAAAATCTTAAAAATTATTAAACGAATTTTGGGACGATCATGCGATATTTATAGATAATGCCTAAAACATACCAAAAAATAGCGATAATAAAAATTTGAAATTTAAGCTGATTCTTAATCAAGCCTTAATAACTCATTGCTATACTATAATCACCGAAAGGAAAGAAAAAGGAGAAAGAAAATGAGACTGAGAAATGTATTATTGATCATAGTATTAACGGTGTTTTTTTCTACGTTTGCAGGCTGTGTGAACCCTTTAAATGATGATCCGCTTGATTATGATAAGATCAATGCAAATGACCCGGTGAATAATGGGGAAAATGTTGATCCTTCACAGTTTATAACAGAGGAGGCGGCCATCGAAGCGGCGCTTGCTCATTTTGGCATGAGCGAAGCGGACATTATGATCACAAGGGTCGATCTTGACATGGAAGACGGTCGCTATGAGTATGATGTTGAGTTTTTGGCAAATGGATTTGAGTACGATTATGAGATAGACGCGCTGACGGGAAATGTACTTTCATATGATGTAGAGCGTGAAGTCATGCCATCGCCTGTAGAAGGCAGTGAGTATATAACTCCTGAGGAAGCGCTTGCCATAGCGCTTGAGCACGCGGGTGTTTCGGAGAGTGATGCCAGGGAAATAGATGTCGATCTTAATGAAGATGATGCTATCGTAGAATATGAGGTAGATTTTAAGACCGCGAATGAGGAATATAACTATGATATCTCTGCTGTGACCGGTGAAATACTCTCCTATCATGTAGAGCTTGACGACGGACGTCCAAATCCTAAGCCCACGCCCGGTCAGGAATATATCACCAGAGAAGCTGCGCTTGAAATAGCCCTTGAGCATGCGCAGATCACAATGTCTGAAGCAAGCAACATAAGGGTTGAGTTTGGTATGGATGATGGCAGAGCCGAGTATGAAGTTGACTTTAACGCCAATGGACTTGAGTATGACTATGAGATAGATGCTGTTACCGGAGTTATAATTTCAGTGGACATAGATGATGAGCGTCCCAGGTCTACTGATGCCCCGATAGCTTCGCCCGGACCTGACCCCACTGCGGGCTCTGAATACATCACAAGGGACGAAGCCCTTACGATAGCCCTTGATCACGCGAATGTCTCAAGAGAAGATGCTACAAGGATAAAGGTGCAGTTTGGTTATGATGATGGCAGAGCTGAATATGAGGTAGATTTTAAGGCAGGCGGCAGGGAATACGATTATGAGATAGACGCTATAACCGGTGCTGTTTTATCTGTGGATGTTGATGACGATGCTCCGCGTCCTACTCAGAACCCAACAACATCTCCAGCTCCCGATCCTACCCAAGGAACAGAGTACATTACCGAGGAAGAGGCGCTTACCATTGCACTGAACCATGCCGGAGTAAGCAGGGATGATGCGACAAATGTCAGAGTAAGATTCGGCTATGACGATAGAAGAGCTGAATACGATGTTGAATTTAGAGCAAATGGCTATGAGTACGAATACGAAATCGATGCGATAACAGGTGCGATCATATCGTTTGATAGGGATGACGGACCCAGACCGACGCAGTCTCCTGTGATTTCGCCGACTCCCAATCCCACACCAAAGCCCACACCCACGCCCGGAAACAATGGCTATATCACAAGGGATGAAGCTCTTGCAATAGCGCTGGATCATGCGGATGTTTTACGGAGTGAGGCATATGATATCGAAGTTGAATTCGATTACGATGACGGAAGAGCGGAATATGAGGTCGAATTTAAGGCTAACCGTCTTGAGTACAACTACGAGATAGATGCGGTAACCGGAGCAATAATTTCATTCGACGTGGATGACGATGATTATGAAGAAGCTCCCGGACCCAAAGCGTGCATCTTAAGGAAAAACGCAGTAAAAATATAACTTTAGATGCAGTGATAGATACAGTCGATGCACAAAAGAAAGAGAAAGCTTTGATGAAGATGACGAAAGAATGATGCCTTGAATAAACGACTGACAGATCCCGTATAAGTAAGAAGGGGAGCTATGGTAAAACAGCGCCATAGTTCCTTTATTTTGGTTTTAATAAGGATAATATAAACGAGCAGCGTATTGACGAAGCTGACCATTGGGGTGTATAATTAATTTAAACCTGAGCACAAAGTTTTGGCATATGTCGATTCTGAGTGTAAGGCGGAAGCTGCATACTAATAATGATAATCGGTAGCGTACTGCCTTTTTGGGGGTTATGTCGCTGCTTTTTTGTTTAACATAAAATTTTGGGAGGCTTATGACTATGACGACAAGAGTTGCTGTTATGGGCATAATAGTTGAAAATAAAGACTCGGTAGCGGCGCTTAACGCGCTTTTGCATGAATACGGAGACTATATAATAGGCAGGATGGGTATGCCGTATCGCGAACGCAAAATATCAATAATTTCTATCGCGATAGACGCGCCGCAGGATGCTATATCCGCGCTTGCGGGTAAGATCGGAAATATAGATGGTATAAGCGTAAAAACGGCTTATTCAGGGGTGGTGAGCGATGAATCATGAAGTAAACACTCTTATTGACAGGCTTGAACAAAGCGGAAGTCTGGATATTTCAGAATATGAGTACCTTCTTTCAAAAAGGAGCGGGGAGGCGCTTGAATATGTTGCGAAAAAGGCCGTTATTGCCAGAAAAAAGGTGTATGGCAATACGATCTATATAAGGGGGCTTATCGAAGTCGGAAATATATGCCGAAACGACTGCATGTATTGCGGGATAAGGCGCTCCAATTCAAACTGTGACAGATATCGACTTACAAAGGAGCAGATACTTGAGTGCTGTCATGAGGGGTATGAGCATGGTTTTCGCACGTTCGTCATGCAGGGCGGTGAGGATGGCGCGTTTTCCGCAGGCAGAGTCTGCGAGATTGTATCTGAGATTAAAAAACTCTACCCGGACTGCGCGGTAACGCTTTCTTTGGGGGAATATAAAAGAGCAGAATATAAGGCGATGTTCAATGCAGGAGCGGATAGATATCTTCTTAGGCATGAAACGGCGGATAAGCAGCACTATGAGAAGCTTCACCCGAGTGAAATGAGCTTTGAAAATAGGATGCGCTGTCTTTATGATCTAAAGGACATAGGCTTTCAAACAGGCTGCGGCTTCATGGTGGGTTCGCCCTATCAAACACTTGGCACGCTGGCTAAGGATCTGAAATTTATTGAGGAATTTTCGCCTCAAATGTGCGGGATAGGTCCCTTTATACCGCATAGGGATACCCCGTTTGGGAATATGGCGGCAGGTACGCTTGAGCTTACTTTGTATCTGCTATCCATAGTAAGGCTTATAAAGCCAACACTGCTGCTTCCTTCTACAACAGCTCTTGGCACTCTTAATGAGACCGGACGGGAGAGGGGGATATTAGCGGGAGCAAATGTTATAATGCCTAATTTATCTCCTTTATCCGTGAGGAAAAAGTATGAGCTATATAATAATAAGCTTTGCAGCGGCGCGGAGACGGCGGAATATTTAAATGAGCTTCGAGCACGTATGGAGCGCATAGGATATGAGATAGTTATCGCAAGAGGCGATATAAAAGAATAGATAATTATGAAAAAGGAGAAAAACAAAATGGCGATCTATAATCCACAGTCGCTTAAGGCGGAGGAATTCATAAATGACGGTGAAATACTGGAAACTTTAAAGTATGCGGAGGAGAATAAGCGTAACATCCCACTCATAGATAGTATACTTGAAAAGGCACGCCCTAAAAAAAACGAACACGGCATTAGTTGCTCGGGTCTTTCCCACAGAGAGGCGTCGGTGCTTCTTGCCTGCGATATACCTGAAAAGGTGGAAGAGATGTATAAGCTTGCAAGGGAGATAAAGCTTGCTTTTTATGGCAACAGGATAGTCATGTTCGCTCCGCTTTATCTTTCAAACTACTGTGTAAATGGCTGCGTTTATTGCCCATATCACTTTAAAAACAAGCATATAGCCAGGATCAAGCTCACACAGGAGCAGGTTAAAAACGAGGTTATCGCTCTGCAGGATATGGGTCATAAGCGCCTTGCCATAGAGTCCGGCGAAGATCCTGTAAACAGCCCGATAGAGTACATACTCGAATGTATAAACACCATTTATAGCATAAAGCATAAAAATGGCGCTATAAGAAGGGTAAATGTAAACATAGCCGCCACCACCGTTGAAAACTATCGGAAGCTGAAGGAGGCAGGGATAGGAACTTATATACTATTCCAGGAGACATATCACAAAAAGAGCTACCTTGAGCTTCACCCAACAGGCCCCAAACACAATTATGATTACCATACAGAGGCTATGGACAGAGCCATGGAGGGCGGCATCGATGATGTTGGGCTTGGAGTACTATTCGGTCTTGAGATGTATAAATACGAATTCGCGGGGCTTCTTATGCATGCCGAACATCTTGAGGCTGTACACGGTGTAGGTCCGCACACCATAAGCGTACCCAGGATAAAGCGGGCGGATGATATCGATCCTACCGTATTTGATAACAGCCTAAGCGATGAGATGTTCGCGAAGATAATCGCCTGCATAAGGATAGCCGTCCCCTATACCGGCATGATAATATCGACCCGTGAGAGCGAGAGCGTTCGCAAGATGGCGCTTGAGCTGGGTGTTTCTCAGATAAGCGGAGCTTCACGCACATCGGTAGGCGGTTATACGGAGAAAGAGCGTCCCCACGATTCGGAGCAGTTTGATGTTTCCGATCAGCGCACCCTTGATGAGGTAGTAAACTGGCTCATGAGGCTTGGCCACATACCATCCTTCTGTACCGCCTGTTATCGTGAGGGAAGAACAGGGGATCGATTCATGAGTTTGTGTAAAAACGGTCAGATAATAAATTGCTGTCATCCTAACGCGCTTATGACGCTTGCGGAGTATCTTGTTGACTACGGCTCGGAGGACACCAGGGAAGTAGGCTTCAAAATGATAGAAGAAGAGCTTAAAAAGATACCGAACGAAAAGGTGAGGGATATCGCGAAGAACAATATTGAGGCGATAAAGGCATCTAACAGGCGTGACTTCAGGTTTTAAAGGAATAAACTCGGGAGGAGCTTTTATGGGATTAAATGAGACCGCATCCGCGGAAAGAGTACATATCGGCTTTTTTGGCATGAGAAATGCCGGAAAATCAAGCGTTGTAAACGCGGTTACAGGGCAGAATGTATCGCTTGTGTCGGATTTTAAGGGTACCACAACGGATCCTGTGAAAAAGGCCATGGAGATACTTCCGCTAGGCCCGGTGGTTATAATCGATACCCCGGGTATGGATGATGAAGGGGAGCTTGGAGCTTTGCGTGTTTTACGGGCAAAGCGTGTGCTAAGTTATGCTGATCTGGCAGTTTTGGTGGTAGACGCGACCAAGGGTCTAATGCCGCCGGATAAAGAGCTTATTTCCGCCTTTAAAGAAAAGGAGATACGCTATGTCGTGGCTTACAATAAGTCCGATCTGCTGGAAGAGGTGCCAAAAGCAGGTGAAAATGAAATATACGTAAGCGCTGCCACAAAGGACGGCATAGATGAGCTTCGCCAAATGCTCGGAAAGCTCATAAAACGTGAAAGTGGTGAAAGGCGCCTTGTTTCAGACCTTATTTCACCTGGAGATACGGTAGTGCTGGTGACCCCCATAGATGCTTCCGCGCCTAAGGGAAGGTTAATTTTGCCGCAGCAGCAGACTATACGCGACATATTGGATGTAAATGCCATGGCTATAGTAACTCAGGAAACGGAGCTTAAAGCTGCTTTATCGGGACTTTCCAGACCGCCTAAAATGGTCATAACCGACTCTCAGGCGTTTGGCAGAGTAAGCCCTTGTGTGCCAAAAAACATTCCTCTTACATCTTTTTCAATACTTTTCGCGCGCTATAAAGGCGATCTCTGTGCGCTGGTGCATGGGGCGGCCGCCTTGGATAAGCTTAATGACGGCGATACCTTGCTTATATCCGAGGGCTGCACCCATCATAGGCAATGCGGCGATATAGGCAGCGTGAAGCTTCCCGCCTGGATAAAAAAGCATACGGGAAAAGAGCTGAAATTTGAATTTACTTCCGGGATGGATTTTTCCGAGGATATTTCAAAGTACGCGCTTATCATCCACTGCGGAGGCTGCATGCTGAATGAGCGTGAGATGAAATCCAGGATACGCTATGCTGCTGATCAAAAGGTCCCGATAACCAATTACGGTATTGTTATCGCTCATATACATGGGATTTTAAGGCGCTCTTTGGAACTCTTCCCGGATGTACTTAGAATTCTTGGCTGAATTCGTGAAAAACTCTTGAGAAAAGCTGTATTGTAATGTATAATATAAAAGACATCTGATGATGCGGTATTATTGGCATCTTAGTGAGGTTAATCGTATATATTGGGTCTGCCCGGACTAAGTATTCTATAATACCACCAAATTTAAGGAGGAAAGAACATGGGACTTTTAAAAGCCGGAATAGGCGCTCTTGGCGGTGTGCTTGCCGATCAGTGGAGAGAGTATTTTTATTGCGAGTCTATGGCTGCAAATGTACTTGCTGCAAAGGGAGTAAAACGTACCAGTGGCCGCAGCAGCAATACAAAGGGAGAGGATAACATCATATCGAACGGCTCGATCATAGCCGTAAACGAAGGCCAGTGCATGATGATAGTAGAGCAGGGCGCTGTTGTGGAGTTTTGCGCTGAAGCGGGCGAATTCGTTTGGGATAGCTCAACAGAGCCTACTATGCTTTATGGAGGTTTTGGCAAGGGTATCAAAAAATCCTGGGAAACGTTTAAAAAGCGCTTTACAATGGGTGGAGATACCGGTAAAGATCAAAGGGTGTATTTCTTTAATACAAAGGAAATAATCGGCAACAAATACGGAACGGCAAATCCTGTACCCTTTAGGGTGGTGGATAATAATATAGGCCTTGATATGGATATAGGCATTAAGTGCTTTGGAGAATATTCATACAAGCTTAGCGATCCCATGCTTTTCTATAAGAACGTATGCGGAAATATAGAAGGCTTTTTTACTCGTGACAAAATAGACAGCCAGCTTAAAAGCGAACTGCTTACAGCACTTCAGCCTGCTTTCGCAAAGATATCTGGAATGGGTATCCGATATAGCGCTCTTCCGGGTCATACCGTAGAGATGGCGGATGCTTTGAATGAGGTGCTTTCTCAGAAGTGGAGCGAGCTTCGTGGCGTGCAGGTGGTTTCGTTTGGCGTAAGTTCGGTAACTGCCAATCCCGAGGATGAGGAGACTATTAAAGAGCTGCAAAAGAGCGCTGTGTTCCGCAACCCCAATATGGCTGCTGCGCATTTGGTTGGCGCACAGGCAGAGGCCATGAAAGCGGCTGCGGCAAATGAAGGCGGCATGGGAAGCATGATGGGCTTTATGGGCATGAATATGGCGCAAAACGCCGGGGGCATGAATGCGCAAAGCCTTTACCAGATGGGACAGCAGCCGCAATATCAGCAGCAAGCGCCCGCCCAGCAGCAACCTGCCGCGGCCGGGTGGAGCTGTTCATGCGGAAATAGCGGAAATACCGGAAAATTCTGCAATGAATGTGGAAAACCACAGCCTGTCCCCAAAAAGGACGGTTGGGATTGCGCTTGCGGCGCTACAGGAAATACCGGAAAATTCTGCGCTGAATGCGGAAAACAGCAGCCTGCTGCTAATGGTTGGACATGTTCATGCGGCGCCGTAAACAAAGGTAAATTCTGCCCGGAGTGCGGATCAAAGAAACCGGCAGGCATACCGCAATATCGCTGTGATAAGTGCGGCTGGGAGCCGGGCGACCCGACAAAGCCCCCGAAATTCTGTCCGGAATGTGGGGATCCGTTTGATGATGGAGATGTGAAAGCTTGATAATAAAATGTCGCTGCCAAGACGATGGCGGCGGCATTTTTTATGCGGGTATTTCTCTGTACATTAGAAAATGGTTGCCTTTTGGGGAAAATAAAGGTATATTATTACATGATAAAGTATACGGAGATGTTGAAATGCTCCTAAATAAAACTACACGTTTTATGTCCGTTATTATGGCTTTTGTCCTGATAATGGCATGCGTTGTGCCCACGGGCGCGGAAATAGCCGAAAAGCTGCCGGAGAAAAACGCTTCTTTGGCTGACCTTAACGAGGCGCTGAATGTAGAAGGCGGAACGCTTGAGTTCACCACGGAGGAATACCCCTTTGCTGCTGTTCATGATGGCGAAATGTACTATGCGCTATCCACAAATGCGGGCGTAGAAAATTCAAGCTCCCTGTTGAAACCTACGGTCACCGTTTCTGCAGGTGATATTCTTTTGTTTGACTATCTTTATTATGGGGATCCTGTTTTAAATTTCCTGTCTTTGTATGTTGTAAATGAGGCCGGTGAGGAAGTGCGGCCGTTCGTTACTGAAGAATCCGATGGAACATGGCAAACCGCTAGTTATACCTTCTCTGCTGCCGGTGAATATGACCTTACATGGCAGTATTATAATGAGCATGACGGGGCTGGCTATGCTTGTTTAGACAATATCGAGATCATATCGACTTCCGATCCCGACCCGACGCCGACTCCCGCCCCTCCTGCCCCAGACTTAAACGAGGCTCTAAACGTTGAAGGCGGAACGCTTGAGTTTGTATCACCCGATGGTGATGATTATTCCTTCGTTGCTGTTAATAATGGCGAAAGATACTTTGCTGAATCGACCAATAGCGGCGTAGGCATGCACAATACCAGGTCTACGATGAGCACTACTGTCAGTGTTTCTGTGGGTGATGTTCTTTCTTTCGACTATTTTGTCAGCTCGGAACGCTACTGTGACTTCCTGTATTTATACATTGATGGTTTAAATGAAGGCGCCCCTATAGCTGAATTCAGCGGTACTGATATGACTGACTGGGACACCTGTACTTACACTTTTACCGAGGGTGGTGAGTATAAGATTGTTTGGATGTATAAACAGGATGGCTCGATTAGTTATGGTGAAGACCTTGCCCGTATAGACAATGTTGAGCTTATAGATAATCCCGATCCTGATCCAACACCGACGACCGATCCCGTTGCAGATTTAAACGAAGCGCTGAATGTTGAAGGCGGCAGTTTTGAGTTTACCTCAGACGGAGAATATCCCTTCATTGCTGTGGATGATGGCGAAAGGTATTATGCGGAGTCTACAAATATGGGCTATGATGAAACAAGCTCCATTGTAAGGACTACTGTGACAGCAACTGCGGGAGAAATACTGTCCTTTGACTACTTTGTAAGCTCTGAGTATGACTACGATATTTTTAACGTATATATCGAAGGCGTAGAAGGGTCGATATTTGAGATAAGCGGCGTGATGGGCGGCTGGGCGACCTTTACTTATACCATTCCTGCGGATGGCGAGTACACCTTTGTTTGGGAATATAGTAAGGACATGTCTGATAACGGCGGTGAAGACTTTGCCCGCCTTGATAATATTCAGATACTGCCGACTGAGGTTGTTTTACCTGGCGATGTAGATGGTGATGGTATTGTTGATTCGATAGATGCGCTGCTGATACTGAGGTATGCCATGGGTATCATTGAAGAAGAAGATATCGACATTGAAAACGCCGATGTAAATGAAGATGGCGTTATCGATGCTCTTGATGCTCTTTTCGTGCTCCGAATGTCATTGGGTATTGAATGATCGAAAGATGAGTAAATATCGATAGCCGTATGCCAAGCTAAATGAAATGGGACTGCCGGGAAGCGATGGAATGATCGCCGGAGCAGTCCTTATTTTGCTTATTATAGAGTGAATCGGGTGCATAGCATCAGAATCATGCATTATAGCCGGATAAACACCATATTATGGGCGAAGCCCCAGACCGCCCTCCAACGTTAATGTCTCACCTGTCATATATTTGAAATCCGGTAGCGCTAATTGAACACAGACACGGCCGATATGCTTCTCCGGGTCTGCGAAATAACCCATAGGCGGGGTGTGAACATTCTTCTCAAAGGCTTCCGGGTAGGCATTTTTAAACTGCTCAAGCTTAGAAGTAAAGGCCAGAGGACAAATGACATTGACATTTATTCCATCCTTGCTCCATTCTGTCGCAGCCACACGAGTTAGACCGCGAATGCCCTCCTTTGCTGCCGCATATGAGCTTTGCCCATAATTGCCGAATAGTCCGGCGCCCGAAGCAAAGTTTATAACGCTGCCATGGCTTTTTGCCAAATAGGGATAGCAGGCCTGCATATAGTGAAAAGTAGAATAAAGACCTGAGTATATAGCAAGGTCAAACTGTTCAGTGGTATGCTCAGATAATGTTACACCCGATGCTGATGACTGGGCAACATTGATAAGTACGTTTATACCACCAAAAGTTGAGATTGTCTGTTCCACTACGCTTGAAACAATAGCTGCATTATCAGCACCGGAAGAAATATCCGCCTGTATCGGCAGCACTTTTATACCATATAGCTGTTCAAGCTCTTTTTTTGCATCAGCTAGTTTATTTACGTTGCGTCCGGTGATGACGAGGTTAGAGCCTTCCTTGGCATAAGCTATCGCGATACCATAGCCGATTGAGCCAGCTTCACCATTTGCTAATACGGCTCTCCCTCCGCCGGTAATTAAAGTCGTTTTACCGGTTAAAAAACCCATATTACTTCCTCCTTGTGTCATAAAAATCATTATAAGCCTTTTATGCTTTACAGGTCAATCTTACTTTCTGCAGCAAATCCCAAAAAGTTGCAAATTTAAAAGATATATTAACAGCGAAGGCTCTTTAGCCAAAAATGGTAGCATATGGAATGGGAAAAGCCTGGCACTGACTATGCATATTGGGGAAAAATTTTTAGCAGATCATTGCTTTAGGGGCTTTACTCGCCTTGCACGATATATCAAGACTGTCCCTAAAAGCTCCAAACAATATAGTACAATAAAGCCGATATTGATGATATTCAGATTTTGTTGGGCAATACGAAGATCATCGTGTGTGAAAACGGTGATGGGAAGTCCATCCTCGCTGTTTGAGGGCTGTACGCTGTATACGGTTTTATTTCGATAAATATATTCGCAGACAACCTTTCCTTCTTCTGTGCCGTCCTCTATCCTAACTTCTGTTCGCAAATCTTCGTCTACGGTGATCTCATTTTCAAACTGATCATAATAGAAATTGCTGTAGTTGGGCGCGGCCTGTACAATGCTGTTACCGTCTCCATACTGGTAGTAATAATCAGGAATATCCTGCTCCATGTAGGCTATGAAGCTATCGAAATCGCTAAACTGTTTTCCCTCGGCTAAAGACCAAGGGCTCACTGCTCCATTTACAGAGCTTTGGATGAGGAAAGTTACCGCAAGAATAACGACAGAAGCGATGGCGCAGAGGCGTTTTAGCTTATGATTATGCCAATAGACGCGCTCTTCTTTTTCACTCATCGAGTATATACCGATTTTGAGCAAATGAGCGTTTAAAAAATAGAATATGACACCGAATACCAAAAAAGCAAGGATACCAAAAAGCGATCCGTAGCGGAGCCAAGAATTCGCAGCAAGTCCCACATAGGTATCATAGGGAAAAATGATCAATGGGAGGGTAATACCAAATAGGGTCAGTGTCACGCAGGCAGTTCGTTTTGCGATGTTAACTACCGAAGCCTTAAATCGGTTGATCTCCACACCTGTAAGACTCTCATCGGAAACGCTAAGAAACGCACTGTTTACGAAGATAGCCTGAAAAAGCAGAGCACCCGTATAAAATACTGTACCTACAAAAAAACCTATATATGCTCTTAGAAAACCTAAATTACAGATCATGGCCGCGATCAGACCCAGCACAGAGATGCCCATAGCAATAAAGCTGTGGGCACGATACTTAGAAAGATTCATCGTAAGTATTCGCTTTCGCTGTTTCTCGCTCTTTGCGGATGTTTCATCGGGTTCTGCTGTTCGTTTGGATTCAGGTTTTCTTTCACCACGAAGCAGCTCATCACATGTAACACCAAATATCTCAGCGATCACCGGAATCAATGCTAGATCAGGCGCGCCATCGTCCCGTTCCCAGCGACTTACCGTCTTATCAGACACATTTAGTTTTTCGGCCAGATCTTTTTGTGTCATACCGTTAGCTTTTCTTAATGCTGATATGAATCCGCCGATCGTTTTTCTTTCCATAAAATTCGCTCCTTTCGTGCTATACGATGTCGTTTATGGTTTGATTATACGATTTTGTCATTGAGAATTACACCTGCAAAAGCAAGAATCACTCTCAAAACACGAGAATTTCGCTAAGCTACCTTCCTTATGAATATCACTGTTTATTATAGCGCTCAAATTAGCGTATTATATCCATCCCAGGGCGAATGCTTTGGGCGAAGTAAATATGAAAATATTTTAAATAAGCTTTGGCTTTCGTTTGATGATTTTAATCGCAAAATCCATTGATAAACCTGCAAGTTTGTTCTCTTTTTTCGTTATTTCCTCTGCGGATATTATAGCATATTCAATGAAACATAGCTGCGCATTATGAAATATTTTGTCTTGGCTGCAAAATGTGCAATAAAATAAATCCCTCATACGCGAGCCGCGTATTTCATTGAAAAGAAACACCTTTTGTCTACTAAGACAAAAGGTGTTTCTTTTCTGGATGGAGACGAGGGGATTCGAACCCCTGGCCTATGCGTTGCGAACGCATCGCTCTACCAACTGAGCCACGCCCCCAAGCGCTACCTTTAGCGAAAGCCAGTATACTCCAAATCGGTGAAAAATGCAACATTTATTTTGATTTTATATAAATATTTATGATTTTTGCCTGTTTTAATATAGATTCTTTGAACCTCCGAGTCAGTTTGGTGTTTTCAGCACATAAAAAACAAGTTTTTTTAAAAATAAAAACCCCAATCGATATGATCGGAGCCTTTACTTGCCTAAAAGCAATTAACGCGCCTGGCAGGATTCGAACCTGCGACCTACCGGTTCGTAGCCGGGCACTCTATCCACTGAGCTACAAGCGCAAGCGCTATACAAGCTTTATTATTCTAAAGCATTCGGGTGAAATTGTCAACCTTTTTCTAAAAGTATATTGTATTAGTTTTTTATGGGTATCAGGTGTAAATTTAACTGCAATTTTTATGAAAAAGCATGGCTTTATAGGGTTGACTGGTTTTTTCTTAATCCTATAATCATACTTTTACGCTTTTGCAACCTATTTGCACCCACTATGCTATACCTTCTTTAATAAAATAAGATGATGGGAATTATGCAAGAAAAAAATCATTGTGGAGGTGATGTGTCTGAGGCTGGTGATAAAAGGAAACTGTAATAAAAAGCAGGAGGAGTTTTTAAGGTCAGAAGCAAGGCATACGGCCTATGGTGGAGCACGCGGCGGGGGTAAGAGTTGGGCTATGCGTCGAAAGCTGGTACTACTTTCTTTAAAGTATCCCAAGCTAAATTCGTTACTTATGAGAAGAACTCTGCCTGAGTTATATGAAAACCATGTTGTACCGCTGCTCTCAGAGCTGGCAGGAGTTGCAGAATACACTTCGAGCAAGCGAGAATTCATGTTTCCAAACGGCTCAAGGATAAAGCTTGGATACTGTGATAATAGCAACGATATTTATCGTTATCAGGGGCAGGAATATGATGTCATAGGGCTTGAAGAGGCTACTCATTTTACGGAGGAGCAAATGCGTTTTATTACGACATGCAACCGCTCTGTAAGACTGGATTTTTCACCCAAAATGCTTTATACCTGTAATCCCGGAAATGTAGGACATGCTTGGGTAAAGCGCCTGTTTATAGATCGTGACTTCAGAAGTGGCGAGCGGCCGGAGGATTACGCTTTTATACCTGCCAGGATATATGACAATAAAGTGCTTTTAGAGTCGGATCCCGGTTACCTTATACAGCTTGAGTCTTTACCTGAGGAGCTTAGAAGGGCTCATCTTAATGGGGATTGGGATGTATTCGCAGGACAGTTTTTTAAGGAATTTGATCGAGTAAAGCATGTGTGCGAGCCTTTTCAAATTCCGGGTGAGTGGAAGCGTTTTAGATCAATGGACTGGGGCTTTAATGACCCCTGCTGTGTACTTTGGCATGCTGTTAATAATGATGGCGCCATATACACATATCGCGAACTTTATGTGAGGCAGCAAAGGGCCGATCAGATAGCAAGGGATATTTTAAAGGAAAGTGGGGATGAACATATTTCATATACCGTTGCATCACCGGATATGTGGCAAAAGAGAGGCGCAGTGCTTTCATCTCAGGGTGGATACCTTGGGGAATGCATTGCGGAGCTGTTTTTAAAGCTTGGCGTGCCTCTGATACCTGCGGACAACTCACGAGTGCTTGGTTGGCAGCGTGTTAGGGAATATTTGGCAGAGGATACCTCCGGTAGACCGCGATGGCAGGCATTTCCCTGCTGCAACAACTTGATCCGAACGCTGCCCATGCTGGTATACGACTCGCATAATCGTGAGGATGCCGCTGACGGCGAGGATCATGCTCCCGAAGCGCTAAGATATGCTCTTATGTCAAGACCCGGAAAGGCAAAGGTTTATGAGCAAAAAAAAAGCATCTTTGACCCATTTGGTACGGAAGGCGGAAAAAATACATTTTTTAATTCATAGGAAAGGATAAAGTGATGAGAAGAAAAAAACAAAAGCAGGATCAAAAGCGCATAGAGGAGATATATGCGCTTTTTAATGAGTACATGGATCTGTACGCACAGGAATGGATGCGTCTTGAACGTTGTGAGAAACTCTATCATGGGCAGCATTGGGAGGAGATGCAAGGTGTTGATGAAAGAGAGCCAAAGCCGGTAACGCCCGTGATCTTTTCAACGGTCGAAAGTATAAGAGCGGATCTATCTGAGATGATACCGGAGGCAGTTATCACCGCTGATGACCCGCGTTATGTAGAGGTGGCTGCCACGCTCACGGAGGTTGTACGGGAAAACCATAAGCGAAGCCATTTTGACAGGGAATACCACCGTATGCTTCACGATCTTTTGGTAGGGGGCATGATGGTACTGGAAGTTGGTTTTGATCCTTATGCTGCAGGCGGAGTCGGAGGTGCATTTTTAAAGCATGTCGATTCAAGAAGCATAATGTTCGACCCATACTGTACCGATATACAGGACTCAAGAGCCATATTTAAATTTAAGCCCCATCGCAGGGAATGGTACTTTAAGTATTATCCTGATTATGCCGATATGATGATTTCAGATGGATATACCCATGATAAAACAAGGGATGCCTTTGCTTCGCTTGATCAGAGCGATACCATAATGCTCATAGAGTGCTGGGAGCGAAAATTTAACGCAAAGACAGGAAAACATGAGGTTCATATGTGTAAACTGGCTGGAAGCGTAATGCTTGAGGACAGCAGCGTATCTAAGTCATATGGCTATTTTGAACATGGATTTTATCCCTTTGTAGCAAGCGCCCTCTATGAACGCAAGGGAACCTATCTTGGCTACGGAATAGCGGATATGTTTGAAAACAGGCAGCTCGTTGCGGATAAGCTGGATCAGATAGTGCTAAAAAACGCGCTGATGGCATCACATAATAAGCTTTTGATCACGGGCGCTTCGGGATTTGATGCAAACGATCTTCGTGATTGGTCCAAAGAGGTACATGAGGGTGACAGCTTAAGCGGAATAAGCTGGTTTTCAACAGCTCCGCTGCCGGCATATGTGTTTGAATACATGGAATCAGTAAGAAGCAGCATAAAGGAGGAATCCGGTTCCAACGATATATCGCGAGGAAGTGTTGCGGCAGGAGTTACGGCCGCAAGCGCCATTGCAGCGCTGCAGGAGATGGCAAGCAAAAGGTCGCGCCTTGCACAGAGGAGCATATATGCGGCATTTTGCGAAGCTGTACAGCTTGAGATCAATATAGAACGTGAATTTTCAATACTTCCAAAGCTGAGTGAGCTTAAGCTTAGCAGGATTCCAACTGAAATGCAGGTAAGTGTAAAGGTACAGCATGCAAACGCATTCAGTACCATTTCACATAATGAATTGATTTTAAGTCTTGTGCAGCACGGAATAATAAAGCAGGATGTTGCGCTTGATCTTATGATTTTCGAAGGAAAGGAGCATGCAATATCGCTTATGAAAGAGTATACCAATAAAAGCGCTGCGGCAAACTAGATAAAAAGGAGGTGTGCTATGAAGAAAAAAAGACGCCAAAGGCTTACTCGGGCGCTGGTAGATACAGGCAAGGGCTTTATTAGATCCGATGTGCTTGGAAGCTTTACAGGCATGGGCGAAGATGGCGATAGGCCGGTACAGGATGCAGAGGATCTTTAAGGGAAGCGGTAAAAAGAGTTTTTTTGGGGCTCGGGGCTTTGCCCCGAGCCCCAAAAGGAGCTTCTGCCCTTGACACGGTTGCGCCACAAACCATGAGAAGCCTTTACTTTTCATTTCAAGCCTTATTTTCCGCTTAAGATTCGCAAGCTATTGGGCGTAGGGCATTCGCCCTGAAGAAGGGGATACATCTTTTGACAAAGGCGCTGGGGCGGCAAGCTTTGGGCAGGAAGTCGGGGACGGAGTCTTTGAGAAAAGCCCTGCGAAAAACTAAACTATCGCAATTGATGAGATGTTATATCCAAACAAAGAGGTTTCATCGGGGATAAGGCATATCTCGACCCTGGTTGATACACAGGATACGGAACCGCCGGGATGGCCGGACATAAGCCTTCCCACCAGGGTTATAGCACCTAAGTCGTCCGAAAAGGCATCTTGATAATCCATGCCGTAAAACAGGTTGATACCAGTGTCGGTAATGGCATATGTATCCTCATTAAGCGTGACAAAATCGGCGTTTGCAGGCAGGCTTTGCAATATGTCTGTATCAAAAATACCAAAATAAGCAGCGTCATAGTCCGCTTTATCTATAAGGATAGCGCCTTCGGTGCGCTGATAATCACCGTTTAAAAAGTAATTTGCCATGGTATAAGCGGCAGAATATGGGTCAGGCGTACCGTTGAAGCTTGTTTGTCCCTGCATAGTGATCGCTGTTAAAAGGTCATCGATAATGAGCCTTATACCCGAAAAAGCGTTTGTACTTATGATATCCCCTACAAAGCCTGGCTGCAGAACTCGTGAGGGTATTTCAAAGCTGTGACTGCCGTATGCGCTTACTACACCCGCATCAATATAGATGATAAATCCGTCAGAGGTCACCTCATAGCCGTTAAAAAGATCGATAGCCGCTGAAATGTTGCTAAGCTCTATATCGTGGTAGTAAACGGAACCAGAATCATCCGATCCACGGATAATTTGAAGTATCTGCTGGCCTACAATATCATTTGGATCGTAAAGTCCCACAACATAGCCAAGCGAGCGCTCGATACCCTGCTCATCCGCAACGATCACATGAGTATTTGTAACGACATCAGAACCAAAACTGCTTTCATCGGTAAACACTATATTGGTATAACCTCGTGCAAAGCGAACGCTGCATGTAACGTCGGTATATGGGAGGATAAGCTCCGTAGAATCCGCATAGGGCACCCTTTCCTGACTGACACCGATCAAAAGCGTATCAAGGTAGTGTGAAACTGCCGAATTGAGCTCATCGGCATGGATATGGCTTTCACTGCTGAATTTGGGTATGGTATAGGTCAGTCGATAGTTTGCACTATCCTCTGTGCTGTTTGCGGGATAGTAGATCGTAGTGGTTTCAAGCTCAATAACGCTATTTTCAGGCGAATCATCTGGGGTATATTCCGGATACGAAGGCGGGGTTATTAGGGTCGGCAGTTCAGTGGGAACTTTGCAAGCGCTAAAACAAAATATTAAGAAAAATGCTAAAAAAAGCGAAAAATTAATTTTTTTCAAAATAGTTACACTCCTAAATCAGTAGTATTCACGCCAAAAGGCAACAATATGTGTTATTTTACAACAAAATGATACCGTGTGACAAATAAAAGGTGAATAAGTTTGAAAATGAATTTTCAAAACGTATTTTTAACTTTCCAAGTCAACAGACTTTTATTTTGTAAAAGCATAAATCACTTTCAAATCCATAAAAAAGGAAGCTTTCGTTGTGAGAAAGTTAGCATGAAATATAATGAAAAAAATATGTAAAAATGGTGTTTTGACCAAGAAGGAAAAAACAGAGATAGCGAAGGTATTGATGCGGCTCTGTACGGATGAATCTCAAAAGCCGACCGACAGAATTTCTGCGGCAAAGCTATTGATAGATATGGATATAAAGGCATCGGAGAAGGAGCCAGATGGTGATGATGCGCTACATGTCGTATTTGAAGGGGCTGTGCCCGGGTATGTGAGTAAGCTCAAATGATCAGTATTTATCCAGTATAAACGAAAGCGTTGGATCCGTAAGTTCGTTTATCGAGGAAAAGCCTGTTCCTAAAAGAAACGCTTGCTTTGACAGAACCTTTATCATATTGAATACTTCGAGCGATGGAGCGCCGGGCTTATATGGAAAAGGCGCGGTCAGCATGCCATATTTTAGGGCTAAATGGGAAAGAAGCCTATTTTTGCAGCTCAAAGAGCCGGCAAGCTCCTGCACATAGCTGCCGTAGCCGAGCGCATAGGCATCCCCACACCTTAGCGCATAGCCAAACGTAGAAAATTCCTCTATGAGTTTTGAGCAATATTCAGGAGTTCTCCTAACGGCTATCGGGAACTTTTCGACGACATGGCTTGAATATAGTGAAAAGAGCTCACCGGGGGAAAGGGGGCATGGTGAGGAGATTGGAGCAACTGCTTTCGATGAAAAGGATACCCTTTGATGCCTTACAAAGGGCTCAAAGCCGAATTGCCTGTAAAAATCAACATTAAAGGGCTGAAGCAGTAAAGCAGTATAGCCCTTTTTGTAAAGCTCGCTAAATATATGGGAAAACAGCTCTCTACATACGCCTTTTCGCCTGAATTCAGGCAGAGTACCAATGCCTGCGATCAGCGCAACGGGCTTTGTTTCGCAATTTAGCTTTAAAAGCTGCGGTATGATATGCATCATACATAGCATTTTTGAACCCCCAAAAGCCCCATATATATGGCTGGGATCCGTCCTTTTGGCATAGTAGTAGTCGATAAAAGCATCTCCGTCCTCAGGAAAGCAGATGGCCCACAGCCTTTTTGCCTCAGCATATTCTTCGTGTTTTATAAGCCTACATTCGAGCCGCATCATATTTCCTCAAAGCTTACTGTATATTTCTCTATGAGCATTTTTGGGTGATATGAAAGCTTGGATTTTCGAAGCCCCTCGATATCCATGTCCTCTTCACGGTTTATAAGCTCTGTGTGGCCAAAAAAAGCGTTTGAAAAGCTTTGATTTATCATGGGATATATGCCGCTGTAGAGGTCGTTGGCTTTTTCAATGTGCACAAGCCCGATCTTAGGCGTTATTAATTCGCCGAAGGATGCCGCGATAAGCCTGCCCCTAACTTTAATGCCGCCTCCAAATACAGAAAGCGTATCCATGTTGCGTATAAGCCTTGTTATAGCGGGACCTTCGCCCTCCATGCCGGGGAGTAAAACGTTTTTATTATGCAGCCATTCGCTGAATACCGATGCGCACTCAGCCTCCATATCAGGGGTGATGCGCACAAAGCTATAGTCCGGATAGATGCTATGGAAACGATTTATAAAGTTCCGCTTTGCATGAAAGTGCTTGCCGGACAGTGTGATAAGGTCGGCGGAATTATATATGTAATCGCAGTTTCCTCTGTCAAGCTCAAAATGAGCTCCGTGGCATTGTGTGGAAAAAGCTTCATAGATACTTTCGCTTGCGTAAGCAAATCGCACCGGCTTACCGATGGATTTAAGATAATCAGCTCCGATGTTTACTGCCTTTTCATAATCATACTGCGTGCTCTCGGGTATGGGAGCCAGGAGATTTATTCTTCCTCCAAAGCAAAACATGATATAAAGCACGTTTTGCTCCTCGGCAATAAGTATATTATCTGAGTGCCCCCATATAAAGAGGTTGGTAAAGGTGTAAGATGAGTTTATAAGACCCCATGCCCTTACATAATGCTCAATAAGGGATTTATCCTCAAGGCGTATCGGTCTGAAATCCATTTGTAAGTACTTCCTTGTAATCGTTATCCATATTTTAGCACAAGTGGGCGGATCGTTTC
The DNA here is from genome assembly GCA_017416425.1 of Clostridia bacterium. Classification (GTDB taxonomy): domain Bacteria; phylum Bacillota; class Clostridia; order Christensenellales; family CAG-138; genus RGIG1693. Next base: position 94,003 of record JAFQCL010000017.1, read on the forward strand.
AAGGTGATATTAAGCCTTGCGCCAACTGGAGAACGAGTGAAGATCAGGCGCCTGTTCTTCACTCGTTCTTTTGAACTCTTTTTAGTTTACCAGTGGCATTGGCATCATTGCTCAAGCAGGAGTATTTCTCGCTTTAGCTGTCGCATTATACGCTTTTCAAGACGAGAAATATAACTCTGGGATATACCGAGCATATCTGCGACCTGCTTTTGCGTGTATTCCGAATTGCCAAACAGCCCAAAGCGTAGCTCGACTATACGCTGCTCTCTTGCGCTAAGCTTTTTCATAGCCGCAAATAGCAGCTCCTTATCCACCTCATCCTCCATAGGTCTTGAAAGCTCATCAGGATCGGTACCGAGTATATCCGAAAGCAGCAGTTCATTACCGTCCCAGTCGACATTCAAAGGCTCATCCAGGGAGACTTCAAGCTTATATTTACTAGACTTTCTAAGATGCATAAGTATCTCGTTTTCTATGCAGCGCGATGCATATGTAGCAAGCTTTATCTGCTTTGAGGGGTCAAATGTATTTACAGCTTTTATAAGGCCTATAGTACCTATCGATACCAGATCCTCCACACATGTGCCCGTGTTTTCGAATTTTCTTGCTATATACACTACCAGTCTGAGATTACGCTCAATGAGGATATGACGAACACTGGTATCGCCGATGGAAAGTCTGGATAACACAGCCTCCTCTTCACTCTTTGTAAGAGGAGGTGGAAGGGATTCGCCGCTTGTTATGTATCCAATACTTGTTTTAAGTCCTAAGACTTTGTATAACCATTTTATAAAGTACCAAAATGCAAGTTTCATAAAATATGTTCTCCTTTTTACTAAAGCGTAGTGCAAGCATCTTCAGGGGATGTTTATGTTTTTACCGGAATCTTTTACTAAATGTCCATCGAAAAACGCCTCCTTTGGTTCCGGATTTAGAATAAGCCCGGGTGGGAACAGGGCTTGCTTTAGGGGCTCATCCGATAACGCTATAATACATTTCAGTGGTATGTTTTCACTGCCCACGATTAAATTTTCGGGTATAAATCCATATATAACACTACTGCCGGATGCGGTGCTGATAGGTATTGGTATGCTGGCAAAAGCTTTAAGCTCAGGCGAAAACATCACCGCCACGGGAAGCCCGCTGAGCGGATCCACAAGTGAGTTGCCCGTGTCTATGATACCTGTGCCTACTATGCTTATATCCTTGTGCCTGAGCGTAAATAATACACCTGGAGTGGAACTTCTTCTTCGCAATAAACTGCATATCAGCCTGGGAAGCAAGGCTGATATAAGCATTATTAGTAGTATAAATCTCATAGGCGATGTTGTATAAAGTATGCCTCCTTCTATATGGCCTCCAAGCAAAAACGCTATTCCAATGGCTGTCCCGCCGGATAAAAAAGCTGATGCAAGCGTTGCTGCCGCGTTTATTGCAAAGACTTTGATACTATGGCAGGGGAGCGTTAGCGACATTAGGATGCAAAGCAATATTTTAAATATAGGAAGAAGCAAAAAAGGCGCTATTGTTACCGAAAAACATGCGTAGATCGCTCCTGTGAGCGAAAAAAGGAGCATCTTTAAAAACTTTACATGCATGGATCTAAAGGCAGCGGCCAAGCGCAGCAAGAGCATATTCATTATGAGATTGTCAAGAAAATATAGCTCAATGTACATGATCTTCTCACCCTCCTTTGATCCGTTTATACCATTTATGACGGAAATAATGTTTCCCTGATAGTATAGAATACAGCTTAAAGTATGCATGTAGAACTATGAACCAAAATACATAAAAAAGGAGGCGAAATGTTCCTAATCATGGCCATGCCGGCATAATTATTAGTTACACGGCAAAGGAGGTATCATATGTCAAAAACTCGTATAATAGTCGCAGCGCTAATGAGCCTGTTTATTGTGGTATATCTTTTGGTGGTGCCAAATATGATCAGGGATCAAATAGGGAGAGATCCGTACAGTGAATGGATGCAGCCTGATGAGTCGGAATATAAGGGCGTTATAACGGTTTGGCATATAGTGGAATTTAAGCCTTATCTTGGAAGCATAACAACATGGCTGAAGGAACGCGCCAAGAAGATAGAAGACGCGGATTTTGGCGTTTATATCGATGTTTTGGGTATGACAACCGATGAATATGCTGAGCGTGTACAAAATGGTGAAAGAGCAGATGTTTATTCATTTCCTGCGGGATTATTTTCCTCGGAAATATTAATGCCAATGACTGAGCATCCAAATGTGGATTTTGTAAGCGCTTCTCTATATCGCTCTGGAGTGTATAACAATGAGCTTCTTGCGCTGCCGTATCTTTACAGCGGGTATGGGCTTATGATAAATATGGATATACTCTCAAGGCTTGGAGAATCGATACCAAAAGAGGGCGTTGATGTGAGCTTTATAGCCGAGGGAGCAAATCGTTTTGATCACTATACGGGTAAGAATAAAAAAAACCATGTGTATGGACTTGTTGGGAAAAACACGCTTGCTGCTATGCTCAATATCACATGTGATCTGGGTGAAGCGGAACGCTTTTCTTCAGGAAATGCCGCGATGCACATCTGCGATCTTAGGGCGATTGGTGATATGGAACGAAAAAATAGCGCGGGTAAAGGTATAAATATGAACTATTATCCAATAAGCGGCTATACCGATCTTGTGCAGTATATAGGGATCGCGGCGGACATATCAGATCAAAAGGTGCCTTATGTATTGTCGTATATATCCGAGCTTTTTACCGAAAGATCACAGCTATCATTGACAGAGCTTGGTATATTTCCCGCCGTTGTTCTAAGTGAAGCGCTAACATTTGAGATGGAGGCGGCGCAGCGAGTATATGATGGCAATAAAAGCCCCGATGTGATGAATACGTTTCTTTTTAACGCCGCCAGGCATAGAGTAAACGACTACGCGGAGGCGGTGCTTTTAGGTGAGGTCGGCGCGTATGAGAGCTATATCAGACTTATCGAGTCGCTCAGAGCATGATAATGATACTTTTTGTATTGTCTCTCGGTGTTGTAATTGAGTTCGTTTTGGTTTAAAATAAATATGAGTAATTTTGCGTAATGGGAGATTATTGCCGATGCCCGATTATAGATCCATATTTGGAGAGATTTTCTTTAGAGAAAATATGCCCATGTCGGAGTATACGAGCTTTCGCATTGGCGGAAATGCCGAGGTGTTGGTCGAACCGGCTTCTGTGGGGGAGCTTTTGCGGTGCCTTTCTATCGCAAAGGAGCTTGATAAAAAGGTGATTATAATCGGAAATGGCACTAACATGCTTGTGAGCGATGAAGGTATAGAAGGCATTTGCATCAGGATAGCCGAGCGGATGAGCGCTGCTGAGATCAACGGAACAAGGATTAACGTACAAGCCGGAGCCCGTATAGCAAGTATAGCAAAAAAGAGCGTTTTAAACGGTCTTATGGGGCTTGAATGGGCAGCGGGTATTCCCGGAACTGTGGGAGGCGCTATTGCCATGAATGCGGGCGCGTATTATGGCGAGATGTCGATGGTGCTGAAGAAGGTATCCGGTATAATGGATGGAGAATTTTGCTCATTTGACGTTAAAGACGATGATATGGGCTATAGGAAAAGCCGATTTATTGCTCCTGATTTTTTAACATGTGAAGCGGAAATTGAGCTTATACCGGATGATGGGAGCGCGCTTTCTAGGATGAATGATTATAACGCCAGGCGAAGAGAAAAACAGCCGCTTTCATATCCCAGCGCGGGCAGTACTTTTAAACGCCCGGAGGGGTATTTTGCAGGCGCACTCATAGAACAGGCAGGCTTAAAGGGCACGAGTATCGGCGGCGCTATGGTAAGCACAAAACACGCTGGATTTATAATAAATACAGGCAATGCTACATGCAGCGATGTTTTAGCGCTTATAGAGCTTGTGCAAAAAAGGGTGTACGACATGTCCGGCGTAATGCTTGAAACAGAAGTAAAATATATAGGAAAGAGGTAGCGACCATGTATTTGCTGATAGTCACGGGTTTTTCCGGCGCGGGTAAGTCTTGTGCTCTTAAATCCCTTGAGGATATGGGCTTTTTTTGCGTTGACAATATGCCGACAGAGCTTGTATCATCATTTATCACTTTGTGCAAGGGCAATATGATAGAGAATGTCGCGCTTGCTATTGATAGCAGAGCCAGCGTCATATCCAAAAAAGATATTACAGATGTGCTTAGCTCCATTGATGCGGATCATGACATACTATTTCTTGATTGCAAGGATGACATACTTATAAGACGTTATTCGGAGACACGCCGTAGACATCCTATGAGCGTGAGGGTTGAAGAGGGAATTCGTCTTGAAAGGGCGCTTTTGCAGCCGCTTAAAGAATGCGCTACATTTGTTATAGATACAAGCGAACTAAAGCCAAAGGAGCTTAGGCTATGCATAGAGCACATGCATATGGGAGAAAGTGTAAAGAACACATTCACACTTGTAGTAACAAGCTTCGGTTTTAAACGAGGGGTGCCTTCGGATGCCGATATGGTATTTGACATGCGCTTTTTAAAGAATCCCTTTTATGAGCCGGAACTTCGGCCGCTTTCGGGCATGAACCAGCCTGTTGTGGACTATATTATCGCAGATCCGGCGGCTTTGAACTTTATCAACTCCGTTGAGCAGCTTTTAAGGCTTACTATACCCAAATTCAAACAAAATGATAAGCATAGGCTTATGGTAGCGTTTGGCTGTACCGGAGGAAGACACAGATCTGTATTTGCTGCATGCACCATAAGTGAAAGGCTTAAGGATATGGCTGATGTTACATTGGTGCATAGGGATCTTTCAACGGAAGCAAAGGATATTGAATCAAGATTTAAAAGCGATGAATGATCTCTGTTTTATGCTTCATAAGAGGAATTAGTATGTCTTTTTCATTGGAAACCAAATATGAACTTACAAATCAAAAATTTAAAAATGACCGTGCAAAGCTATTAGTATTGACCGGAATCACGCTTACAGCCGGAAATATTTCCATTGGCACCGGAAAAATAGCGCTAAGATACGTTACGGAGAGCTATCCAACGGCAAAGCTGATAATAAAGCTTGCGACCAAGCTCTATAGCGTTTCGGGCTCCATATCCGTAAGCGATAAGCTTGGGATCAATTCAAGAAGCACCATCGTGACCATCGAGGGTGAGGATGTGAGCCGTCTTATATCAGATACCGGGCTTATGGACATCGGAAACGAGCGCGAATACGATTATCCGGATGATGCGCAAAAGAAAATGCTGCTTACAGGCGCATTTCTTGGGGCAGGATCGATCACCGATCCTAAAAAATCATATCATATGGAGATCGTTTGCAGGACTGAGCGCTTTGCGGAAGTATTATGCAAAATTTTTACCGACTTTGATATAACCGCAAAGTACTTTGAACGCAAAGAGAGCTATGTTTTATATATAAAAGATGCGGAGAATATTTTTAGTTTTTTGGCGCTTATCGGCGCTTCCAAAGCTGCTGTTGAGCTTACGGAGGTGCGCGTTATAAAGGATGTTAAGAACAATATAAACCGTAAAAACAATTGTGAAAGCGCCAATATGCAAAAGACGGCTCAGGCAGCGGCAAGGCAGGCGATGGCGATAGAGATAATAAGGGATACGGTTGGCCTTGAAACTCTCCCCGCGCCCTTAAGGGCTGCGGCCGAGGTGAGGATCAATAATATGGAGGCTACGCTTTCTGAGCTGGCGGATATGCTTGGAATAGGAAAATCGGGAATGAGCCATCGCTTAAATCGCATAGTTGAGATCGCGCAGGAGCTTATTGTATAGCTAAGTTTATTTTACACAGGAGAAAACCTCTCCCAATTCCACGAGAAAGGAAACTTTCACTTCATGAAGGTTATGGATATAAATATGTCGGATTTTGTGCACCTTCACGTTCATACACAGTATAGCCTGCTTGATGGAGCGGCAAGGATAAGCGACCTTGTATCGCGCGCAAAGGAGCTTAAAATGAGCGCGCTTGCGATAACAGACCACGGCGCGATGTATGGCGTTATCGACTTCTATAAGGAGTGTAAAAAGCAGGGTATAAAACCGATAATCGGCATGGAAGCATATGTTGCTCCAAAGAGTATGACCGATAAAGAAGGGGTTCGCGAATACTCACATCTTATTTTGCTGGCTAAAAATAATCAGGGATACCGAAATTTAATGCAGCTATCAACGCTTGCTTTTACTGAGGGCTTTTACTATAAACCAAGAATAGATTACGATACGCTTGAACGCTATAAGGAAGGGCTCATATGTCTTTCGGCCTGTATCGCAGGCGATATTCCAAGCTTGCTTTTAGAAAATGAGGATGAAGCTGCTTATGCGCTTGCAAGAAGGCTTAAGGATGCGTTTGGCGATGATTTTTACATCGAGCTTCAGAATCATGGCCTTGATGAGCAGCTTCAAATCTTACCAAAGCTTGATACCCTTGCAAAGGAACTGGGCATAAAGACCGTTGCTACCAACGACATACACTATGTAACAAAGGATGATGCCGAAGCGCAGGATGTACTGCTTTGTATACAGACGAACCGCTATGTGGATGAGGAAAACCGTATGCGCATGGGCTGTGATGAATTTTACTTAAAATCCGAAGAAGAGATGAAAAAAATGCTTTTCAGCTATAAGGACGCGATAGAGACTACAAAGGAAATAGCCGATAAATGCGATGTAACCATAGCCTTTAACGAGCGCCATCTTCCAAGCTTTGACGTTCCCGACGGAATGACAAGTGATGAATACCTTTCGGATATGTGTTACAGCTATATTAAAGAGCGTATACCGAATTATGGAGCACGCGAGCTTGAAAGGCTTGAATATGAGTTAAAAGTTATAAGGGACATGGGTTTTTCGGACTATTTCCTCATAGTCTGGGATTTTATTCGCTATGCCAGAAGTAAAAACATACAGGTAGGGCCCGGCAGAGGCAGCGGAGCGGGCAGCCTTGTAGCATATTGTCTAAGCATAACGGGCATAAATCCGCTTGAATATGACCTTCTTTTTGAACGCCTGCTCAATCCCGAACGCATTTCCATGCCTGATATAGATGTGGACTTCTGCTTTGAAAGAAGGCAGGAGGTCATTGACTATGTGACCGAAAAGTATGGAGAATCTCACGTAACTCAGATAATTACATTCGGCACTATGGCTGCAAAGGGCGCTATAAAGGATGTCGGCAGAGCCCTTCATGTGCCTTATGCGGATGTGGATAGGATAGCAAAGCTTGTGCCAAATACTCTTAATATTACGCTAAAAGAGGCTTTGGAAAGATCGCCTGAACTTATGGAGCAATATAAGTCAGACCCGGGGGTAAAGCGCATCATTGATCTTAGTTTAAAGCTTGAGGGTCTTCAGCGACACGCTTCCACACATGCCGCTGGCGTTGTGATATCCGCAGAGCCCATTATGGAGTATATACCCCTTCAAAAGAATGACGAGGCATTGACAACGCAATTCCCAATGGGGACGCTTGAGGAGCTTGGCTTTTTGAAAATGGATTTTCTTGGCCTAAGAACGCTTACCGTAATACGCGATACCCTTGAATACATTGAAAAGAGCGGGAAGACCTGTGAAGACATGGAAAAGCTTCGCTATGACGACAAGGAAGTATATGCCATGATCTCGGCTGCCGATACGGATGGTGTATTTCAGCTTGAATCCGCAGGCATGCGAAAGTTTATGATGCAGCTTGAGCCGAGCTGTCTTGAGGATTTGATAGCGGGAATTTCGTTGTATAGACCCGGCCCCATGGATCAGATACCAAAGTATATTGAAGGCAAGCGAAACCCGGATAAGATCCGTTATGCTCATCCGATGCTTGAACCCATACTTTCTACCACATATGGCTGCATGGTCTATCAGGAGCAGGTAATGCGCATCGTAAGAGAGCTTGCGGGATACTCTATGGGAAGAAGCGACCTTGTTCGCAGAGCTATGTCAAAGAAAAAGCATGACGTTATGGCAAAAGAGCGCCATAATTTCCTTTATGGGATAGAGGAAGATGGCGTTGCGGGCGCCATTAAAACGGGCATACCCTATGAGGTTGCAAACAAGCTTTTTGATGAGATGATGGATTTCGCGTCATACGCGTTTAACAAATCGCATGCGGCGGCTTATGCTGTTGTTGCCTATAGGACAGCCTACCTTAAGCGTTATTTTCCCGTGGAGTTCATGACTGCGCTTATAAACAGTTACCTTGGAAATGCCGATAAAGTAACGGAGTATATTGGCTCTGCCAGAAAACAGGGTATAAAGGTGCTTCCACCGAACATAAACAAAAGCTTTTCAAGGTTCTCGGTAGAGGCTGGGTCGATAAGGTTCGGTCTTGCGGCTGTTAGAAATGTCGGCGAAAAGGCCATGGATGAAATGATACGCGAGCGCATGGAGCATGGCGAATTTAAGTCGCTAAGGGACTTTGTAAGAAGAACCCCATCATCTAATAAGCGCATGATAGAGGGGCTTATCAAGGCGGGCTGCTTTAATGATTTTGGAAACCGCGCTCAGCTTCTTGCGGTGTATGAAGGCTATATAAACGGCGAGGCGGGAAACCGAAAAATGCGGGACATGGGGCAGATGTCGCTTTTTGATATGATAGGGGACAGCTCTGATATGGAAGATGAGCTTCCAAGCATCAGTGAATTTTCTCCGAGAGTGATGTTCTCGATGGAAAAGGAGGCGACGGGAGTATACATAAGCGGTCATCCTCTTGTAGAGCATGAAAAGGATCTTGCCGATATGAAATATACAGCCGGGGGACTTACGCAGGCGGATGAATCGGGTGACTTTGCGGCCGGTGAGGGCGATAGTGTCACTTTGGGAGGGATAATCACCTCTACAAAGAAAAAGGTGAGCCGCTCGAATAATGTTGTCGTATATGCTACGCTTGAGGATATGACCGGATCTATAGAGCTTGTTATATTTAAAACGGTGATGGAAAAATATGAAAACTTGATAGTTCCGGACAGCATAGTTTCGGTATCGGGTAGGCTCAGCATTAAGGAAGGGCAGGGAAATAGCATAATTGTGGATGAAGTTGCTCCGCTTGGCAGGGTAAGACCAATGGGACGGATATATCTTAGATTTAATAAGGGTGCGGAGTCAAAAAGGGCAAGGATTACGGATATTTTACGAATGTTCCCCGGGAACACAGATGTAATATACTATGATGTGCAGACGAGACGCCAGCTGCTCGCGCCGAACGAGCTTAGGGTAAATCCGGGTGAAAAGCTGTTTGAGCTTTTAAGAGGTCTTTTGGGCGCTGAAAACGTGAAATATGTTCAAAAATAGGATCGAAGCTTAAAATCAGGAAGGGACTGAACTTATGAAGCGAATAGGTATACTTACAAGTGGCGGCGACACTCCGGGCATGAATGCGGCGATACGCGCGACATTTAAGGCATGCGATGCTATGGGCATGGAGACATTCGGCATTTATCACGGATATGTGGGCTTGATCGCCGGACGGATAGAAAAGCTGAATCACGCGCAGGTTGAAAATATAATGCATAAGGGCGGTACTATACTCAGGACATCGAGGTCTGAGGAGTTTAAAACGGAGGATGGGCGAAAAAAAGCTTATAGAATGCTTTGCGCATACGATATAGAGGGTGTTGTTGTAATAGGCGGAGATGGCAGCTTTAAAGGAGCAGAACTTTTAAACGATATGGGTGTGGCTATTATTGGTATCCCTGGTACCATTGATAACGATATGGGCTATACGGATTTTACGATAGGCTTTGATACGGCTGTAAACACCATCACAAATGAGATATATAACATAAGAGATACCATGCGTGCCCATGACAGGGTGGGTGTAGTTGAGGTAATGGGCAGAAACTGCGGTGACATTGCGCTTTGGGCAGGAATCGCAGGAGCGGCCGACCTTATATTAACAAGTGAATGCTGTATGGAGTGGGATGAAGCTGCGGCAAAGCTTATGGATTTTAAGCTTAGAGGGAAGTTAACGAGTATAGTGGTTATCGCGGAAGGTGCAGGTAGAGCGGCCGATTTTGCCGAGTTTGTACATAATAAGACGGGAATAGATATCAAGGCTATAGTCCCAGGATATGTGCAAAGGGGCGGCAATCCCACAGCCTCAGACAGGGTGCTTGCCTCACGGTTTGGTATGCGTGCCGCAGAGCTTTTAAAGAACGACATAGGCGGAAGAGCCGTGGGTATAAAGGATAACAAGATAATAGATGTTTCCTTTGCAGAGGCCATAGCAACCTTGGACTGCTTTGATAAGAAGCTGTATGATTTCAGCAACGATGTTTTGGCAAGATTTTAGCCGCAAGCGATCTTATCGAAAGGATAAAGCTTTATAGTATTATAAAAGGTGATCATTATGAAAAAACAGCCGCCTCTTAAACGAAATGATGATATAGAAATTACCATAGACGCGCTTGGCTCAGAGGGACAGGGCATAGGCAGACTTGACGGATACACCGTATTTGTCGATGGCGCGCTTCCCAATGAACGGGTGCTCGTTCATATAATAAAACCCATGCCAAGCTACGCCATAGGCAAGCTAATACAGGTCTTGGAGCCCTCAGAAAGCAGGATAGAGGAGCCCTGCGGTGTTTCAAAAAGGTGTGGAGGATGCACTCTTCAGCATCTTGATTATGACGCGCAGCTTGAATTTAAAAGGCAGCGCGTAGCGGACGCCTTTGAGCGTATAGGCGGTTTTAAGGATATCTCCGTTCAGCCTTGCATTGGCATGCAACACAATACCGGATATCGCAATAAGGCCAGCTTTCCTTGCGCCATGATAGATGGAGTGGTGGAGATGGGCTTTTATGCTAAAAACAGCCATAGGCTCATTCCTATAGATGACTGCATGCTTCAGCAAAGCGAAAGCATAGCCTCTATGCGGATAGTACGCGAGTGGGCGAATATCTACAATATCACCGCATATGATGAACAGACTAAAAAAGGCGTATTAAGACATGTCATGGTGCGCACGACAACACTTGGGCAAACCATGGTCGTGATCGTGACAACGGGTCTACTACCGCATAAGGACGAGCTAATCGATATGCTTATTAGCAATGTTCTTAGCATAGAAAGCGTAGTACACAATATAAACCCAAAGAACACCAATGTGATATTAGGAGAGCGTTTTAACACTATATACGGTATGCCGACCGTAACAGAGCGTATATGCGATCTTGATTTTGAGGTGAGCGCTGCTTCGTTTTTGCAGGTAAATCCCATACAAACCGAGCTTTTATACGGTAAGGTGCTTGAATTTGCCGCGCTTTGTGAAACGGACACAGTATTGGATGTATATTGTGGAATAGGCACTATTTCATTGATGCTTGCAAGGCATGCGGACTTTGTATATGGCATTGAGGAGGTAGCCGAAGCGATTTCGGATGCAAAGCGAAATGCACTTAGAAATGCTATTACAAATGCTGATTTTAGATGCGGCAAAGCAGAGGATATTTTGCCAAATATGATAGGAGAGGGGATATCTGCCGACTGCATCGTGATAGACCCCCCGAGAAAGGGCTGTGATGAAGCTGTGCTTAGCGCGATAGCCGAAAGCGGAGCAAGGCGCGTGGTATATGTTTCCTGCAATCCGGCCACCCTTGCACGCGACTCTAAGCTGCTTGCGGAAAACGGCTATGTTCCTTCCACCATTCAACCGGTCGATATGTTTCCGTGGACGAGCCACGTTGAGACGGTAATGTTGCTACAAAGAGAAACCTTATAGAAATCCTTAGATTTAGGCATTTTTCGCGTCATATGGTTTTCAATGCCGAGGGCGACAAATACCGAAATAAGAGCATAAAAGACTACATCACCGTTTCAGTAGTAATTGATATGGGGTGTTGGAACGCAAAAAATCGATAATCTAAGAAAAGGGATGTTTCCGCTAAAACCGGTACATTCCTTTTTACTTTTCAATATCCTCGCCACAGCCGCATAGCCAGTCCATGGATACGCCCAGCGCCTTTGACAGCATTTGAAGCTCCGCATCGCAAACGTGGCGTTGATTCTTTTCAATGCGGGAAACGATCAGAGGGGTCATATCCATTCCCATAAGGTTGATCTTTCTTGCTAGGTCATCCTGAGTAAGCGGCGGCTTATGCAATGCCCTTCCGATCCTCACGCGGGCACCACAAATATTCCC